>NZ_FXUY01000002.1:2500-302500 GCF_900182985.1 Pseudomonas helmanticensis | reverse complement strand
AGGTCCAGGTCGTGAATCCGCAGTCCGCGCTTTGAACGGCTGTGGCTACAAGATCGCCAGCATCACCGACGTGACGCCAATCCCGCACAACGGGTGCCGTCCGCCGAAGAAGCGCCGCGTGTAATCCAGGAGATTGTAAAGAATGGCTCGTTACATTGGTCCAAAATGCAAACTCGCTCGTCGCGAAGGCACCGATCTCTTCCTGAAGAGCGGCGTGCGCGCGATCGAATCGAAGTGCAACATTGAAGCAGCACCTGGTATCCACGGCCAACGCCGCGGTCGCCAGTCCGACTACGGCACCCAACTGCGTGAAAAGCAGAAGGTCCGTCGTATCTACGGCGTTCTCGAGCGTCAGTTCAGCGGCTACTACAAAGAAGCTGCTGGCAAGAAAGGTGCAACCGGTGAAAACCTGCTGCAACTGCTCGAATGCCGTCTGGACAACGTTGTATATCGTATGGGCTTTGGTTCGACTCGTGCCGAATCCCGTCAACTGGTATCGCACAAGTCGATCAGCGTTAACGGCCAGACCGTAAACGTTCCGTCGTATCAGGTTCGTGCTGGTGACGTGGTTGCAGTTCGCGAGAAAGCAAAAAACCAACTTCGCATTGTCCAAGCTCTCGATCTGTGTGCCCAACGTGGCCGCGTAGAATGGGTAGAAGTAGACACTGAGAAGAAGTCGGGCGTTTTCAAGAACGTTCCTGCTCGCAGTGATCTGTCCGCCGACATCAACGAAAGCCTGATTGTCGAGCTCTACTCCAAGTAAGGGCTAGAAAATAGGTGCATCCATGCAGATTTCGGTAAATGAGTTCCTGACACCCCGCCATATTGATGTGCAGGTTGTCAGTCCAACCCGCGCCAAGATCACTCTCGAGCCTCTCGAGCGTGGTTTTGGCCACACCCTGGGCAACGCGCTGCGACGCATCCTGTTGTCCTCAATGCCCGGCTGCGCAGTAGTCGAGGCCGAGATTGACGGTGTGCTCCACGAGTACAGCGCCATCGAAGGTGTACAGGAAGACGTAATTGAAATCCTGTTGAACCTTAAAGGTCTGGCCATCAAGCTGCACGGTCGTGACGAAGTTACGCTGACCTTGTCGAAGAAGGGTTCGGGGGTGGTTACCGCTGCCGATATTCAGCTGGATCATGATGTCGAGATCGTTAATCCCGATCACGTAATCGCTAACCTGGCGTCTAACGGCGCCCTGAACATGAAGCTCACCGTAGCTCGTGGTCGTGGTTATGAACCAGCAGACTCGCGTCAGAGCGATGAAGACGAAAGCCGCAGCATCGGTCGCTTGCAGCTTGACTCTTCGTTCAGCCCGGTTCGCCGTATCGCATACGTGGTGGAAAACGCCCGTGTCGAGCAGCGTACCAACCTGGACAAGCTGGTTATTGATCTGGAAACCAACGGTACTCTGGATCCTGAAGAGGCTATTCGCCGCGCTGCAACCATTCTGCAACAGCAGTTGGCTGCGTTCGTCGACCTCAAAGGTGACAGTGAGCCAGTGGTTGTCGAGCAGGAAGACGAGATCGATCCGATCCTGCTTCGCCCGGTTGACGATCTGGAACTGACTGTACGTTCGGCTAACTGCCTTAAGGCGGAAAACATCTACTACATCGGTGACCTGATTCAGCGCACCGAAGTGGAGCTGTTGAAGACTCCGAACCTGGGCAAGAAATCCTTGACTGAAATCAAGGACGTTCTGGCCTCCCGCGGTCTGTCCCTCGGCATGCGCCTCGACAACTGGCCGCCTGCAAGTCTTAAGAAGGACGACAAGGCGACTGCCTGATCGTCGTAATCACCGAACGTAGTGTTTGGTAAGGAATGAACCATGCGTCATCGTAAAAGTGGTCGTCACCTGAGCCGCACCAGCTCGCACCGCAAGGCCATGTTTCAAAACATGGCGGTGTCGCTGTTCGAGCACGAGCTGATCAAAACTACTCTGCCAAAAGCCAAAGAACTGCGTCGCGTTGCTGAGCCGCTGATCACTCTGGCCAAGACAGACAGCCTGGCTAACCGCCGTCTGGCTTTCGACCGTACTCGTTCGAAAGCTATCGTTGGTAAGCTCTTCAACGACCTGGGCAAGCGTTACGCTACCCGTGAGGGTGGCTACCTGCGCATCCTCAAGTGCGGTTTCCGCACTGGCGACAACGCGCCTATGGCGTACGTCGAGTTGGTTGATCGTGCTACTGCTGGCGAAGCTGTATCCGCCGAGTAAGACGTCAGTCTGAAACAAAGAACCGGGCCTAGTGCCCGGTTTTTTGTGTCTGCAAGAAAATGCGCTGTTCGTACAAGCTTCTGACCCTGCTCTGTTGTCACTATGTGCTGGGAAACATAATTAGTAATTTTCTATCGATACGCACAAGTTAATGAATTTGTGGCTGTCACATTGATGATCAATACTTCCCATCAAGCCGATTAGCCGGCAGTTTCAAGACTGACAGAGGAAGAAGACCGTATGAGCCAGATCAAAACGCTTACGACCGCCAGTGGCGCACCTGTCGCTGATAATCAGAATTCTCGCTCCGCCGGCCCGCGTGGCCCGTTGCTTCTCGACGATTTCCATCTGCTTGAGAAGCTCGCACACTTCAACCGTGAAAATATTCCAGAGCGTCGCGTACACGCCAAAGGCTCGGGCGCTTACGGCACGTTTACCGTCACTCGTGATATCACCGATTACACCAGCGCCAAGCTGTTCGAATCGGTTGGCAAGCAAACCCCGACGTTCCTGCGCTTTTCCACCGTGGGTGGCGAGCGTGGTTCGGCCGATACCGAGCGCGACCCTCGCGGTTTTGCCCTCAAGTTCTACACCGAGGAAGGTAACTGGGACATTGTTGGCAACAACACGCCGGTCTTCTTCATTCGTGATCCGCTGAAATTCCCTGATTTCATCCACACGCAAAAGCGTCTGCCGCAGAGCAACCTGAAAAGTGCGCAAATGATGTGGGACTTCTGGTCGCATTCGCCTGAAGCGCTGCATCAGGTGACCATCCTCTTCTCCGATCGTGGCATTCCTGACGGTTACCGTCACATGCACGGCTTTGGCAGCCACACTTACAGCCTGATCAGCGCTCAAGGCGAGCGTCACTGGGTGAAGTGGCACTACAAGACCAAACAGGGCATCAAGAACCTCGCACCAGCGGATGCTGCTCGTATTGCTGGCACCGATCCGGATTACGCCCAACGTGACCTGTTTGAAGCGGTCGAGCGCGGTGATTTCCCGAAATGGCGCGTGTGCATCCAGATCATGACCGAGGCTCAAGCGGCGGCACACTACGAGAACCCTTTCGACGTAACCAAAACCTGGTCGCAGAAAGAATTCCCGTTGATCGAAGTCGGCGAACTGGAACTGAACCGCAACCCGCAGAACTACTTCGCTGAAGTCGAGCAGGCAGCGTTTGGCCCGAGCAACATGGTGCCAGGTGTAGGTCTGTCGCCAGACCGCATGCTGCAAGGTCGCGTATTCGCTTACGCTGACGCCCATCGCTACCGCGTCGGCACCAATCACCAGCAATTGCCGGTGAACGCGCCACGTAGCCCGGTAAACACTTACCAGCGCGACGGTTCAATGGCATTCGGCAGTAATGGCGGCGCAGCACCGAACTATGAGCCGAACAGCTACATAGAAACGCCGAAACAAGCTCCGCACTACGCTGAGCCTGCGCTGGCTCTAAGCGGTGCGGCCGATCGCTACGATCACCGCGAAGACACCGATTACTACAGCCATGCCGGTGCGCTGTTTCGGTTGATGAGCGACGAACAGAAAGCTTTGCTGGTGAGCAACATCGCCGGTGCAATGGCAGGCGTTTCCAGTGATGTAGTCGACCGCCAATTGCAGCATTTCTACAAAGCCGATCCGGCGTATGGAGAAGCAATCGCAAAGCTGCTCAACGTACAGCTTAACGAAGTCTAAACGAGAAGCAGAACCGCCCTCATTTGGGCGGTTTTTGCGTTATTTAGGCTGCTTTTCTAAGAATATCTTCGCTTTTATTGCGCGTAACGGGTGACCTTCCAGTCAGCTTGGTTCAAACTACAGACTTTCAAGTAGGGAGATGTAGGGCGATGCAAGGCCACCCAGACGTAATCGATTACCTCAACACGTTGCTGACCGGCGAACTGGCCGCGCGTGACCAATATTTCGTTCATTCGCGGATGTATGAGGACTGGGGGTTCACCAAGCTCTACGAGCGAATCAACCACGAGATGGAAGAAGAAGCGGGTCACGCTGATGCGTTGATGCGCCGGATTCTGATGCTTGAAGGCACGCCACGCATGCGTCCGGATGACCTCGACGTCGGCACCACGGTGCCGGAGATGCTCGAAGCAGATCTGCGCCTCGAGTACAAAGTTCGCGCCGCGCTGTGCAAAGGCATTGAGTTGTGCGAGCAGCACAAAGACTACGTCAGCCGCGAGATCCTGCGGGTTCAGCTCAATGATACCGAAGAAGATCACACCTACTGGCTGGAAAAGCAGTTGGGCCTGATCAAGCTGATAGGTCTCGAGAACTACCTGCAATCCCACACGTCCTGATTGCAGCAGATACAAAAAAGCCCCTGTCACTGTTGAAGTGACAGGGGCTTTTTCATGCTCGTCGTTTAAGCCCGATCACGGATCAGCAGTGGCTTGAGGTAGTGGCCGGTGTGAGATTGCTTCATCTCGGCCACTTCTTCCGGCGTACCGGTGGCAATGATCTGGCCACCCTTGGAGCCACCCTCCGGCCCGAGGTCGACCAGCCAGTCGGCCGTCTTGATAACGTCGAGATTGTGCTCGATCACCACCACCGTGTTGCCGTGGTCACGCAGACGATGCAGTACATCGAGCAACTGCTGGATATCCGCGAAGTGCAAACCGGTGGTCGGCTCATCGAGGATGTACAGGGTCTTGCCGGTGTCACGCTTGGACAGCTCGCGAGACAGCTTGACCCGCTGTGCCTCACCACCCGACAACGTGGTCGCCGACTGACCGAGCTTGATGTACGACAGACCAACATCCATCAAAGTCTGCAGTTTGCGCGCCAGTGCCGGCACCGCGTCGAAGAACACCCGGGCTTCCTCGATGGTCATCTCGAGGGTTTCGTGGATGCTCTTGCCCTTGTATTTGATCTCGAGGGTTTCACGGTTGTAGCGCTTGCTCTTGCACACGTCGCACGGCACGTAGATGTCCGGTAGGAAGTGCATTTCCACCTTGATCAGGCCATCGCCCTGGCACGCTTCGCAGCGACCGCCCTTGACGTTGAACGAGAAACGCCCCGGGCCATAACCACGGGAGCGCGACTCGGGCACGCCAGCGAACAGCTCGCGGATCGGTGTAAACAAACCGGTATAAGTTGCCGGGTTGGAGCGCGGTGTACGACCGATCGGGCTCTGGTCGATGTCGACGACTTTGTCCAGATGCTCAAGGCCTTTGATGCTGTCGTGAGCTGCCGCTTCCAGAGTGGTTGCGCCGTTGAGTGCTGTGGCGCTCAGCGGGAACAGCGTGTTGTTGATCAGCGTCGATTTGCCTGAGCCGGACACGCCGGTCACGCAAGTCAGCAAGCCGATAGGAATGTCCAGATCAACATTGCGCAGGTTATTGCCGCGCGCGCCTTTAAGCGACAGATTGAGCTTCTTGTTACGTGGCGTGCGTTTGGCCGGCACTTCAATCTTCACCCGGCCCGACAGGTATTTGCCGGTCAGGGAATCCGGGTGCGCCATGACTTCGGCCGGGGTACCTTCGGCAACGATTTGCCCACCATGCACGCCTGCGCCCGGGCCGATATCCACAACGTAATCGGCCAGGCGAATTGCATCCTCGTCGTGCTCGACCACGATTACCGTGTTGCCGATATCGCGAAGATGCTTGAGCGTGCCGAGAAGTCGGTCGTTGTCGCGTTGGTGCAAACCAATCGACGGTTCATCGAGAATGTACAGAACGCCGACCAGACCCGCGCCGATCTGACTGGCCAGACGAATCCGCTGCGCCTCGCCACCGGACAGCGTGTCAGCACTGCGATCCAGCGACAGGTAGTCGAGACCGACGTTAACCAGAAACTGCAGACGCTCGCGGATTTCCTTGAGGATCTTGTCGGCGATTTCGCCGCGTCGACCGGTCATCTTCAGCTGGCCGAAATACTCGCAAGCGTCACCGATCGGCAGGTTGGTCACTGCTGGCAGTGTCTTCTCGCCAACCCACACATGCCGCGCTTCACGACGCAAACGGGTACCACGGCAATCCGGGCACGACTGAGTGCTGAGGAACTTGGCGAGCTCTTCGCGCACGCTCGCCGACTCGGTCTCGCGGTAGCGACGCTCCAGGTTTGGCACGATGCCTTCGAACGGGTGCGAGCGTTTGACGATATCGCCACGGTCGTTCAGGTATTTGAAGTCGACGTTCTGCGAGCCGCTGCCGTGCAGGATGGACTTCTGCTGATCGGCCGGCAGATCGTTGAACGGCACTTCCAGGCTAAAACCATAATGCGAAGCCAGTGACCCCAACATCTGGAAGTAATAGACGTTGCGCCGGTCCCAGCCGCGAATCGCGCCTTCGGCCAGCGTCAGCTCGCCGTTGACCAGTCGTTTGATGTCGAAGAATTGCTTCACCCCCAGGCCATCGCACGTCGGGCAGGCGCCGGCCGGGTTGTTGAAGGAAAATAGCTTGGGTTCCAGTTCGCTGATCGCGTGGCCGCAGATCGGGCAGGCGAAGCGCGCGGAGAAGATCATCTCTTCGCCCGGTTCATCGTCCATCGGTGCGACCAGGGCGATGCCGTCCGCCAGTTTCAGCGCGGTCTCGAAAGACTCGGCCAGACGTTGCTGCAGGTCTGCGCGCACCTTGAAGCGGTCGACGATCACATCGATCGAATGCTTCTTTTGCTTATCCAGTTTCGGCAGTTCGTCGAGTTCGCAGATCCGGCCGTTGACCCGTGCGCGGACGAAACCTTGCGCGCGCAGCTCTTCGAAGACCGACAGGTGTTCACCTTTGCGCTCGCGGATCACCGGCGCCAGCAGCATCAATTTGCTGCCTTCGGGCTGAGCCAGCACCAGGTCGACCATCTGGCTGACGGTTTGCGCCTCCAGCGGAATGTCGTGATCCGGGCAGCGCGGCGTACCAACGCGTGCATAGAGCAGGCGCAGGTAGTCGTAGATTTCGGTGATGGTGCCGACCGTGGAGCGCGGGTTGTGCGAGGTCGACTTCTGTTCGATGGAGATCGCCGGCGACAGGCCTTCGATGGTATCGACGTCGGGTTTTTCCATCATCGACAGGAACTGGCGGGCGTAGGCCGACAGCGATTCGACATAGCGGCGCTGACCTTCGGCGTACAGTGTGTCGAAGGCCAGGGACGACTTGCCGGATCCAGACAGGCCGGTGATGACGATCAGCTTGTCCCGTGGCAGGGTCAGGTCGATGTTCTTCAGGTTGTGGGTACGGGCCCCACGTATCAGGATCTTGTCCAAAGTGGCCTCGCTCGGCGGGCGTCGAAAACGTAGGAGTATACGGCCAAATACTGGATGGATGCACACTATCAAACGAAGGGTTTTTTACCCTGGATGAAGAGAGTTTCATCTATACGCGTCAAAGCGTCGCGATCTACCCCGTCTTTCGATGGGACTGGTAGAATCGCCGCCGGTTCACACGAGGTTTTTCCATGCACGATCCCCACAGCGAACGCATGAGTGGCAGCGAGACCCGCGCGGCGAGCGGTCTGGCCCTGGTGTTCGCCTTCCGTATGCTTGGCATGTTCATGGTGTTGCCGGTACTGGCGACCTACGGCATGGATCTGGCGGGTGCGACCCCGGCCCTGATCGGTTTGGCCATCGGCGCCTACGGCCTGACCCAGGCAATTTTCCAGATTCCGTTCGGGATCATTTCTGACCGCATTGGCCGTCGACCGGTGATTTACCTCGGGCTGATCGTCTTCGCCCTCGGTAGCGTCCTCGCGTCGCAAGCCGATTCGATCTGGGGCGTGATTGCCGGACGAATCCTGCAAGGTGCCGGCGCCATTTCTGCTGCGGTGATGGCCTTGCTTTCCGACCTTACCCGCGAGCAACACCGCACCAAAGCCATGGCGATGATCGGCATGACGATTGGTCTGTCGTTCGCCGTGGCCATGGTCGTCGGGCCTTTGCTGACCCGTGCGTTCGGCTTGTCCGGGTTGTTCCTGGCCACCGGTGGCATGGCATTGGTGGGAATCGTCATCGTCATGTTCATGGTGCCGAAATCCACAGGGCCGCTGACGCATCGCGAGTCCGGTGTGGCGCGTCAGGCGCTGATGCCGACACTCAAGCATCCAGACCTGCTGCGACTCGATCTGGGCATCTTTGTGTTACATGCCATGTTGATGTCGAGCTTCGTCGCACTGCCTTTGGCGCTGGTGGAAAAAGCCGGTTTGCCCAAGGAGCAGCACTGGTGGGTCTACCTCACCGCGTTGCTGATTTCGTTCTTCGCCATGATCCCGTTCATCATCTATGGCGAGAAGAAACGCAAAATGAAACGAGTTTTGCTCGGCGCCGTCCTGACGCTGATGCTGACTGAGCTATTCTTCTGGCAGTTCGGCGACAGCCTGCGGGCTCTGGTGATCGGCACGGTGGTGTTTTTCACCGCGTTCAATCTGCTGGAGGCTTCATTGCCGTCGCTGATCAGCAAGGTTTCACCGGCGGGTGGCAAGGGCACGGCCATGGGCGTGTATTCCACCAGTCAGTTCCTCGGTTCGGCACTCGGCGGGATACTCGGCGGCTGGTTGTTTCAGCATGGCGGTCTGTCGGTTGTGTTCCTTGGATGCGCGGGTCTGGCTGCCATCTGGCTGGCCTTTGCTGTTACCATGCGTGAACCTCCCTACGTGACGAGCCTGCGCTTGCCGTTGTCGCCCGAGGCGATCCGCGAAGCGGGTCTGGTCGAGCGCCTCAAGGCCCTTGTAGGGGTAACCGATGCAGTGATAGTTGCTGACGAAGCGGCTGTTTACATCAAACTGGACAAAGAATTAGTGGATCGCGACACCCTCGAACGCCTGGTGAACAACCCGGCCGAGGCTGCTTGCGAAGCCTAGGAGAACGTTATGGCCCGTGGGGTTAACAAAGTCATATTGGTCGGCACTTGCGGCCAGGATCCCGAAGTTCGCTACCTGCCTAACGGTAACGCCGTGACCAACCTGAGTCTGGCAACCAGCGAACAGTGGACCGACAAGCAAACCGGTCAGAAGGTCGAGAAGACCGAGTGGCACCGTGTTTCGATGTTCGGCAAGGTTGCGGAAATCGCCGGCGAATACCTGCGTAAAGGTTCGCAGGTCTACATCGAAGGCAAGTTGCAGACCCGCGAGTGGGAAAAAGACGGTATCAAGCGTTACACCACCGAAATCGTGGTCGACATGCAAGGCACCATGCAACTGCTCGGCGGCCGTCCACAACAGGGCGACCAACAAGGTGGCGGCAACAACTACCAGCAGTCCGCACCGGCTCCACGCCAGCAGGCTCCGCGTCCGCAGCAGTCGGCTCCGCAACAGCGTTCGGCCCCGGCTCCACAGCAGGCCGCACCGCAGCCAGCTCCGGATTTCGACAGCTTTGATGACGATATTCCGTTCTGATCCGATGTTGTAACCGCTGCAAATAAAAAGGCCCGTCGCATCAAGCGACGGGCCTTTTTTGTGCCTGCATAAAACACGCGCCCTGTAGGAGCTGCGGCACGCTGCGATCATTTGATGTTGTTTTTAAAAGATCAAAAGATCGCAGCGTGCCGCAGCTCCTACACGGAGGGCGTTTCAGTCAAGAATCAGGTGCGGCAGGAAGCGGCTGGAGTCCTTGGTGATCAAACTGTTGTCTTCCCGCACACCAATCCCCGCCGCCTGATCGCCAATCACCCACGAGCCGATCAGCGTGTAGCTGTCGCCAAACTTTGGCAGCGGCGCAAACTCCTGCAGGATAAATGGCGCATCGGTGTACGGCCCGTCCTCTTTGACGATCAGACCGTCAGCCGTCTGCAGTTCAATGTTGGCGCCTTCGCGGGAAAAGTACGGCTTGCGTACCCAGCCCTTGGGCACAGCACTGGCCGGATCTGGATCAAGATGCGCGGCCAGCAGGTTCGGATGGCCCTTGTGCATTTCCCACAGCAACGGCAATACGCCTTTGTTCGACAGGATCGCCTTCCATGCCGGTTCGAAAAACTGCGTGTCGCACTCGGCAATCGCCGCACCGAACGGCTCCTGGAAGATGAATTCCCAGGCGTGCAGCTTGAACAGGTGCGGGATCCAGCGATCTTGCAGATCAACAAAGCGACCTTCAGCCGTCAGGCCGATGTCTTCGATGTCGATGTGCCGCGATTCGATACCGACTTTCTCGGCGATCAATCGCAGGTAATCGGTGGTGCCTTTGTCCTCGACCGAGTCCCGCATCGACGCAAAGTAGAACGGCCGCTTCAGTTGCAACTCGGCAAAAGCCTGATGCAGTTTGGTGTCGATGCTGTTGAACTGGTCGGCATGGCGCGGCAGCGTACCGCGTTCGATACTTTGCTCAAGCCAGCCCCACTGGAACGCCGCCGCTTCGTAGAGGCTGGTCGGCGTGTCGTAGTTGAGCTCCAGCAGTTTCGCCGGGCCGTTACCGCTATAGGAAAAGTCCATGCGCCCGTACAGATGCGGATGACCTTCCAGCCAGGAGGTGCGGATCATGTCGTAGTACGACGGCGGGATGCTCAAGCGGTCGAGCAACTCTTCGCTGCGCACGACGCGGTCGACCAGGTCCATGCACATCTCGTGCAGTTCGGTGGTCGGATCCTCGAGATCGTTTTCGATCTGCGCCAGCGAGAACTGGTAGTAGGCGCTTTCGTCCCAGTACGGTTCGTCGTCGATGGTATGGAACATGAAGCCGAGGCTCTCGGCGGTCTGTTTCCAGTCGGGGCGCTCGGCGCAGTGGATCTTTTTCATGATCAGCTGCTCGAACGACCGGAACTGCTGCCCCAGCCACCCCAACCGCTACGGGCACTGGACTGACTGCCGAAACCACCACGGGAAGTCGAGGACGCGACGTTCACCGGCTTGCTCTTGCTGCTCTCGTAGTCAGGCTGGCTGCGCGTGACCGGTGCCGATTCGACTTTGCGGTACTGCGTCGAGGTGTTGTAGGTCTGGCGTGTGTCGCGATCGCGATAAACCGTGCGATTGGAATTGTTACTCATCGCATTGCCGATCAGCCATCCGGTGAGCAGGCCGCTGGTCGAACTGCCGGAAGAGTGGCTCGTGGCCTGTGCAGCCTGTGCAGCCTGGGCGGCGTTGGCGTCACCGGCGGGCATTTGCGCATCGGCAAGCGCATCAAGATTCTGCGGCGCTTCAGCGTTCTGGCGGATCTTGAAGCCGCCCAGTTTCGGCACGAATTTGCCGGACGAGTTTTTCTGGCACCAGTCGGCGGCAAAGTCGGCGTCGCACTCGGCCTTGTCATCGTACGCCGGGGCGATGCGCCGGTGTTCGGTCAGGGCGGCGACGTAGGCGTTCGAGCAGACATCGGCGGCGACTTCGGCATCGACACACTGCTCGACACTCTGGAAGCTGCGTGGCTGATCGATTGCTGCCGCTTCGCCGGAAATGGCCAGGGCCACCGAAGCGGCGAGGGACAACTGAACGTATTTACTGCGTTTCATCGAGGGCTTCCTGCCGGTCAGTTGGACGGTGTCATGCACGCGGCATTGAGCATGCCGACGCTGATCGCCACCGCAGCGACGTAAATGCCGGAAGCCACTTCACCGTTGGCGATGCGTTGCGAAGTGCCTTTGAGGACCAGGCCTGTGGCGAGAAACGCCAGCAGTTGTACAACCGCCGCGATCACCGCCCAAAGCACGAAGTCGACGACGTTGACCGAAAAGGCGATCACGTTACTGGCCGGAATCGCAAAACCGATGATCGCACCAGATAAAGCAATTGCGGCGGCGCTGTTGCCGGCGCGGATCAGCTCGAATTCCTTGTGCGGGGTGATGCGCGTGTAGACGAATTGAAACAGCATGAACAGCAAGACGGCGCCGATCAGGTAGACGACGAAACCGACCAATGCGGTCTTGTTGAGGGAAACGGCCAGCACTTCCAGCATGAAAAACTTCCTTTTTAAATGGTGCCGATATCAGTCGTGTACAGCGAGATGCCCAGTGAGGTGCTCAGGCTGACGGTGCCTTCTTCGTCCTGTTCGACGGAGAACAGCAGCAATTCGCGGCGATCGGTCAGGCCGGTGTCGCGGGCGTAAAGCATCGAATGATGTTCGATGGTGTAGCTCTCGTCCGGATTGATCACTTGTTCGGTCATCGGTACGAGTTCTGTCTGGTCTTGTTCAGTGCCCCATTCACGGGTGTACTCGACACCTTCGTGGCTGTAGGTCGGCAGGCCGATCGGGCTGCTTGGGCCGGCGAGGCGCTGCAGTTCGGCGTCACTGTTGACTGTCACGTAGCTGAGGTAGTTGAACAGGGTGACCGACTCGATCTGGTCGTCACCGGTGACGTGGATCTGAACCCAGAAATCCTCGTCGTTCATGTAATAGCGGTGCAGTTTGTTGGACTGGCCAAGGTCGACCCAGCCGGCGCTCCAGATCGCTTGGTCGAAGGGCACGCGCACCGAGGTCGAACCGTCGAGCAGCAGCGCCAGAGTCGTATCGAACCTGACGGCTTTGCCCTGGGCCATCCCGAGTGGGCCACTGGCAACGGTTGGCGTTGGCGCAGCGGTCTGCCAGTTACTGGTGCCCAGCAAATCTTTAAACCATCCCATGGGTACGTTCCTTGAAGCGGGTGGAGGTGTTCGTCGGCAAAAAACGTCGCTAGTGTACCGGGCCGGGATCCCATGTAGGAGCTGCCGAAGGCTGCGATCTTTTGATTTTGTTTTTAAAGACAAGATCAAAAGATCGCAGCCTTCGGCGGCTCCTACACAGGGTAGGTTGCGGTGTTACTGAGCGGACTTCTGCTTCAGGCGCTCAAGAATCGCGTTGGCGCTGCCTTCGTTCGGCGTGATGCCGGCGTCGCGCAGTTTGCGATCGAGGTCGTTGCCGGACGATGCATCCGCCAGCTCGTCGGCCGCACTCAGCTCGGCAGCGCGTTGCTGCTGCTTGGCTTGCAGGCGGTTGAGGGTGCCCACCGCGGTTTCCAGTTTGCCGTTGGCGCCGCCGCTGGCAATCGATGCACTGACCTGGGCTTTCTGCACGCTTTCACGCGCCTTGGCCATGTCCACTTGCTGGCGCAGGCTCTTGATACGGGCTTCGGCCTTGTTGATGTCTTTGCGCATGTTCTCGGCGTAGGTGCCGAACTCATCGCTTTGTTTTTTCTCGGCATCGAGGTCGTTGGTCAGCGTCGAGATCGCTTCGGCCACTTCCAGCGCCAGGTCTTCGCGACCGGCACTCAGGGCTGCGACAGCCTTGGCTTCGAGATCCTTGATCTTGGCGTCGTACTCGCTCACGCGGTCGGCGGCCAGTTTGTGCTTGGCCATGATCGTGACCAGTTCGCGACGGGCATTCGACAGCGCGGTGTCGGCGTCGCGAATTTCCTGATCGAGGATACGCAGGGCCTGCTGGTCGACGATGGCTTCGCCGACTTCATTGGCGCCGCCGCGCAGTGCGGTGAACAACTTGCTCCAGATGGACTGAGTCATTGGATATTCCCTGTTGATTACTTGAAGAAGTGTTCGAAGGCTTCACTCGCGCGCTGCACGTTGTCGACCAGGGTTTTCACCTCGGTCACCACGTTGGTCAGGCTCGAGTCGGCGCTGAGGGCGCCAAACATGTTGTAAACGGTCTGCCCGTTCGGCATCGACTCGATACCGATCGACGACAGCGGGAACATTTCCCGGCTGCGCAGCACGGCGTCGTTGAAGGCGCGCACGTCAGTGATCGAATCGATGTCCACCAGCACGGTGTCGACGATGATCTGCTGGCCGGCCACGGCGATGTGAATCGGCAGACCGCCGAATTCATTCATTTCCAGCTTGATGCTGGGTTCGGAGCTCTGGATCAGCGACAGCGTGATTTCTTGCGAAGCCACCTCGTCCAGGGCCTTGAGGGCGTTGAAGAGGCTATCGATATTCCAGTTGTTGCCTGCGCTCATGTAATTCTCCGACATGAAAGAGCCAGCCAGAATCGGTTGGCGTAGCTGTTGCTCCATTTGCTTGAGCAAGCTTCGGTTTTCGGGAAGCACCCAAGTCTCGTGTTTCACATAACCGGCGGCGGCCAGGCCCGCGCGCATCTGCTTCATATAGAAGCTCGATGGTTTCTTCGCGGACACTTTTGCGCGCTCTCCCTTGGGGCTTTCCGATTTCGATGTGGGAGAACGGCTTTTCATGGCATTGACTCGGTTATGAATATCTCACGCGTGAGCCACACTACAACCAAATCAAAGCGCCATCAATGGCTCACGCGTGAGATTTTTAAGGCAAGCGAAAAAAGGCCCGCAACCTGGCGGGCCGAGACATTTAACAAAGTGTGTCTTAATGGCTGGAGGCCAGAAACTCATCAGTCGAGACCACACTGGCATAGGCAAAACCCAGCGCCGACATGAAAGCGGCGTGTACCTGCGCGGCAGGCACGGTCATGCCGTTGAACTCCAGGTCGCGGCTGGCGCAGGCATCGTGAATTACCGTGACGGTGTAGCCGAGGTCAGCCGCCGCACGGGTGATGCCGTCGACGCACATGTGGCTCATGCTGCCAACCACCACCAGCTCCTTGATGCCTTGTTCATCGAGGATCGCTTGCAGTTCGGTTTCGCGAAACGAATTGACGAAGTGCTTGAGCACGACGGGCTCGTCGGCGCGGTTGAGCACTTTCGGATGCAGCTTGGCGCCCTCCGATCCGGGAATGAAAAACGGCGCATCGTTCGATGTGAACTCGTGACGGATGTGCACCACTGAATCACCCGTCTCGCGGAACGCTGCAAGCAGTCGCGCGGCGTTGTCAGCAGCGGCGTCGGCACCGGCCAACGGCCACTTGCCTTGGGGGAAGTAGTCGTTCTGGATATCGACTACGATGAGCGCTTGCTTGGCCATGGGTGTGTCCTCGATGGATTGGCTGGAAGTGGCTTCAGTATTGGCGACGGCCGACGATTCGGGGATTGGCCGCACCGACAATAGACAGGGGAAAACTGACAATGGGCGCAGAAAGGGCCGCTGTCGCTGAACTGGGCATCTTGATTTACCCCGGTGCGCAGATGGCGGCGGTGCATGGCCTGACGGATCTGTTTGCGGTGGCCAACCGGATTGCTGACGAGCATCAGGCTGCGCAACTGCCGCTGCTGCGGGTCAGTCATTGGCAGGTCGAAGGTGACCAGCCGCCGCAGCGGGTTCACGACAGTTATCCGCAGGCTAACAGTGCTTTGCTGGCGGTGCTGATTCCGCCGTCCATCGGTGGTTTTAGCGCGGGGCAAATGTCCCCCGCCCTGGCGCAATGGCTGCGCGATCAGCACGCTCGCGGCGCCACGCTGGGCGGCGTCTGCGTGGGTTCGCTGCTGCTGGCGGAAAGCGGTCTGCTTGATGGCCGCAGCGCTACCACCCACTGGACGTCGGCCAAGGCTTTCGCCGAGCGTTATCCGAAAATCAAACTCAAGGCAGATACACCGATTGTCGATGACGGCGACCTGATAACCACGGCCGGGTTAATGGCCTGGTCGGAGTTGGGGCTGCGCCTGGTTGATCGTCTGCTCGGGCCGAGTATCGCTTCAAGTACGGCACGATTTCTGGTGGTCGAACACAGCGACAGTGCCAGTGAATGCGGCAGTAATTTTGCGCCGATCCTCAGTCACGGCGACGCCGCGATTCTCAAGGTTCAGCATTGGTTGCAAAGTACCGGCGCCACCGAGGTTTCGCTCACGACCATGGCCGAGCGTGCGGGGCTTGAGGAACGCACCTTCCTGCGCCGCTTTCGTGCGGCGACCGGGTTGAAGCCAACGGAGTATTGCCAGCATCTGCGGGTGGGCAAAGCTCGCGAGATGCTTGAGTTCAGCAACGGCACCATCGATCACATCGCGTGGACGGTGGGTTATCAGGATCCCGGGGCGTTTCGCGCGATCTTCAGAAAAATCACCGGGCTGGCGCCGAGTGATTATCGGGCACGGTTCGGCGTAACCCCGAACCCGAAAGCCACAACGTTTTAATGTAGGAGTGAGCCTGCTCGCGATGGCAATCTGTCAGAAAAAAATTGCTGACTGACACACCGCAATCGCGAGCAGGCTCACTCCTACAAGGCACGGTGCGCCGTCCGGGATCGTGCAATTTGCCGGGGTTTAGCGCATGGTCGTGCAGATTGAAACAGGCGTGATGCCAGCACGATTCCGGCAAGTTTCTGATTAACCAAGGATTTCCATAGAGCAGCGGTTGGCCTGATCTCTGCACCTCTCACCGCTACAGTCATCGAACCGATGGAAGGGGGACGCATGACCCCGACACCCCGCAGAAAAACCGTCGTCGCCCATTCGGTACGCGCCGACGCGCCGCAACATGAAGTGCAAACCAACAAGGCGCTGGCCCGCTGGCTGGCGCAAATTCTCGGATTGAAGTTCGGTGGCAGCTACGACCCGGAAAAACACCGTGGTCGTGATCTGTATCTGTTGCCAACGCAAACCATCGTCGGCGCCGGGCACGCTCAGGCGCTGGGGATCAACGGTCCGGATGATCTATGGGGCGGGTTTGTCGAACACGATTTCATCTGCACCAAAGCCATCAGCCACGGCCTGCGCAGTCATCTCGCGCATGCGCCGCAAGGCTGGTCGCCGCTGTTCAGCGAACGCACGCGTAACGTGGTGCTCGATGGTTTGAGTGTGTTTGCCCTCGAAGATGCGCGGGCCGCCGCCGAACACTTGTTGTACAGCGGGCCGATCCGCCTGAAGCCGATCCACGCCTGTGCCGGGCGCGGTCAGGAGGTGATCAAGAGTCTGGACGCCTTCGATGAAATGCTCGCCCGCACCGACGTTGCCAAACAGTTCAGCGAAGGTGTAGTGCTGGAGCAGGACTTGCGCGACGTCATCACCCACAGCGTCGGCCAGTCATTCATCGGCGACAAAGTGCTGAGCTACTGCGGTGATCAATACTTGACCAAAGACGCTCACGACGAAGATGTCTACGGCGGTTCGAACCTGCTGGTGGTGCAGGGCGGATACGAAGAACTGCTGGCGCTGGAATTGCCCGATGATGTACGTCTGGCCATCGAGCAGGCGCAGATTTTCGACAGCGCCGCCGACGAAGCCTACCCACGCTTCTACGCCTCGCGCCGCAACTACGACATCGCCCAAGGCCTGGACAGCAACGGCAAGACACGCAGCGGCGTGCTCGAACAATCCTGGCGCATGGGCGGTGCCAGCAGCGCCGAAGTCGCGGCGCTGCAAAGTTTCGTCAACGATCCGGGAATGCGCGCGATCCGCGTGTCTTCGGTGGAAACCTACATCGATCAGCCGTTGCCGGCGGATGCCATCGAGGTGTATCGCGGCCCGGCTGAGAACAGCGAGTTTCTTCTCAAATACGTAACGGTCAAATCCTATGACGGCTAGAAGCGAAAGCATTCAAATCGACATTGATGATGAACAGATGAGCGGGACGTTTCTCAGTCCCAAATCGAAAGTCCCGGGGGTGTTGTTTGTCCACGGTTGGGGCGGTAGCCAGGAGCGCGATCTTGAGCGCGCGAAAGGCATCGCCGGTCTCGGTTGTGTGTGTCTGACATTCGACTTGCGCGGGCACACTGGCGGCACCGGGATACCACTGACCCGAATTACCCGCGAAGACAATCTGCGCGATTTGCTCGCGGCCTATGATCGATTGCTGGCGCATCCGGCGCTCGACACCTCGGCCATCGCCGTGGTGGGCACCAGTTATGGCGGCTATCTCGCCTCCATCCTCACGTCATTGCGCCCGGTGCGCTGGCTGGCGTTGCGCGTGCCGGCACTGTATCGCGACGAGCAATGGCACACCCCCAAGCGTGATCTGGACAAGGCGGATTTGCGTGATTATCGCAGCACGCTGGTGCGCGCTGACACTAATCGGGCATTGCACGCGTGTTCGCAATTCACTGGCGATGTATTGCTGGTCGAATCGGAAACCGATGATTACGTCCCACATGCGGCGATCATGAGTTACCGCGCGGCGTGTCAGCAGACGCACTCACTGACGCACCGGATTATCGATGGCGCCGACCATGCGTTGAGCGAACCGGTGTCGCAGCAGGCATATACCTCGATATTGGTGGACTGGATTACCGAGATGGTCGTTGGCGAACGGTTGAGCATTATTCAATCCTGAAATCAAAAGATCGCAGCCTGCGGCAGCTCCTACAGAGATCTCTGTAGGAGCTGCCGCAGGCTGGGATCTTTTGCTCTTAATGCCTCGGCGTCTTTTCGATCCGCAACGCCTTGGCTTTTGCCTCCACCACCAGATACATCACCAGCGTAATCAACAACGGCAACAGAAAATAAATCGCCCGATACGCCAGCAATCCCGCCACCAGACTCCCACGCGAAGCCTCGTGCTGCAGCAGCGCGACAAACACTGCCTCCAACACCCCAAGCCCCGCCGGAATATGCGTGATGACCCCGGCAATCGCACTGATCAACAACACCCCCAGCACCAACGGATAGTCGAGCTTGCTCGGCAACAAAGTGAAAATCACCGCTGCCATCAACGACCAGTTCAACGCCCCAAGGAGCAATTGCAGGACCGCCATGCGCAGCGACGGCAGATTGATTTCCACGCCGCGAATCGACCACTCGCGTCGCTTGGAAAACTGACACGCCGCGAGGTAACCGGCGCTGACCAGCAGCAACAAAACCCCGATGCCCTGCAACGCACCGCTGCTGACTTTCCAGCCTGGCGGCATGCTCACCAGACCACTGCTGAACACCACACCGGCAATGGTCATGTAGCCAAACCAGTTGGTCGCCAGGCTCAGGCCAAGAATCTTGGCAATATTCCCCTTGCTCACGCCCAGTCGCGAATACAGCCGATAACGCATGGCGATGCCGCCGACCCAGGCACTGAGATTGAGGTTGAACGCGTAGCTGATGATCCCCACCGGCAGGATCTGTTTCCAGGTCAGATCCTGACGAATATAGGTGCGGCCGATCAGGTCGAAACTGGCGTACACGAGAAAACTCAGCAGCGTCAGGCTGGCGGCAATGATCAGCGTGCGCACCTTGAAGTCGGCGAGGGTTTGCAACACTTCGGCCCATTCGATGCGTGTGGCAAACAACGTCAGCAAGACAATCAGCGCGAGGAAAAACAGCAACGTCAGCGGACGTTTCCAGCGACTCCATTTCGAGTGAGTCGCTGGCACGGCATGAGCATTCGGATGCACCTCGGAATGGCTCATGAGCGATTACCTCGAAACGGCTTGAGCCGCGGTTTGTGCGCCGGCAGCCAACCGGCCATCGCCGGGAAATGCCGCAGAAAGTGGAACACCAGAAAACCAATGGTCATGTGCCAGATGCGGCCGCGCGGGGACTTGCTGGCGTCCATGGCTTTGCAGTGGTTCTGGCTGAGATCTTCGAGGCGCTCGAACAAGTGCTGATTGAACGCGCGATCACGGATCAGCACGTTGGCTTCCAGATTCAGTGACAGGCTCAACGGGTCGAGATTACTCGAACCCACGGTGCTCCATTCGTCATCGACCAGCGCGACTTTGCCGTGCAGCGGGCGCTGGCAATATTCGTGAATCTGCACCCCGGCCTTGAGCAAATAATCGTAGGTCATGCGCGCGGCGAGCTTGGCCACCAGCATGTCCGGCTGGCCTTGCAGGATCAGTCGGACATCGACGCCTCGGCGCGCGGCATTGCGCATTTCGCGCAGCAGACGATAACCGGGAAAGAAATACGCATTGGCGATGACCACCCGACGTTTGGCGCGGCGCAATACCTGCAAATAGACATCTTCGATATCGGTGTGGTGCTGATCGTTGTCGCGGAACACCAGGCGCACCTGGCCGTCGTGGTCGTCGAAAGCCATCTCGGCGCGACGCTGGCGCCGACGTTGCCACCAGAACCGCGCGCGGCCTGGTCTGCCACTTTGCAGCAGGGCAAAATGGTGGATGTCGGCGACCGCCGGCCCTTGTACTTCCACCGAATAGTCCTGCTTGGCCTCGGGGCCGAAATCGGCGAGGTGATCACCGGAAAAGTTGATTCCGCCGATGAATGCAATCAGGCCGTCGACCACGACGATCTTGCGGTGCAGGCGGCGAAACCAATTGGTGCGAATGCCCAAGTGCTTGGGCGCCGGGTCGAAGATCTGCAAATGCACCCCGGCCTCGCTCAGCGCGGCGAGATAGGCGGTGCTCAACTCACCGCAGCCGAAGCCGTCGAGGCTGACGGTGGTGCGCACGCCGCGCTTCGCCGCATCAATCAGAACCTCCTGCAGTTCGGCGCCGACCTTGTCTTCGAAGACGATGAATGTCTCCAGGAGGATTTCACTTTTCGCCGCGCGCATCGCCGCGAATACGCGAGGGAAATACTCCTCGCCGTTTTCCAGCAATTGCACATGGTTGCCGCCCTGCCAGCGGTACTCGACGTCGACCTGGCCGGGCTCGCGTATCGGCGGGTTGATGCTGATGGGTTCCACGGCGGATTTCTCCAGCGGCGCGCTGTTCATAGTTCGATCTCCACCGATAACGGTGCGTGGTCGGAAAGGTGTGACCAAGGGCGGTTGGCGAGGACTTTCGGCTGGCTGGCCTTGAGGTTGCGCACGTAGATGCGATCGAGCCGCAGGGTCGGCAGGCGTGCGGGGAAACTGCGTGCAGGCTTGCCGTGGTGCTCGGCGAACACTTCACGCAGGCCGCAAGGTTTGAGCAGTGCATCGGCACGCTGGCGCCAGTCATTGAAGTCGCCGGCGACGATCACTGGTGCGTCGTCGGGCAATTCGGCAAGTCGTTCGCCGAGCAGTTTCAACTGTGCGTTGCGATGACTTTCGCGCAAGCCCAGATGCACGCAGATCGCATGGATTTCGGCGCCGTCGCCGGGCAGGCGCAGCACGCAATGCAGCAAGCCTCGGTTCTCGTGGCCGCTGATCGACACGTCGAGGTTGTCGTGGCGGATGATCTGGAATTTCGACAGCAACGCATTGCCGTGATCGCCGTCCGGGTACACCGCGTTGCGCCCATAGGCGAACTGCGGCCAGAGACTGTCGGCGAGGAATTCGTACTGCGGCATCGTCGGCCAATTGCTGTAGCGCTTGTGATGATGCTCGTGGGTGCCGTGGACTTCCTGCAGGAACACCACGTCGGCTGCCACGCTGCGCACGGCTTCGCGCAATTCCGGAAGGATGAAACGTCGGTTGAGTGCGGTGAAGCCCTTGTGGGTATTGACCGTCAACACGGTGAACGTGCGTACCGAAGGCGCGACGTCCGAGCCTTCATCGGTGAAGCCGACCGGTTCTGGAATACTCATGCCAGCACTCCTTCGCCAGCGGGTTCGCCGGGGGTGGTGGCGAGGTCTTTATCCAGCTCGAAACGCTGCAACAGATCACGGGCGTCGTAGGGCGCGCGGACTTTGATGTCGTTATCGAAATAGCAGAACACTTCGCGGGATTTGCGTGCGCGTGGCTTCAGGCGTGGCGCGATCAGATGGGCATCTTTAGGTTGCTCGCCGTGATGCCAGGCGTCGATGCGCTCGGCCCAGCGCTTGAGGGCTGGCGCGGTGTATCCGCTGGCGTAGAGCTCTTCGGCACCGTGCAGGCGCAGGTAGACAAAGTCGCTGGTGAGGTCTTCGCGGTACGGCCATTTACCGCCGGTGTCGGCGATCACCAGCGCGGTGTTGTGGCGTTTCAACAGGCGCACGAAGTCGGGATCAATGAAGCTGTCGTTGCGAATTTCCACGGCGTGGCGCAACGGTTTTTTGCCGTAAGCCTTCATGCTCGCATGGCCGTGCAGGTGGGCATCGTGCTGATGGGCGAGGGCGGCTGCGGTTTCGGTGTTGCGGGGCAGTTGGGCGAGGAAGTGTTCGAAGCGTTCGGGTTCGAATTTGAAGTTCGGCGGAAATTGCCAAAGGATCGGCCCGAGTTTTTCCTTCAGTTCCAGCACCCCGGAGGCGAAGAAGTTCGCCAGCGGTTTTTCGATCTCGCGCAAGCGGCGGATGTGGGTGATGAACCGTGGCGCCTTGACGCTGAAGACGAAGTCGTCGGGCGTTTCGGCGTACCACTGGGCATAGCGCTCAGGGCGTTGCAGGGCGTAGAACGATCCATTGATTTCGATGCTGTTGACCGCCCGCGACGCGAATTGCAGTTCGCGCTTTTGCCCCAGTCCCTTGGGGTAGAAGTCCCCGCGCCACGGTGCGTAGCGCCAGCCGGAAATACCGATGTGAATCGTCGCCATGCCACCCTCCCGTTGAAAAAGCCCTCGTTTTGCCGCTGTCTTTTGATGACTGCGCGCGGTTGGGGAAAGTTTCGATGGCGTTACGGACGGTTACGTCCAAGGCGAAGATCAAAAGCCCTCCCCCTCACCCCAACCCTCTCCCCCAAGGGGGCGAGGGGGAAGGGAGCAGATCTGCGTGGTTTTGAAGGCCTGAGTTCGACTGTAGACCTTCAGGTCGATGCATCAAGACCAGTCAACTCGGTCAGTTCCCTCTCCCTCTGGGAGAGGGCTAGGGTGAGGGGGCTCTTGAACTTGCCGCACAAATATCGATCAGTTCCTTACAGGTTCAGCCACGGGAGATCGGAGTTTTGATCAAGTTCAGGATCGCCATTCTGCTGGGAGCATTGCTGTTTCTCGGTGCCAGTGAAATCGACGCCGCCGCGCTGCCGGGCGTTCCGGCCACCGCTGAAAAAGCCGCTGAACCCGAGCCGCTGGTGCAGGGCGGTCTGCTCGGTGCGATCAGTTCGAGCATCGACGACGTACAGGACAAACTCGACATCAACGAACATCTGGTCGACGCCTGGCGCCTGCGCGCGGACCGTGCGGCCGATGAAGTCGACAAACTGGTCAACCAACCCTCGAACCGTTCGGGCTGGAGCGTCGCCGGGGATTTCCTTACGCTCTCAGGCACTTGGCTCGGCAGTTTTGCGCTGCTCACCGTACTCGGCAGTTTGTTGGCCAACCGTATGCGTGGAGGCCGCTGGTTACGCACCCGCCAACGCAGTCAGGATCTGATGGGTTATTTGTTGCCCTACACGCTGCCCGCACTGATCTGCCTGCCATTGACGCTCTACGTCAGCCATTTTCTGCAAGCATCGGTGGGGCGCGCGCTGGCGCTGTGTCTGGCCTACGCCACCAGCAGTGGCATCTTCTCCACCTCGATATTTTTGTGTGTGGTGGTGATGTTCAATACCGGGCACAAACGTCCGGCGGCGAAGATTATTCGTGATTACTGTCCAAAACCCTTGTTCCTGATCGGCTTCCTCGCCGCCCTCAGCGATGCGCTGACCAGCCCGCAGATCGCCCGGCAACTGGGCGGCAATATCACCAGCAGCGTTGCGGTATTTACCGGCCTGATCGCCTCGGTGATTTTCGGATTACTGGTGATTAGACTGCGCCGTCCGGTGGCGCATCTGATCCGCAATCGCTCGCTGAGCCAACGCCTGAAACAACCTTCGTTGCAGGAGTCGCTGCGGATTTTTTCCGGGCTGTGGTACTGGCCGATTGTGTTGATGGTGCTGGTCTCAGTGGTGAGTTTGATCGGTATCGGCGAGGACAATCAAAAGGCCCTGCGCTGCGCGTTGTTCACCACCGTATTACTGATCGGCACGGTGTTTCTCAGCACGATCCTGCAGCACCTGTTCAAGTCGCGAAAAGCCGGAGCGATCCAGCGCAGCAGCGCTTACAAGGAGCGCTTTCTCAGCCTGTTGCATGCCTTGCTGCGGATCGTCATCGCGATTGCTTTCATCGATATCCTCGGGCGGATTTGGGGCGTGTCGCTGCTCGATTTCGCTCAGAGCAGCACAGTCGGGCGCGCGATCAGTGACGCGTTGAGCCGCATCGGCCTGATCTTTCTGGTCACGTGGCTGCTGTGGGTGGTGCTCGACACGGCGATTCAGGAAGCCCTGAAACCACCGGTCAGCAAACGCGCGGCACGCCAGCCGAGCACGCGGGTGAAAACCATCCTGCCGCTGCTGCGCAACGCGATCAAAATCATCCTCGTGGTGATCTGCGCAATCACCACCATGGCCAACCTGGGAATCAATGTCGCGCCGTTGCTGGCCGGTGCCGGGGTGGTCGGCCTGGCCATCGGTTTCGGTTCGCAGCAACTGGTGCAGGACGTGATCACCGGGTTGTTCATCATCATCGAAGATACCCTGTCGATTGGCGATTGGGTGGTGCTCGATTCCGGGCATGCCGGTACGGTTGAGGGACTGACCATTCGCACGCTGCGGTTGCGTGACGGTAAAGGCTTTGTGCACTCGGTGCCGTTCGGCCAGATCAAAGCGGTGACCAACCAATCGCGGCAATTCGCCTATGCGTTTTTCTCGGTGCAATTCACCTATGACACGGACGTGGACAAGGCCATCGAGCTGATCCGTGAGACGGGCGATTCGATCCGAGAAGACCCGTTCCTCAAGTACAACCTGCAAGGGCCGCTGGATGTGTTTGGCGTGGACAGGATGGATTTGAATGGCGTGGTGCTGACGGCGCAGTTCAGGACGGTGTCGGGTGGGCAATATGCGGTGAGCCGGGCGTTCAATCAGCGGTTGAAGAAGCTTGTGGATAACACCGAGACGGTGCATTTCGCGCAGACTTATCCACAGCAGGTATTGTTGCCGAAGCGGCAGGTGCACGAGGGCGAGGTGGTTGCGGCCGAGGTGCCGCAGGGATCGAAGACTTAACGCAGGTCTCGTGTTGGTAATACTGGCCTTATCGCGAGCAGGCTCACTCCTACAGGGGAACGCATTCCAAAATGTAGGAGTGAGCCTGCTCGCGATGAGGTCAGAACTGCCACCCTCAATGCCGGATCAGCTTGCCGCGCACCTGCTCCATGGCAATCTGGTCCAGCTCCAGCCAAAACTGCTGCTTGCCGGCAATCTCCGCCGCCGCCGGCAACCCATCCCGATACACCAAACGATTACTCACCAGCGCCGGCACTTTCACCCCCGGCAACAACGTCCCGGCCAGGTTCAGCGGATCAACCCCGCACACCGCCACCAGACTGCCGTCATGCGGCCGCCGACGGACTTCGCGCAGCAACGGAATCGCCTCCGGCAAGGCGAACTGCTCACCGGCCAAACCACTGACAAACCGTCCACCACGAATCTCGCCGCGCGCTTCCAGCCGATGAAACGTGCGCAGCAATTCCCGCCAACTCGGTAACCAGTCTGCCTCACGCTCCAGCAAGCGCCAGAACACCACGCCGTAACGGCGCAGCAAGGTCATGGCGACGTGCTCCAGCGTCTCGCTGTTATCCACAACTGCCCCGCGCCGCAGCAACGCCCAGCGCCCGGCATCGTCCATCCCGCCAACAAAAGCCCCGCGTCCGCGCCGACTGCTGCGCTGCTGGCGCTTGCTCGCCGGGGTGATCAACGCGCGTAAACCGGCGAAGCTGTCAGCGTTCACCAGGCCCGCGCCGACCAGTTCCTGCAAGGCGATTTCCAGCTCTGTGCGCAGCAGATGCGCTTCATGAATCAGCTCATCAAAAAACAGCGCACCGTGCTGACTCAAGGCTTCAAAAACCTTTTGAGTTTTCGGTGAGAGTTCGTTCACGGGCGTCTGTTCGGCCAACGCGCTCCACAAACCCACCTGACTGCGCGGCAGCAACACAATCGGCGTACTGCGCAACGCCGTGCCGCTGACTTTTTGCCGGGCACTCAAGCGTGTCCACACCAGTTTGCCGTTGCGGCACAGATCATCCAGCCAGCTCGGCGAATAGTCTTTCAGGCGCGCCGGAAGGATGTCGCTGTCCCACGCTGAGGCCGCCGCCGCGTAGCCTTCGAACTGGCCGACAATCGCCGGCAACACCGCGCTGCCTTGGCCACGAGTCGACGGCGAAAGATGCTGCCAGTCAAACAAAAAACGCATGAAATCCTGCAACGCCACCGGTTCGATTTCCCGGCGTAGACGCTTGACCGTGTAGCGATGAATGCGTGCGAGCAGATGCCGTTCGCACCATTCCTCGAGGTGCAGTTTCGGCGTGAATTGGCCGCGCAGCACATAACCTTCGCGCTCCAGTTGAGCGAGTGCTTGATTGACTGGAGCCGTCGGCAGCGACAGAGGTTCGGCTATGGCGGATAACGGCAGTGGGCCGAACGCACCGAGGCGCGCGCGGATCACTTCGACCAATGCCTCATCGAACGTCCAGGCTTCATCGAATCCCGGCAACGCCTCCAGCTCGGGTTGCAATTTGGCCTGTGGATAAACTGCTTGCAGACACGTCAGGCGTTCGCGGGCCAGCCATAAACAATGCTCGGGATCGACCTGCAATTGGCAGGCGCGACCGCTGCTGGCCAAGGTCTCCAGCCATCCACGCCAACCGGCGTTCGCTTGCACTTCAGCCTCGCTGATACACGCCAGACTCATCAGCGCCTCATGCATTTCATCCACAGCGTTCGGCGTCGGCCAGGCTTCTTCGCGCACGGCAGCAATCGCGTCGGCATCTAAAGCACCGAGATCATCAGTCGATTGCGGATCGCTCCAGCGCCGGTTGATCACCGCTTGCGTGCGACGTTCTTCCAGCGGTGCATCGTCGAGAAAGGTGTACGGCCGCGCACTGAGAATTTCTGCCGCGAGCGGTGAGGGCGCTGGCAGGTCGCGACTGATCAAGCGCACCTCGCCACGCTCCATGCGTCGCAGCAGATTGAGCCAGCCTTCGCTGTCCATTGCTTCGTGCAGACAATCGTCAAGGGTTTGCTCAATCAAGGGATGCTCGGGAATTTCCCGTTCGCCGGCGAGGTTTTCCAGGCAGGCAATCTGATCGGGAAACACGCTGGCAATCAGGTCTTCGCTTTTCATCCGCTGCAACTGCGGCGCCACTTTGCGCCCGCCGGTAAACCGCGGCAACGCCAGCGCCACGCCGGCATTCCAGCGCCAGCGCACGCCGAACAGCGGCGCGTCGAGCACCGCTTGAATAAGGATGTGCTCGGCACTGTTGCTGTGCAGGTAGCGCCAGATCTCATCCAGCTCAAAGCTGTGGCTGGTGGACAGCGACAGCACGATCGCATCTTCGCTGGCGGCCGCCTGCAATTCAAAGTTGAAGGTGCGGCAGAAACGCTTGCGCAGGGCCAGGCCCCAAGCGCGGTTTATACGGCTGCCGAACGGTGAATGGATGATCAGTTGGGTGCCACCGGACTCGTCGAAAAACCGCTCCATGAGCAGCGTGTCCTGCGAGGGCAGGGCGCCGAGGGTCTGGCTGGCGCGGGCGAGGTATTCGACCAGTTGTTCGGCGCTGGCGAGGTCGAGGCCGAGGGTCTGCGTCAGCCAGTCGAGCGCCGGTTGCAGATCGCCGGGGCTGGCGCCAAGCAACGCGTCGAGCTGCGCTTGCAGGCGCGCCACGGCGAACGACAGTTCATCGCTGCGCCCCGGCGCTTCGCCGAGCCAGAACGGAATGGTCGGCGGTTGGCCGTGGGCATCCTCGACGCGCACCTTGCCGGTTTCCACGCGCAGGATCCGGTAGGAGGTATTGCCGAGCTGGAACACATCGCCGGCAATGCTTTCCACGGCGAAGTCTTCGTTGACGCTGCCGATGTTCAGGCCTTGCGGCTCGAGCATCACGCTGTAATCGGCGTTGTCGGGAATGGTGCCGCCGCTGGTCACGGCGGTCAGTTGCGAGCCACGGCGGCCACGCAAGGTGCGGCTGACGGCGTCGCGGTGCAGGTACGCGCTGCGGATGCCCTGGCGACCGTTGTAGCCTTCGGCGAGCATCGTCAGCAGAGCTTGATAGTGTTTTTCGTCGAGGTCGCGATACGGCGAAGCTTTGCGGAACATCGCCAGCAAGGCGTCTTCCGGCCATTCCTGGCAGCTGACTTCGGCGATGATTTGCTGCGCCAACACATCCAGCGGCGCTTCGGGAATGTGCAGCGTGTCGAGTTCGCCACGGCGCACGCAGTCGAGCAGGGCGGCGCATTCAATCAAGTCATCGCGGGTGGTGGCGAACAACCGACCCTTGGGCGTGCCGCCCACCTGGTGTCCGGAACGGCCGACGCGTTGTAGAAATCCGGCGATTGAACGCGGCGAGGCGATCTGACAGACCAGATCGACTTCACCGATATCGATGCCAAGCTCCAACGACGCGGTGGCGATCAACACTTGTAACTCACCACGCTTGAGGCGTTGTTCGGCGTCGAGGCGAAACTCCTTGGCCAGACTGCCGTGATGCGCCGCCACCGCGTGCTTGCCGAGGCGCTCGCTGAGGTGCCGGCTCAGGCGTTCGGCCAGACGCCGGGTGTTGACGAAAATCAGTGTGGTGCGGTGCTCGCGGGCAAGTTCGGCGAGGCGGTCGTAAACCAATTCCCAGACATCGTTGGCCATGACGGCTGACAACGGCACGGGCGGCACCTCTATGCCGAGATCCCGTGGGCGAGCGTGACCGATGTCGATGATTTCGCAGGGACGGTCATGACCGACGAGGAATTGCGCCACGGCTTCGACCGGTTTTTGTGTGGCGGAGAGGCCGATGCGGGTCAGCGGTTCGGCGCACAGTGCTTGCAGGCGCTCAAGGCTCAAAGCCAAGTGGCTGCCGCGTTTGCCGGCGGCCATGGCGTGGATTTCGTCGATGATCACCGTGCGCGTGGTGCCGAGCATTTTTCGTCCGGATTCCGAGCCGAGCAGCACGTAAAGCGATTCCGGCGTGGTCACCAGAATGTGCGGCGCGGTCTTGCGCATGGCGGCGCGTTCTCTCTGCGGGGTGTCGCCGGTGCGCACAGCGGTGGTGATGTGTATTTCTGGCAGGTTCATCTGCTGCAGCTGTTCGGTGATCCCGGCCAATGGATTTTGCAGGTTGATGCGGATGTCGTTGGACAGCGCTTTCAATGGCGAGACGTAGACCACCAGGGTTTCGTCGGGCAGACCGTCGGGGTTTTCCAGGCCACGGTGGACAAGATCGTCGAGCACGGCAAGGAACGCGGTCAGGGTTTTGCCCGAGCCGGTGGGCGCCGCGATCAGTGTCGAGCGGCGCTGGCGGATCAACGGCCATGCACGGGCCTGGGCGGCGGTGACCGTCGCGAATGTGTTGCTGAACCAGGCGCTGACGGCGGGGTGAAAGCCTGCCAGGGCGCTGTCGGCGGGGAGGGGCAGATTCATGGCATAAGTTATGCGGTCGCAGGGGGGAAGATGCAAGTACCGTTCGGGCCTCATCGCGAGCAGGCTCACTCCTACATTTGAAATGCGTTCCCCTGTAGGAGTGAGCCTGCTCGCGATGGCGCCAGTCGTGGCACTACAAATATCCGGGATGAACACTTTACGGATGACGGTTGCGCACTAAACCCGCAAAATGCAACGATTCCGGCAATTATCGGCGACGGATCCACAAGATCCGTCGCTAAAGCCATCGTTCCAATCAGACTGGGCCTGCTGACTCTATGCGAATGCGCCTTATGTTACTGGGCGGCGGAAATGCCCTTGGGCAGGCGCTGATTCGCCTCGGTGCGGAGGAAGACATCGGTTTCCTCGCCCCCCGCCCGCCCGAAAACGGCTGGGATGCCGCGAGCCTGACCCAATTGCTCGACGACACCCGTCCCGACGCGTTGATCAACCTCGCCTACTATTTCGACTGGTTCCAGGCCGAGGCCGTCAGCGAAACCCGGATGACCGGACAAGAGCGTGCGATCGAGCGCCTGGCCGAACTGTGCCAGCACCACAACATCGTCCTCGTGCAGCCCTCCAGTTATCGCGTGTTCGACGGCTCGCGTGCCACCGCTTACAGCGAAAAAGACGAGCCAGTGCCGTTGGGCCTGCGCGGTCAGGCGTTGTGGCGCATCGAGCAGAGCGTTCGCGCCACCTGTCCGCAGCATGTGTTGCTGCGTTTTGGCTGGCTGCTCGATGACAGCCCGGACGGCACCCTCGGGCGTTTCCTCGCCCGCGCCGAGCAACCGGAAGAATTACTCCTGGCCGATGATCGCCGCGGCAATCCGACCCCGGTCGACGACGCTGCGCGGGTGATCATCTCGGTGCTCAAGCAACTCGATTGCGCCGCGCCGCTGTGGGGCACTTACCACTACGCTGGCCACGAGGCGACCACACCGCTGGCGTTGGGTCAGGCGATTCTGACCGAAGCCCGCAGCCTGCACGCTCTGGCCATCGAAGCGCCGACCGCGCAAGCCCACGCCGCGCGTCCGGACGCAGCCGAAGAGCCGCAACACGCGGTGCTTGCCTGCAAGAAAATTCTGCACACTTTCGGGATCAAACCGCGCGCCTGGCGTGCCGCGCTCCCGGCTTTACTGGATAGGTTTTATCGTCATGGCTGAAGGCCCTGTTTTAATCACCGGCGGCGCCGGTTTCATCGGCTCGCACCTGACCGATGCCTTGCTCGCCAAGGGCCATTCGGTGCGCATTCTCGATGATCTGTCGACCGGCAAACGCGCCAATCTGCCGCTGGACAATCCCAAGGTCGAACTGATTGTTGGCGATGTCGCCGATGCGGCGCTGGTCGCTCAGGCGATGCAAGGTTGCAGCGCCGTGGCTCATTTGGCTGCCGTGGCTTCGGTGCAGGCCTCGGTGGATGATCCGGTGAAGACGCACCAGAGCAATTTCATCGGTACGCTGAATGTTTGCGAAGCCATGCGTCAGGCCGGGGTCAAACGTGTGCTGTTCGCCTCCAGCGCGGCGGTGTACGGCAACAATGGCGAGGGCGAGTCGATTGACGAAGACACGCCGAAAGCGCCGCTGACACCGTATGCCTCGGACAAACTGGCGGGCGAGCATTACTTCGATTTCTATCGCCGGCAGCACGGTCTGGAACCGGCGATTTTCCGTTTCTTCAATATCTTCGGCCCGCGTCAGGATCCGTCCTCGCCGTACTCCGGGGTCATCAGCATCTTCAGCGAACGCGCACAGAAAGGTTTGCCGATCACCGTGTTTGGCGACGGCGAGCAGACGCGCGATTTCCTCTACGTCGAGGATCTGGTCGACGTGCTGGTGCAGGCGATTGAAAAGCCGCACGTCGAAGAGGGCGCAGTCAATGTCGGCTGGAATCAGTCGATGAACCTCAAGCAGATGCTCGCGGCGTTGCAGACGGTGGTGGGTGAGTTGCCAGCGGTTAGCTATGGGCCGGCGCGTTCCGGTGACATCCGCCATTCACGGGCCAACAACGCTCGTTTGCTGGAGCGTTTCAAGCTGCCACAGCAAACGCCGATGAGTGTTGGCCTGGCGCGGTTGTTGGGGCGTTCCTGAAAAGCCCCCTAACCCTAACCCTCTCCCGGGGGAGAGGGGACTGACCGAGGTGTTCTTTCGAGTTACACCGACGTGAGATACCGAGTCGAACTCGGATTTGAAAAGCACACAAATCGGCTCCCTTTCCCCTCTCCCTGAGGGAGAGGGCTGGGGTGAGGGGGAGATCCAACTCACGCCAAATATTTGTGGCAGACATGAAAAAGGCGCCCTTTGACAGGCGCCTTTTTCACGGCCGGAATTTATCGCGATCCCTGTGGCGAGGGGATGTTATCCCCCGATCAACTGCATACGGTTGCCGTCAGTTCTATGCCTGCCCACCACCAAGCCTCATCCACCACCACGTGAACGTTCGGTAAAAATCAGCTTAGAACTTGTAGCCCAGACCCACCATGTACACAAATGGATCGACATCAACATTCACTTTGGCCCGAGTGCCCGGTGCCACCGCGTTGTTCTCGACAGTCGCGCGGGTATCGATGTCGATGTAACGCACCTGGGCGTTGAGCATGATGTTGTCGGTCAGCATGTAATCGGCGCCGACCTGCCAGGCCAGACCCCAGGAGTTTTTCGCCTTGAAGTTGCTGAAGCCGTTGGATTGGGCTTCGCTGCCGACGTGTTCGTCGTAGATCCAGGTGTAGTTGATACCGCCGCCGACGTACGGCTGGAAGGCCGACTTCGAATCCAGTGGGTAGTAGACGACGCTGAGGGTCGGCGGCAAGTGCTTCAGGGTGCCGAGTTTACCGTTCGCCGCTGGCAGGGCGGTGCCCTTGAGCTTCACGTCGTGTTCGAACGGCGAGGCCGCCAGCAACTCGATACCGATGTTGTTGGTGACCATGTAGGCGAAGTTCAGGCCCAGTTGGGTGTCACTGCTCATGGTCGCCTTGCCGCCCAGATTGGTGCCGCTCAGCGGACCCTGATCGACCTTGACGCTGGAGCTGTCGGCCTTCGGGTTGACGGTGATCGCACCGGCGCGAACGATGATGTCACCGGCATCGTGGGCATGGGCGAGCGGGGCTGCGAGCGCGAGGGCAAACAACGAAGCGCTGAGCAAGGACTTGTTCATGGGGGCTCCAAAAGGACGTTAAAAGTTTCTGATGTCCTATGGTACGAAGCCAACTGATACGGTCTTTTGACTCAGCTCAATGAAACAGTGAAGTCCGCAAAGGATCGCAGCCTTGGGCAGCTCCTACAGAGAAACATGATCCCCTGTAGGAGCTGCCGAAGGCTGCGATCCTTTGATCTTGAAACTACCGGGGTTTACTCCGGCAGCTCATACACATAAATCTTGTCGGCATCCATCTGATACCCGGCATCCGCCAGCTCACTGCTCGACGCCTTGACCTGCAACGGCCCCTCGACCCAGTACGGCTGATACAACTCATCAAGCTTCACGCCCAACTCGCTTTTCACATGCACGATCTGGTTCGACGGCGGTGGCGGCACATGGATGCAAGCGCCGAAATACGGCACCAGCAGGAAGTCGGTGGTGCGTCCTTCTTCATTCACTTCCAGCGGCACGATGTAGCCCGGCAAGCGAATGTTCTGCCCGTCGAGCGCTTGCACCACTGGCGCATTCGGCAGGTCCTGCTTCGCCGCTGGCGCCGACTCGGCAGACAGCGCATCGCTCATCTTCGACATGTCATGCAGCGGGGTCATGTTCGGCACTTCCGGCGCAGCATCCGGCGGGATCATCTCCGACCACGTCAGATCTTTCGGCGCCGCTGCCCACACGGGCAGGGCGACCAGCAACAGCAGCGCAAGCAAGGCGCGGGGCATGGTGAACATCCTCATAAACGGATCGACAGGCCATCGGCCAGGGATTGGCGATACGCCCGCCAGGCCGGCACGCTGCCCATCAGCAGCGCGGCTGCCAGAATGCCACCGAGCAGCGTCCATTCATACTCGCTCGGCCACGCCAGCGGCAGGAACAAACCGTAATTGGCCTGCACGTAACCCTGCGCTGCAGCGATGCCGATGTACAGCAACGCAACGCCGGCGATCACCCCGGTCAGCGCCAAAGCAAACGCTTCCAGCACCAACAGACTCGCGATGTGCCACGGTCGCGCGCCAACCGAACGCAGAATCGCCATCTCGCGACGACGTTCGTTGAGGCTGGTGAGAATCGCCGTGAGCATGCCGATCAACCCGGTCAGCACCACGAACAGTGAAACCACGAACAACGCTTTTTCCGCGGTGCTCATCAAGCTCCACAACTCCTGCAACGCCACGCCTGGCAGGATCGCCAGCATCGGCTCACCACGGAACTCGTTGATCTCGCGTTGCAGCGCAAAGGTGGAAATCTTGCTGTTGAGGCCGAGCATGAACGCGGTAATCGCTTGCGGCGTCAGATCCATGTTGCGCGCCTGATCAGCGCTGATCCGCCCATTGCCTCGGGCCGGCACGCCGTTGTGCCAGTCGATGTGAATCGCTTCCATGCCACCGAGACTGATGTGCAACGTGCGATCGACCGGAGTGCCGGTGCGCTTGAGAATACCGACCACGGTGAACGGTTTGTCGTCGTGCTTGACCAGACTGATCGCCGCCACGCCGTGGGCCAGCACCAGTTGGTCGCCGAGCTTGTAATGCAGCGCGTCAGCGACTTCGGCACCGAGCACCACTTCAAACGGATCAGTGGCAAACGCGCGACCATCGGCCAGTTGCAGATGCTGCTGGCGCCCGTATTGGTAGTGTTCGAAATAGGCTTGCGTGGTGCCCATCACCCGGTAACCGCGATGGGAGTCGCCGAGGGACATCGGGATCGCCCATTTCACTTTCGGGTTGTTGGCGAAGTGCTCGAAGCTGTCCCAGCGAATGTTGTTGGTGGCGTTGCCGATGCGGAACACCGAGTACAGCAGCAGATTGACCGAACCGGATCGGGCGCCGACGATCAGGTCGGTGCCGCTGATGGTGCTGGCGAAACTGGCTTTGGCTTCGGTGCGCACCCGTTCAACGGCGAGCAACAGGCACACCGACAGGGCGATGGCGAAGGCGGTCAGTAGCGCGGTAAAGCGGCGGTTGGCCAGGCTGGCCATGGCCAGACGAAACAGATACATCTCAGACCTCGTCAGACGTGGCGGCGCGATTGAGTTCGGCCAGGGACAGGTGACGGTCGAACAGCGGCGCCAGACTCTGGTCGTGGCTGACGAACAGCAGACTCGAGCCGGCCTCGCGGCATTCGGCAAACAACAAGCGAATGAAGTTTTCCCGGGCGTCGTAATCCAGCGCCGAGGTTGGCTCATCAGCGATCACCAACTCTGGCTGGCCGATCAACGCGCGCGCGGCGGCGACCCGTTGCTGCTGACCAATCGACAGCGAATCGGCGCGACGGCTGAGGATGCTTTCATCCTTCAAACCCAAGTGTGCGAGCAGGGTGGCGGCGGCCTGGTCGACACTGCCGTGACGCTGTTTCGCCCGTTGCGCGCGCAGCTTGGAAAAGTGACACGGCAGCTCGACGTTCTCGCGCACCGAGAGAAACGGCAGCAGGTTGAACTGCTGGAAAATGTAGCCGGTGTGATCGACGCGAAAGGTGTCGCGGGCGCCGGCGGAGAGTTCGGTCAGCTCCTGGCCCAGCAGACGAATGCTGCCGCGACCGGGCTTCTGCACGCCGCCGAGCAGGCCGAGCAGGGTGGTCTTGCCACTGCCGCTGGGGCCTTTGAGGAACAGGGTTTCGCCGGCTTCCAGACGAAACGCCGGGATGTCCAGCAGCGGCGGGTGACCGGGCCAGTTGAAGCCCAGGTCGGACAGTTCGATGAGTGCTTGGGTCATGACACCAGTTTCATGAGTTTTCATAGCCCCTGTAGGAGCTGCCGCAGGCTGCGATCTTTTGATCTTTTTGAAAGCAAGATCAAAAGATCGCAGCCTGCGGCAGCTCCTACATTGGATTACGGTGTTTCGGTGTGATCAGAATTTCAGCGAGGCAGCCTTGGCCGTCACTTCGGTGCCTTGCTGGCCGTTCGCGCTGATCAGTTGTACCTGAATTTTCTGCGTCGCCGGGAAGGTATTGAAGATGTTCGCCAGATCCAGGGTCTTCAGTGCACCCGGTGTGGCGCAGGTGAATTGATAGTGCGCGTGGATTTCGCTGTGGTCGTGGTGATGCTCGTGACCATCCTTGTCCGCTTCATCGTCGTCGTGATCCTCGGCATCCGGCTTGTCGCCGAACAGCGGGCTTTGCAGTTCCTGGCTTGCGACTTTGCAACCGGCGGCCGCTGGCAGGCTGAACAGGGCCAGCGGGTTTTCCAGTTGCGCACGAGCGGCGGCGACCTTGGCCTTGTCGGCATCGCTGGTGGCGAGGTGTTCGAAGCCGACCAGGTTCATCGCCGGGCTTTCCAGCTCCAGCTCCAGGGTCTGGCCATCCAGCGCCGCATTCAGGCGACCGACGCCGTGTTCATGCGCGCCGAGGCTGCCGTGTTCATGGTCGTGATCGTGCTCATCGGCAGCGTGGGCGATGGCCAGCGGCAACAGGGCAAACGGCAAAGCGAGCAGCAGACGACGCATGGTGGTCTCCGGGAAGTAAAGTGAAGAGTTTGTTATGTAATCTTATAACGAAAGTCCGCAGAGTTTGCCCGTGCGCTTGGCGTTGCACAAGTCCCGTGGGAGCATGCAGGTCAGAAATGTGCAGGAGCGAACGCAATGTTGCGGATACGTGGAACCGTCGGCGACGTGCCGGTGGATTTGACTGTTGAACTGGATGACAGTGATTGGGCCAGGCTCGGTTCGGCGCTGAATACGCAGGCGCCAATCGGCCAGCCCGAAGCGGCGTCGGCGCCAGCGGCGAAACCGTTGAATCAGGACGATGCGGTGTGGCAGGTGGCCAAGGATCTGTTGCGCAAGGCCGGGCAGCTCAGCGGGCCGGATCTGCTGGAACAGCTTGAAGGATTGACCGGCAGTGCGGCGGCGGGCAAACGCTTGCTGGTGCGTTTGCGCCATAGCTCGGAGGTGAAAGTGGTGAGCGCTGGGGATACACCGCTTTACAGCTGGATCGAGTAAACCGCAAAAGATCGCAGCCTGCGGCAGCTCCTACAAGGGTGCATACGATCCCCATGTAGGAGCTGCCGCAGGCTGCGATCTGTTGATCCTAATAAAGCGCAGCAAACATCTTGCGGCGGTAAACGCTGACCAGCGGATGATCGTTGCCCAACAACTCAAACACCTGCAGCAAGGTCTTGTGCGGCAAGCCCTCGGCATAATTGCGATTGCGGATAAACAGCTTGAGCATCGCCTCAAGCGCCGCTTCGTATTGCTGACGCGCCAGTTGCTGGATCGCCAGTTGATACACCGCTTCATCATCCTGCGGGTCTTTCGCCAGGCGCGCTTTCAAATCGGCGGCATCCGGCAGATCACGCGCCAGACCGAGGAACTTGATCTGCGCCTTGGCCCCGGCCAGCGCGGCTTTGTGTTCATCGCTTTTGACCGCATCCAGCACGGTTTGCGCTTCGCCCAGTTCGCCGCGCTCGGTCAGGCAGCGTGCATAGAGAATCAGTGCTTTCGCGTTGGTGTTGTCTTCATTGAGCATCACCACCAGCGCTGCTTCGGCATCGGCGTAACGCCCGTCATCGAACAAGGCCTGAGCCTGCTCAAACGGATCGGCCGCAGCCGGCGGCGGCATTTGCACATGCGGTTCGAGCAGCGCACGGACGGCGGATTCCGGTTGCGCACCGGCAAAGCCATCGACCGGTTGGCCGTCCTTGAACAGCACCACGGTCGGCAGGCTGCGAATGCCGAAGCGGGCGACGATGTCCTGCTCGATGTCACAGTTGACCTTGGCCAGCAGCAACTCGCCTTGATAGCTCTCGGCAATGGTTTGCAGCATCGGCATCAACGCCTTGCACGGCGCACACCATTCGGCCCAGAAATCCACCAGCACCGGTTTGCTGAAAGAAGCCTCGATCACCGACTGGTCGAAATCGGCCGTCGTGGCGTCGAAGATGTACGGCGTTTGCTCACTCATGGGGGGATCTCGTCAAAGCGTGGATGGGGCAACTATACGGCTTGGCGGGGGGTGGCCGGAAGGCAGAGATGTGTTGTCTGGCAGGACGCCTTCGCGAGCAGGCTCGCTCCCACATTTGGAATGCGTTCCCCTGTGGGAGCGAGCCTGCTCGCGAAGCTTTTAATTAGCGCCGCGCGTGGTACAGGCTGACATGCCGAAATTCCTCAGGCTCCGCCAGATCCGGCAAGGTCATCGCCTCATGTATTTCAATGCGCTGATACAACGGATGGCGAAAATCCCGAACCCGCGAATCCGCCACCAGCGCCTCGCGGCCACGGCTTAAAAACGCATCGAGCAACGGCAGATTGGCCCGGTCATACAACACGTCCGCCACCAGAATCAGATCGAACCGATCGGCCTCGGCAAAGAAATCCGTCGAATAACTCATCTCTACATTATTCAACGCAGCATTCGCCCGGCACGCGGCAATCGCCAGCGGATCAAGATCGCAGGCCACCACCTCCAGCGCTCCGGCTTTCACCGCCGCGATCCCGGCAATCCCGGAACCGGCACCGAAATCCAGCACGCGCTTGCCGCGCACCCACTCGGGGAACTCCGCCAGATAGCGGGCCACCGCCAGACCACTGGCCCAGCAGAAACCCCAATAGGGTGGTTCGTGCAGGATTCGCTGAATTTCTTCCTGGCTGAATTCGCGACCCATGTTGTCGCCATCAATCAGCCACAGCTGCAAATCAGTGTCTGGCAACGCACAGACCTTGAGTCTGGCGTCGCCGAGCAATTCACCTAACGCCTGTTGCAGGTCGTGCGGTGCATTCATGGTGCTTTGACAAATTGCAGCTGGCCCAACGCCTGAGTGGTCGGCTGAGTGATGGTCTGCGACGGCAGATGCAGGATCAACTGGCCGGATTGGCTGGCGCGGCCACGCAATTCAACCCGTGCTCCGGCCGGGAAGGCGTCCGGGTTGAAGCGCAGACGAAATGGCAGAACCTGGTTGTTGCCGATCAGGCTGGAACTGGCGAGCAATTGTTGCGGGCGATCCTTTTCATCGATCACCAGCAACGCCAGTTCGACTTCGGCACCGGCCGGCACGCCTTGCAGGGTGCCGCTCAGTTCGCGCTGATAAGCCGGCAGCGGCCCGAGGTCGGCGGCTTCCTTGGCTTTTTTCTGCGCCTGTTGCGGTGCAGGGCCAGGCGTTGGCGGCTGGGGCTTGGGTGCATCGCTGCCACAGGCCACCAGCAGGCTGAAAAGACTGAGCAAAACGAGCGGACGTAACGGCATTGGATGCTCCAGCAAAATGAAATCCATGGATCAAACGATCATGCCGTTCTGTATACCGCAAACCCTATGGCTTGTCTTGCCACCGGGATGCGCTACCATGGCCCTCCCTTTTTTTGTTGCCAGCCACCATGCACTGTCCCTTCTGCGGTGCCAACGACACCAAGGTCATCGACTCGCGTCTGGTCGCCGAGGGCGAACAGGTGCGCCGCCGGCGTGAATGCCTGGCCTGCGGCGAACGTTTCACGACGTTCGAGACGGCCGAACTGGTGTTGCCGCGCCTGATCAAAACCGACGGCAGCCGCCAACCGTTCGACGAAGAAAAACTCCGCGCCGGTATGCAACGCGCCCTGGAGAAACGTCCGGTGAGCGTCGAGCGCCTCGAATCCTCTCTGGTTCACATCAAGCACAAGCTGCGCGCCACCGGCGAGCGCGAGGTCAAATCCCTCGTGGTCGGCGAACTGGTCATGGCCGAATTGCAGAAGCTTGATGAAGTCGCCTACATCCGCTTCGCTTCGGTGTACAAGCGCTTCCAGGATCTCAATGAATTTCGCGAAGAAATCGACCGCCTCGCCCGCGAACCGGTGAAAGAATGACCACCACCGCCGAGCAGGCCATCCTCGACGCCCACTTCATGGCGCGTGCGCTGGAACTGGCGCGCAAAGGTCACTACACCACTCATCCCAATCCTCGGGTCGGCTGCGTGGTGGTGCGTGATGGGCAGATTGTCGGCGAAGGCTGGCATGAGCGCGCCGGCGAACCGCACGCCGAAGTCCACGCCCTGCGCGCCGCCGGTGAGCTGGCCCGTGGCGCCACCGCTTACGTGACCCTCGAACCGTGCAGCCACCATGGCCGCACGCCGCCGTGCGCCGATGCGCTGGTGAATGCCGGCGTCAGTCGTGTGGTGGCAGCGATGCGTGATCCGAATCCGCAAGTTGCCGGACGTGGTTTGCAGCGCTTGGCCGATGCCGGCATCGCCACTGAAAGCGGCGTGCTCGAAGCGCAGGCGCGCCAGCTCAATCAAGGCTTCCTGAAACGCATGGAACACGGTTTGCCGTTCGTGCGGGTCAAGTTGGCGATGAGTCTCGACGGTCGTACGGCGATGGAAAACGGCGAGAGCCAATGGATCACCGGCCCGGCCGCACGCTCGGCGGTTCAGCGTTTGCGTGCGCAGGCCAGCGTAGTGCTGACCGGCGCCGACACGGTGCTGGCCGATGGCGCGCGTTTGACTGTGCGTGCTGACGAGTTGGGGCTGGATAGCGAGCAAACCGCGCTGGCCATGAGCCGGCCGCCGCTGCGCGTGCTGATCGACGGGCGTCTGCGCGTGCCGCTGGAGGCACCGTTCTTCAAGGCTGGTCCGGCGTTGGTCGCCACGTGTGTCGCGATCGAAGAGCAATACGCTCACGGCCCTGAATGCCTGATCGTGCCGGGTGATGACGGTCAGGTCGATCTGCGTCAATTGTTGATCGAACTGGCCAATCGCGGCGTCAACGAGGTGCTGGTCGAGGCTGGTCCGCGTCTGGCCGGCGCGTTTGCTCAGCTCGGTCTGGTCGATGAGTTCGTGATTTTCATTGCCGGCAAGTTTCTCGGCTCCACGGCGCGGCCTTTGCTCGATTGGCCGCTGGTCCATATGAAGGATGCCCCGGAGCTGAAAATCACTGAAATTCGCGCCGTTGGCGATGACTGGCGAGTCACTGCCATCCCTGTCCTTTCGGCGAGCGTATAATTCCCGGCCATCGCGTTAGCGCTGGCCTAGTTCTCAAGGAGAACCCCATGTTTACCGGCATCATCGAATCCATCGGCAGTATCCGCGCACTGACCCCAAAGGGCGGTGATGTGCGGGTACACGTCGCAACCGGCAAGCTCGACCTGAGCGACGTCAAACTCGGCGACAGCATCGCGGTCAACGGCGTCTGCCTGACCGCCGTCGAGCTGCCGGGCGACGGTTTCGCAGCTGACGTCAGCCGCGAAACCCTCGACTGCACCGCCATGAACGACCTGAAAAGCGGCAGCCCGGTCAATCTGGAAAAAGCCCTGACCCCGACCACCCGTCTCGGTGGGCATCTGGTCAGCGGCCACGTCGACGGTGTCGGCGAAATCGTTTCGCGCAGCGACAATGCCCGCGCCGTGGAATTTCGCATCCGCGCGCCAAAAGAACTGGCCAAGTACATCGCCCATAAAGGTTCGATCACTGTCGACGGGACCAGCCTGACCGTGAACGCAGTCGATGGCGCTGAATTCATGCTGACGATCATTCCGCACACCCTGAGCGAAACCATCATGGCGTCGTACACGCCAGGTCGCCGGGTGAACCTGGAAGTCGACTTGCTGGCGCGTTATCTGGAGCGTCTGCTCTTGGGTGACAAGGCTGCAGAGCCGGCGTCCGGCGGCACGATCACCGAAAGCTTTCTGGCCCAAAACGGCTACCTCAAATCCTGAAGCTCTAAATTCGAAAGAAGGGGGGTGCCTTGTGGCGCTCAATAGCATCGAAGAACTGGTTGAAGACATCCGCCAAGGCAAGATGGTCATCCTCATGGATGACGAAGACCGCGAGAACGAAGGCGACCTGATCATGGCCGCCGAGTGCTGCAAGGCCGAGCACATCAACTTCATGGCCAAGCACGCCCGTGGCCTGATCTGCATGCCGATGAGCCGCGAGCGCTGCGAAACCCTGAAGTTGCCACTGATGGCACCGCGCAACGGTTCCGGCTTCGGCACCAAGTTCACCGTCTCGATCGAAGCTGCCGAAGGCGTGACCACCGGCATCTCCGCCGCTGACCGTGCGCGCACCGTGCAAGCGGCTGCTGCCAAGGATGCCAAGGCTGAAGACATCGTCAGCCCGGGCCATATCTTCCCGCTGATGGCGCAGGCCGGCGGCACCCTTGCTCGCGCGGGCCACACCGAAGCCGCTTGCGACCTCGCGCGCATGGCCGGTTTCGAGCCGAGCGGCGTGATCTGCGAAGTGATGAACGACGACGGCACCATGTCCCGTCGCGCTGAACTCGAAGAGTTCGCTGCTGAGCACAACATCAAGATCGGCACCATCGCCGACCTGATTCACTACCGGATGATCCACGAACGTACCGTTCAGCGGATTGCCGAGCAGCCACTGGACAGCGAACTGGGCCAATTCAACCTGGTGACCTATCGTGATTCGGTGGAAGGCGACGTGCACATGGCACTGACCCTGGGCACTGTTTGCGCCGAAGAGCCAACGCTGGTTCGCGTGCACAACATGGACCCGCTGCGCGACTTGCTGATGGTCAAGCAACCGGGGCGCTGGAGCCTGCGCGCCGCGATGGCTGCGGTTGCCGAGGCCGGCAGCGGCGTGGTGCTGCTGCTTGGTCATCCGCTCGATGGCGACGTACTGCTGGCGCATATCCGTGAAACCGGCGATCAGCCAGCGCCGAAAAAACCGACCACCTACAGCATCGTCGGTGCCGGTTCGCAGATCCTGCGTGACCTCGGTGTACGCAAAATGCGCTTGATGTCTGCACCAATGAAATTTAATGCGATATCCGGTTTCGATCTGGAAGTTGTAGAATACGTGCCCTCCGAATAATGACCCGCAGATTCGTATTGCTGTTGTACACCCATTGTGGCGAGGGGATTTATCCCCGTTGGACTGCGTAGCAGTCCCAAAATAGGGGCCGCTGCGCAGCCCAACGGGGATAAATCCCCTCGCCACAGGATGTAATCGAACGGCAATGCGGTGTCTGCGATCATGTGTTCGTGGCTAATATCACTGAGGGACGCGTACGAGACGCGTCCCGGCTCTTTAAGAGAACTGACGAATGACCCTGAAGACCATCGAAGGTACCTTCATCGCCCCAAAAGGCCGCTACGCTTTGGTAGTAGGCCGTTTCAACAGCTTCGTGGTTGAAAGCCTGGTCAGCGGTGCAGTTGATGCCCTGGTTCGCCACGGCGTGAGCGAAAGCGACATCACCATCATCCGCGCACCTGGCGCCTTCGAAATCCCGCTGGTTGCGCAGAAAGTCGCCCAGAAAGGCGAGTTCGCAGCCATCATCGCCCTCGGCGCGGTCATTCGTGGCGGTACTCCGCATTTCGAATACGTCGCTGGCGAGTGCACCAAGGGTCTGGCCCAAGTGTCCATGGAGTTCGGCGTGCCGGTCGCTTTCGGCGTCCTGACCGTTGATTCCATCGAGCAAGCCATCGAACGTTCCGGCACCAAGGCCGGTAACAAAGGTGCCGAAGCTGCCCTGTCCGCTCTGGAAATGGTCAGCCTGCTGGCACAGTTGGAGGCCAAGTGATTAGCGACGAAAGCGATCGTTTCAATCCGCGCGAACCGCGTCCAACCGACGCCGGCAAGCCTTCGAAAAGTGAAAAGCGCCGCGCTGCCCGTCAGTTGGCGACGCAAGCGTTGTATCAGCGCCACATGGCCAAGACTTCGCTGAACGAAATCGAAGCGCAGTTTCGCGTCGACAACGATTTCACCTTCGCCGATGCCAGCTACTTTCACGACATCCTGCACGGTGTTCCGGCCAGTCTGACTGAGATCGACACTGCGCTGGCGCCGTGCCTGGACCTGACCATCGAAGAGCTGGACCCGGTTGAACTGTGCGTACTGCGCCTGTCCACCTGGGAGCTGCTCAAGCGCGTCGACGTGCCGTACCGCGTGGTGATCAACGAAGGGATCGAACTGGCGAAAGTCTATGGTTCCACCGACGGTCACAAGTTCGTCAACGGTGTGCTCGACAAGCTGGCCCCGCGTCTGCGTGAAGCTGAAGTGAAGGCGTTCAAGCGCTAACCGGCGCTTGAGTCTTTTGTCTCAGCCATGGGCGAGTTTGAGCTGATCCGCAATTTCTTCGCCGCCGCGCCTTGTGCGCAGGGCGGCGAAGGCGTTGCTCTGGGAATCGGCGACGACTGCGCCTTGCTCGCTGTTCCCTCCGGGGAACAGTTGGCGATTTCTACCGATACGCTGGTGGCCGGTGTGCATTTCGCCGACCCCTGCGATCCGTTTCTGCTCGGTCAGCGCTCGCTGGCCGTCGCGGTCAGCGATCTGGCCGCCATGGGCGCCACGCCCGTTGCCTTTACCCTTGCCCTGACTGTACCGACGGTGACCGCCGATTGGTTGCAAGCCTATGCCCGCGGTTTGAACCGTATGGCGCAGAGTTGCGGCGTTGCCTTGGTCGGCGGCGATACCACGCGCGGACCGTTGAGCCTGACGGTCACCGTGTTCGGTCGCGTGCCTGCCGGTCAGGCGTTGACCCGCAGCGGCGCACAACCGGGTGACTTGCTGTGTGTCGGCGGTGAGCTGGGCAATGCTGCCGGCGCGCTGCCGCTGGTGCTCGGTCAACGTGATGCTGAAGCGCATATCGCGCAACCGCTGCTCGATCATTACTGGTCGCCACAACCGCAACTCGCTCTCGGTCAGGCCCTGCGTGGCAAAGCAACCTCGGCGCTGGACATCTCCGATGGCCTGCTCGCCGACTGTGGCCACATCGCACTGGCGTCGAAGGTGCGGCTCGAGATTGAACGCGAGCGCGTACCGCTGTCGGATGCTTTAGTGGCGTTTCTCGGCCAGCGTGGTGCCGAGCGCGCGGCGTTGAGCGGTGGCGATGATTACGTACTGGCGTTCTCGCTACCGTCCGTCGAGTTGCCGACGCTGCTGGCCAATGGCTGGCCGATCCATGTGATCGGTCGCGTCGCAGAAGGGCTGGGCGTAGTCTTGCTGGATCGAGAAGGGCACGACATCACCCCGCAAATCCGGGGCTATCAACATTTTCAGGAGACACCGTGACAGATCACCCGAAACAGGTTCCGGCCGAATTCGTTCCGCCGTCGGTCTGGCGCAATCCCTGGCATTTCCTCGCGTTCGGCTTTGGTTCCGGCACCTTGCCGAAAGCGCCGGGCACGTGGGGCTCGTTAGTTGCGCTACCCTTTATTCCGTTGTGGCAGATGTTGCCCGACTGGGGTTACTGGCTGATGCTCGGGATCACCATGCTGTTCGGCTTCTGGCTGTGCGGCAAAGTCGCCGACGATCTGCGGGTACACGACCACGAAGGCATCGTCTGGGACGAAATGGTCGGGATGTGGATCACCCTGTGGCTGGTGCCGGAAGGCTGGTACTGGTTGCTCGCGGGTTTCCTGATGTTCCGCTTCTTCGACATTCTCAAGCCGTGGCCGATCCGCTGGATCGACCGGCATGTCCACGGCGGCGTCGGGATCATGCTCGACGACGTGCTGGCCGGCGTATTTGCCTGGCTGGCCATGCAAGGGCTGGTGTGGGTTTTCGCCTGATCCAAGGGGTGATCAGGTTCAAGCAAGGGGACTAGGGATGGCTGGACGCTGGTTGGCGCTGGTAGTTTTTGTGTTGCTGAGCACTGTTGCCAGTGCGCAGGACGCTGCGCCGACGCCTGCGGTCATCCATCTGGCCAGCGAAGACTGGGAAGACTACACCGCTGCCGACGGCCATGGCCTCGGTTGGGATGTGCTGCGCAAGGTGTTCGAACCTGCCGGGGTGAAGCTGGAAATCCGCACGGTGCCGTACACCCGTTCGGTCGGGCTGGTGCAATTGAAGGAAGTCGACGCGCTGGTCGGTTCCTACCGCGATGAAGCCGAGCAAGTGCTGTACCCGCACTGGAATTTCGATTCCGATCACATCTACGCGCTGGGCCTGGCGAGCAATCCTGCACCCAGCCAGGCAACGCTGGGCAAATACCGACTGGCCTGGGTGCGTGGCTATCGCTACGAAAACTACCTGCCGAACATCAAGCGCTACAACCAGATCGAGCGGCGTACCGGCATTCTGTTGATGCTCAAGCAGGGGCGCGCGGATTACTACATCGATGCGTTGACCGAGATTGAAGCGGTGATGAAAACCGCGGGCGATCCGGCCCAGTATCGCTATTCGCATCTGGCCGAGCTGCCGTTGTTCCTCGGTTTCGCTGATACCCCGCAGGCGCGTGCGCTGATGGCACTGTATGACCAGCGCATGGAGCAACTGGTGAAAAGCGGTGAGCTGAAGCCGATCTTCGAGAAGTGGAAACAGCCGTATCCCTTCACCACCAATCCCCTGTAGGAGCTGCGGCACGCTGCGATCTTTTGATCTTGATTGTAAAAACCAGATCAAAAGATCGCAGCCTCGTTTCACTCGTCAGCTCCTACAGGAATCCATGTTGTCCGGGCAGTTATCAAACTTTTTGATCGTTATGCCCGATAATTCAGCCTAAGCGTCTGTAGGAACCTGCTGTTACAATGCCCGCCTGCGAATTTTCAGACTCTTTAGATCAGGAGCACACCGGTGCCTGTCGTCTTTGTCGCCGCTTCCAAGCTGCCAACACCTTTTGCGCAATTCACCATGCACGGTTTTCTCGATGAAGCCACCGGCCGCGAGCACGTGGTGCTGAGCTTGGGTGAATTCGCCGACGGCGCCCCGGTTCTCGGCCGATTGCACTCCGAATGCCTGACCGGCGATGCCCTGTTCAGCCAGCGCTGCGACTGCGGCTCGCAACTGGAAGGCGCACTCAAGGCGATCGCTCGTGAAGGCCGAGGCGTGTTGCTGTACCTGCGTCAGGAAGGTCGCGGCATCGGTCTGTTGAACAAGATCCGTGCTTACGAGCTGCAAGACGGCGGTGCCGACACCGTTGAAGCCAACGAACGTCTGGGCTTCGCCGCCGACCAGCGTGACTACGCCATGTGCCTGCCGATGCTTGAGCATCTGGGCGTGAAATCCCTGCGCCTGATGACCAACAACCCGCGCAAGGTCAAAGCCTTGACCGACATGGGCATTACGGTCGCCGAGCGTGTGCCGCTGCACACTGGCCACAATCCGCACAACAAACTCTACCTGGCAACCAAGGCCAGCAAGCTCGACCACATGATGGGCAACGAGCACCAGGGCGAGGTAGATCGCGCGTGACTCGCGGTCAGGTGCGGCGCCGGTTGTCAGTTGATTGGTGGAAATACCTCGCACTGGCGCTGCTGCCGCTGTTCGTGCTCAACGCCTTGTTCGGTCAGGGCGAAGGGCTTCTGCCGGTTCTGGCGATGCCGTTATTCATTGCCGGTGTGGCGTCGATGTTTGTCAGCCTGAAGTTTTTCGGCCGCTACAAACATGCGTTGATCGCCACACAAAAAGCCCTCGATACCCCGGATGAACCGGCAGCGTGGATTGCTCTCGCAGCACGTCGCCGCACAGCTTTTCTCGCGGCTGCATTGCCGGCATGGATCGGCGCACTGGCGGTGTTTGTCGGTCTCGAAGCCGTGCCGCTGATGCTGCTGGCACTGTCCACGGCGGTGCTGTTCTACCTCTATCGTATTCCGCGTCAACTCGGCTGATGCGCCGTCTGTGGCTGGCGCTTCTGCTGCTGGCCGTCAGCGCGCCGGCGCTGGCTGCATTGCGCGTGGTCAGCCTCGCACCGTCCCTTTCCGAAATCGTCGTTGAGCTGGATTCGGCCGACCTGCTGGTCGGTGTGCTGGATGCCGGGGAGCGGCCTGCTGAAATCGCCAACGTGGCGTCAGTCGGCCGCTACGGCCAGCTCGACATGGAGCAACTGCTGAGTCTCAAGCCCGATTTGTTGTTGCTCTGGCCCGGTAGCGTCGGCCCGGCGCAGCGTGATCAGCTCAAGCGCCTGGGCATCCCGACCTTTGTCGCTGAACCGCACTCCTTTGAACAACTCTCTGCACAGATTGAAGCCATTGCCACGCAATTGGGCCGGCCCGAGCGAGGGCTGAAACTGGCGGCTGACCTGCGACAAAAACTCGCCGAGCTGCGCCAGCGCTATCACCGCGATGCGCCGTTGCGGGTGTTTTATCAGGTATGGGACAAGCCGCTGTACACCGTCGGTGGCGGGCAGATCATCAGTGATGCACTTGAGGTGTGCGGGGCGCGGAATGTGTTTGGCGACCTGACCTTGCCTGCACCGCAAGTCAGCATCGAATCAGTGTTGCAACGTGATCCCGAAGTCATTCTGGCCAGCGACCAGTCCCAGCTCAACGCCTGGAAAAACTGGCCGCAGGTCGCCGCTGTAAAGCGGGAAAACTTGCTACTGATCACCGACAAAGGCCTCGAACGCCCAAGCGGCCAAATGATCGATGCCACCGCCAAACTCTGCCAACTCATCCAGCCCCACCGATAACTCCTGTAGGAGCTGGCGAAGGCTGCGATCTTTTGACTTTTCTTTGTGGCTGAGTCGGGATTGCCGAAGATCAAAAGATCGCAGCCTGCGGCAGCTCCTACAGGGTGTCGGGGGTCCAGGTGACGCCGAACATCCACGTCCGGCCTTCCTCGCGATAACCATACTGGCTGCCGTCGTAGCTGTAGTTCGCGCGGCTGTAAGCCTTGTCCAAGAGGTTGTCCACTTTCAGATCCAGCTTGATCTCACGGTTCAGCGCCCAACTGCTGCGCAAGCCGAACAGCGCATAACCGCCCAATGGCTGCTGGTTGTTGAGGTCGTCATAGCTGCTGCTCACCGCCTGCCAACTGGCGCCGAGGTTGAGCTGGTCAAACTGGCGATCGAGATCCCAGCTCAACGTGCGCCGTGCACGTCGGGCCAGCGTATGTCCGGTGTCTCGATCGCGTGGGTCGATAATCGCCACGCCGAGGTTGCTCTGCCAGCCGAACAGCTCCTGCTTCAGCGCCGCTTCAAAGCCGTTGATTCGTGCGGAAGCGACGTTCTCCGGACGTGAATTGCTGCCGAAGATGATCGCGTCTTCCAGATCTGTGCGGTAAATCGAGGCTTCCAGACGGCTGCTGTCGGTCAACTGGCTGCGCCATTGCAGCTCATAGCTTTTCGAGGTTTCCGGTTTCAGGTCCGGGTTGCTGAAATCCGGGTAGTAGAGGTCATTGAAAGTCGGGGCGCGGAAACCTTCGCTGTAGCTCAGCAACAGATCGTTGTCCGGATTCAGCGGCAGGGTGAACGTGCCGCTCCAGGTGTTCTGGCTGCCGAACTGCTGATTGTCGTCATGGCGCAGACCCAGTTCCGTGGAGAAACTGTCGGCCTGATAACGATGCTGAATGAAGGCAGCGCGGTTCCAGCGGCTGTCTTCGTCAAACGCGGTGCTGCTGTTGACCCGGTCTTCGTACCAGTCGCCGCCAAGGATCAGGCTGTTACGTGCATCCAGGGTCAGATCGTTTTGCCAGTTCAGCGAATCGCGGTAGGTGTTGAACACCGTGCGTTCGTCGCTGAGCTTGTCGAGGGTCTTTTCGCGGTTCTCGGTGTGGCCGAATTCGACGCGGGTTTTCCAGATATCGTTGACCCGCGCATCGACGTAACTGCTGACGCTGCTGACGTCGAAATCGCTGTAGGGCTGCTGTTGCACTGACTCGAAAGTGTTGGTGTCAAAGCGGCCGAACGGGTTGTCGAACTCGCTCTTGCCACGGTTATCCAGCAGATTGGCGCCGACTTCGATGTCATCGGTCAGCGCGTGGCTGAGGCTCAGGCTGACGGACTTGTTGCGGTAGGCGTCGTGGTCGCTGTCGCTCGGATACGACTCGTGGGTGCGATCGATCCCGGCGGTTTCATCGAGGCTGGCGCCAAGATTGAAACGGGTTTTTTCATCGCCACCGGACACGCCGAGGCTGCGCTCCCAGGTCTGGTTGCTGCCGAAGCCGACGTGCAGCCGTGGCTGCAAACCCTGCTCGACGCCGCGCCGGGTGAAAATCTGAATCACCCCGCCAATGGCGTCGCTGCCATAAATCACCGAACGCGAACCGCGCAGCACTTCCACGCGTTCGATCTGCTCGATGTTCAGGTGCTGCAGATTGCTGTCGCCGGAGGTCGAGCTGCCGATGCGCTGACCGTCGACCAACACCAGGCTCTGCGCTGACTGCGTACCGCGAATGTACACGCCGGGCAGGCTGCCGCGCCCACCGGTCTGCGCCACTTGCACGCCGGGCACGCGCCGCAGCAGGTCCGGCACGTCGCTCGGTTGCAGACGGTCGATGTCTTCGCGGGTGAACACGGTGTTGGCGGCGCTGCTGTCGTTGCGCGCTTCAACCTGACGGTTGGCGGAGATCAGCACATCCGGCAGCTTCAGCGCCTGATCACGTTCAAACGTGTCGGCTAAAGCGTTGGCAGTTGGCAGCAGCAGAAAGGGCAGGGCAAGGCGCGAAAAATTCATGGCAATCCATGGTCTGTGCAAAACCCTGTAGGAGCTGCCGAAGGCTGCGATCTTTTGATTTTGCTTTTTTGGAAGGTCTGGAGCCGCCGAGAAGCAGGATCAAAAGATCGCAGCCTTCGGCAGCTCCTACAGGGGGGAACGCTTAGCGGTCGAGTACGGCCAGACGCTCGCGAATCGATGCTTCGATCCCGGCCTCGTCCAGCCCGCACTCGGCCAGCATCTGCGCAGGCTTGGCGTGCTCGACGTAGACGTCCGGCAAGCCCAGATGCAGCATCGACTTGAGGATGTTCTCGCGCGCGAGGAACTCGCTGACCGCGCCACCGGCGCCGCCCATGATCGCGTTCTCTTCGATGGTCACCAGCAACTCATGGCTGCCGGCAATCTCGCGCACCAGCGCTTCATCCAGTGGTTTGACGAAACGCATGTCGACCACAGTGGCATCGAGCTTCTCGGCGACTTTCAGCGCTTCGGCCAGTTGCACACCGAACACCAGCAGAGCGACTTTGCTGCCTTGGCGACGGACGATGCCCTTGCCGATTTCGATTGGCTGCAAGTCTTTCTCGATGGTTGCGTTCGGGCCGTTGCCGCGTGGATAACGCACTGCCGCCGGGCCGTTGTAGAGGTGGCCGGTGGTGAGCATTTTGCGCAGTTCGTTTTCATCGCTCGGGGTCATGATGACCATGCCCGGGATGCAACGCAGGTACGACAGATCGAAGCTGCCAGCGTGGGTCGGGCCGTCTTCGCCGACCAGACCGGCACGGTCGATAGCGAACAGCACGTCGAGGTTCTGCACCGCGACGTCATGCACCAGTTGGTCGTAACCACGCTGCAGGAACGTCGAATAGATCGCCACTACTGGTTTCGCGCCTTCGCAAGCCATGCCGGCAGCGAACGTCACCGCGTGTTGCTCGGCGATCGCCACGTCGAAGTAGCGCAGCGGGAAACGTTCGCTGAATGCGACCAGATCCGAGCCTTCCTTCATCGCCGGGGTGATCCCGACCAAGCGTGGGTCAGCAGCGGCCATGTCGCACAGCCATTCACCGAACACTGCCGAATACTTCGGCCCGCCAGCTTTCTTCGGCGCAGCGGCCGGAGCGTCCAGTGGTTCCAGTTTGGTGATGGCGTGGTAACCGATCGGGTCGACTTCCGCCGGGGCGAAACCCTTGCCTTTCTTGGTGACGATGTGCAGGAACTGCGGGCCTTTGAGGTCACGCATGTTGCGCAGCGTCGCGATCAGGGTCGGCAGGTCATGGCCGTCGATCGGGCCGATGTAGTTCCAGCCCAGCTCTTCGAACAGCGTGCCGGGAACCAGCATGCCCTTTGCGTATTCTTCGGTACGACGGGCGATTTCCCAGGCGCCGGGCAGGCGCGACAGGACCTTTTTGCTGCCTTCACGCATGCTCGCGTAGGTGCGGCTGGAAAGGATCTTCGCCAGATAATTGGACAGGCCGCCGACATTGCGCGAGATCGACATGTCGTTGTCGTTGAGGATCACCAGCATGTTGGCGTTCACTTCCGGCGCGTGGTTCAGCGCCTCGAAAGCCATGCCGGCGGTCAACGCACCGTCGCCGATCACGGCGATTGCCTTGCGATCACTGTTCTGCAGGCGGGCGGCAATGGCCATGCCCAGCGCGGCGCTGATCGAGGTGCTGGAGTGGCCGACGCCAAAGGTGTCGTACTCGCTCTCGGCGCGACGCGGGAAAGCGGCAATGCCGTCCTTCTGGCGCAGCGTGCCCATGCGCTCGCGGCGACCGGTGAGGATCTTGTGCGGATACGCCTGATGCCCGACGTCCCACAGCAGACGGTCGTCCGGCGTGTCGAAGACGTAATGCAGCGCGATGGTCAGCTCGATCACGCCCAGGCCGGCACCGAAATGCCCACCGGTCTGACCGACCGTGTAGAGCAATTCCAGGCGCAACTCATCGGCCAGGGTTTCCAGCTCGGCTTCGCCTAACCGGCGCAGGCCGTCCGGCGTATTCGCGCGGTCGAGCAGGGGCGTGGTCGGGCGCTTGCGGGGAATCTCATGAAACGTCGTGGGCATCAGGCGAATCGTTATAGGTATAGAAGATGCGGCAGTTTACCTGATGCATCGCCCCCTGCCCACGCGTTGGTCTTTTTTGGCGGATTCGCCGTCAGCTGCGGCGCTCGACGATATACCGTGCCAGCTCGCGCAAGGGCTCGGCTGCCGCGTCAAACGGTCGCAGGGCATGCAGGGCCTGATCGCGCAGTTCCAGCGCGTAGGCTTTGGCGGCGTCGAGACCAAGCAGGGCCGGGTAGGTCGGCTTGTCCCGGGCAATGTCGGCGCCCTGGCGTTTACCGAGGGTTTCGGTATCGCTTTCGACGTCGAGGATGTCGTCCTGCACCTGAAAGGCCAGACCGATGGCCTGTGCATAAGTCTGCAGGGCGCGGAGTTCATCCTGCTCGACACGGCCGCTGGCCAGAGCGCCGAGTTTGACGCTGACTTCGATCAGCGCGCCGGTCTTGTGCCGGTGCATCTGTTCGAGGGCTCGTTGATCGAGCTTGAGGCCGACCGAACCGAGGTCGATGGCCTGACCGCCGACCATGCCCGCCGGGCCTGCGGCGTGAGCCAGCGCGGTGACCATTTGCAGGCGGATGTCGCTGCTGCAATCGCTCAGGCGCGGATCGAGCAGGGCGCTGAACGCCAGACTCTGCAACCCGTCGCCGGCAAGAATCGCGCAAGCTTCGTCGAATTTTTTGTGGGTGGTCGGCTGGCCGCGGCGCAGATCGTCGTCGTCCATCGCCGGCAAATCGTCGTGCACCAGCGAATAAGCGTGGATCAACTCGACTGCGCAGGCGGCGCCGTTGGCTTGCTCAGCCTTGCCACCGAGCGCTTCGCACGCCGCGTAGGCCAGCAGCGGTCGCACGCGTTTGCCGCCGTTCATCACGCTGTAGCGCATGGCTTCGTAAAGCCGCGCCAGCTCCGGCAGCGGCGCATTGAACAGGGTTTCCAGCGCTGCGTTGACCCGGGTCTGGCTGCTCGCCGTATACGCCGCAATCATTCTGGCTGTTCCGCGTCGAAGGGTTCCTCGGCGAGTTCGCCATCGCGCTCCAGCAGCACTTGCACCTTCTGCTCGGCTTGCGCCAGCGCTGCCTGGCAGTCACGGGTCAGACCGATGCCCTGCTCGAAAGCGGTCAGCGAGTCTTCCAGCGACAATTCACCGTTCTCCAGACGCTCGACCAATGTTTGCAGGTCGGCGAGGGACTGTTCGAAATCCAGTGCAGCTTTTTTGCGGGCCATGGCGGCGATTTCCGGTTGACGTTAAACCGGCGCGACACTAGCAGATAGGGGGGTTGTGGGCAAATGAGCAGGGCGATGCGCGCCAGAACAAATGATCCTTTGTGCAGGATAAAGATCCCCTATGAATGAAAAGATCCCTTGTGCAGAGCAAAGATCTGGGCTGAATACAAAGATCCCTTGAGAGAACAAATCCCATGTGAAAACAAAGATCCAATGTGAAAACAAAGATCCAATGTGGCGAGGGGATTTATCCCCGTTCGGCTGCGCAGCAGTCGTAATCAATGCTGACTCGGTAGACCTGAAAATAGGTGCTCGTAGCTTTTGGGGCTGCTGCGCAGCCCAACGGGGATAAATCCCCTCGCCACAGGTGGGCATTGTCAGTGCTAATCCGGATAACGAATTTGATAGCGCGTGCTCCGACCACCTCCCGGTAAGCGTTGCAGGCAGCCTTTCTCCAGCAACTCCGCGAGGTGGCGGGTCGCTGTGGCCTTCGACACTTTCGCCACTGCTTGATATTGCCCGGCACTGATGCCGTGCTCAAAGCCCCGCTCGCCGCCGTCGAGCAGGCGATTGAGCACTTTGACCTGCTCCGCCGAAAGTTCGGACTCGCGGTGTGCCTGCCAGAAACGCGTCTTGCCCAGCACGCTTTCAATCCGGGTGATGGCTTCTTGCAGACTACGTAGCAACGTTTGCAAAAACCATGTGAGCCACTCTGTGATATCCAGTGTGGCTTTCTGGCTTGACTCCAGAATCCGATAGTAGCCGGAACGATCATCCAGAATGCTCGCCGACATGGCGTAGAAACGGATGGCTTGCGCTTCGCCCTGTGCCAGCGCCAGATCAGTGATGGTGCGGGTCAGGCGACCGTTGCCATCGTCAAACGGATGCAAAGTGACAAACCAGAAATGGGCGATGCCCGCGCGTAGCATCGGGTCCAGTGCTGTCTGATGCTGGCTGGCCTCGAACCATTGGAGAAATGGGTCGAGCTGCTGCTCAAGACCTTGGCGAGGTGGCGCCTCGAAATGAACCGTTGGACGATCAATGCGACCCGATACCACCTGCATTGGCTCATCACCGCGCAGCGCACCCACATGCATTGAGCGCGCAGTAAGGCCGGCTTCTTGATCGGGAAACAGCCATTGGTGCCATTCCAGCAGGCGTTCCAGCGTCAACGGTTCGGCAAATCGACGGGTGGCATCAAGCATGAGCTGCGCCAGACCTTCACTGCGTTGACTGACTTTATAGCCGTCGATCAACTCCAGGCCCAAACGTCGCGCCAAGGACGACCGTACGGAGCCAACATTCAGTTGCTCACCTTCGATGGCCGAAGACGTCACGATATTCTGCAAAAGGGCATCCAGTTCGGTCTGAGCCCCCAAAGAATCGCCTACTGAACCGGCCATACCCATCAACTGACCTTGTGCCTGTACACACTCGCGCAACAACGGTGCCAGGCGTTCTGCCTGCCAGTTGAAGTCGGGCCAGTCGGGCTGTTGCCAGATCCAGTGAGCTGCCATTTATACCTGCCGTGAGTCCGTGAGCCGAATAGAAAAGCTATTCGGCTCATTTTGTGAGCCGAATATGACGCCTATTCGGCTCACCGTCCACCGGGTTGGCTGGATTCCTACAGCAAAAGCACATGTATCCGATTGTTAAAAAACCACCGAATGGCTAATCTTCGCGCCTTCTACGACCCGATAGTCACGGGTCTTTCAGACGAAACGCAGTTTCACCGCTGTGAAGTACCGAGGATCGGGTGCAAGGTTTCGTTCAGGCATGGCAGGAGGCATTACATGCGTTCATTTTTTTGGCTGCTGATCGGCTTGGCCTGCGCGCCCGCGCTTTCGGCCGCGCCGAGCGCTGAACTGTCGGAACCGGTGGGCGGCTGGCGTTATCACGGCCTGCTCGATCGCACGGAAAATCCGCAAGTCGCCTACCCGACGCCGCCGATCGATCGCGGCATCCAGCGCAATCGCACGATGATCCAGGGCCAGCTCAAAGCCATCGGCCATATGCGCCCGCCGCACAGCCTCGCCGTGAATGGCAATCCACTGAATCTGTACACCGACGACCAAGGCCGTTTCGCCCGGCCGTACGCGTTCGGCGCCGGCTCCAACAGTGTCGAGGTGATCAGCGCCGAAGGCCAGTCGCTGAAACGCGTGCAATTTTATGAAGCAAATAACTTGCGCACGCCGGCGCGGATTCGTCTTGTCTTGGGATGGGACGATCCGAAGGCCGAACTCGATCTGCACATTGTCACGCCCGACGGTCAGCATGCCTTTTGGGCGCAGCCGGCGCTGAGCAATGGCGGTGGTCTCGACCCGGATGGTGTCGATGGCCCCGGCCCGGAAATGTTCACCATGACCGCGCCGCTGCATGGCACCTATCTGGTTTACGTCAACTATTGGGGCAACTTCGGCAACGGCGGCTATAACTTCGAGGAGACCAGCAATCAGAACGAGGTGATCACCTCGCAAATCACGCTGGTGCTCAACGAAAACACCGTCAACGAAAAACGCGAAACGTTCATCGTGCCCCTGCGGGCGATCGGTGATCTGCTGCTGGTCAAGACTTTCAACTATTAAGCATCCCGCCACGGATGAAATCGGGTTTTGTTAACGATGAGTGATAACACTGTGACTCCAGCTGCCGAAACGCCAGCGACTCCACCTTCCCGCAAATGGCCGTTGCTGCTGGTCGGGCTGTGCCTGGTGGCCGGGGTGGCGGGCGGTCTTGGCTGGTTTTTGCACAAGCCCAAAGCGCCGCCGGCGGAACTGGCCAGTGACAAGCTTGGCTTGAGCCGACCGGATGCCTTGCTGGAAACCCGCTCCTTGAGCCAGTTGCCCAAGGATCTGCTGACGGTGCCGTTCCTCAAAGCCACGCTTACCGAAGATTTCGTCTTCTATTACGAGACCCATGCCGATCGTCTCGGCTTGATCGGCAGCCTGCGCCGGATCATCTACGAGCATGACCTGAAACTGCAGGACAGCCTGATCGAACAGCTTTTCGACCAACCGGCCGATGTCGCACTGTGGCGCGGGGCTGACGGTCGCTTGAAGGATTTTCTGTTGGTGATGGATCGCGGCGGGTTGGCCAAATTGCTTGAGCCATTGGCGAAGGTTGCGCTGGATGACACGCAGCTTAGCCAAATGGCGGAACTCAAGGTCGGTGGCGACACGGTGCCGTTGTACCAGCTGACCTACAACGCCAGCAAAGCCCTGTTGTTCGCCTCTCATGGTGACAAGTTGGTGGTGCTGTCCAATCCCGCCAAATATTACGACCCTGAAAGTGGCGCCTCCGAAGAGTCCGGTCATGTCTCCCCGCAAGCGCTGGCGGCGCTGCTCAACGGCGAAAAACTCTTTCCTGAAGCGTTCGGTCTGCCGGCGAAAACACCGGAAACCAAACAGCGTCTGTCGGTGAATTCCAGCGTCCTCGCCATGGGTTATCAGCGCTTCATCCCGAACTTCGCCGGGCTGCGTTTTGACATGGACGACAAGGGCTGGCACAGCTATCTCGCCATGGACGAACTGGAAAACCAACCCGACTTCGATTTCAAACCGGTCTGGCAAGCCATGCCGCTCGGCGCCAGTGCTTGCGTAACCCTGCCCGTGGCTGCCGAGCCGCAAAAGCCATTGCTGGTGAAACTCGGCGCCGAAGAAGCCGTGGCGCAAACCCTCACCGAACACGTGGCCGGCGCGGCGGGCCTGTGCTGGTACGCCGATTCGCGTTTGTACACGCCGCTATTGGTGGCTAGCCTTAAAGATGAGGACAGCAGCAAACTCGACGGCGACCTCGGTAAATTGTTCGGCTCGATGGTCGGAGCGTTCGAAGCCAATGTCGACGAAAACGTCTTCCCGGTGGTCGAGAAACAAGAAGGCCAGAACCACGTCTGGCAGCGTCAGGTCAGCTCCAACTTCGGCCCGTATGCGGCGAAGACTGCCGAGAACCCGGACGCGATTTCCGGCAAGGCGTTCATGAAAGTCAGCCTCGCCCGTCACGGCTCGACGCTGCTGTTTTCCCTCGACGACAAACTCGTCGACAAAGCCCTCGGCACCCTCGACAAGCGCTTCCCGCCAATGGCCGACGTGCTGCCCAAAGATGTGCTGATGCCAATCTACTTCGGCCCGGATTCGATGGCGCAGTTGATGCAGCAGGAAACCCTCGACAGCCTGCCGCAGGACATGGAACCGGTGTTCTACAACGCCGCGCAAACCTACCTGATCCCGAAACTGCACACTCTCAGCGGCTACGGCAAATACGCGCTGACCCTGCCTGAAGGCAGCGAGCCCGACGGCCACTGGCAGTGGTTGCCGCTGGAATGGAAAGCGCTGTGACCGCACTGATCCGCAGCCTCGGCCTGCTCGCGCTGTTGCTCAGTGCGGGTGCCCGCGCCGTCGAAGCACCGGCGCTGGACCCTGCGCAATCCCAGGTGTTTCGCGCCTGGTTCGTGCGCATCGCCCAGGAGCAACTGAGCCAGGGTCCGAGCCCGCGCTGGTATCAGCAGGATTGTGCCGGGCTGGTGCGCTTTGCCGCCAACGAAGCATTGAAAGTCCACGACGACAAATGGCTGCGCAGCAATGGTCTGTCCAACCGCTATTTGCCGCCGGAATTGTCGCTCAGCGATGACCAACGCAAGCTCGCCCAGCAATGGCAGCAGGGCGGCGGCAAGGTTGGGCCGTACGTCAATGCGATCAAACTGATTCAGTTCAACAGCCATCTGGTCAGCCGCGACGTGTCGCAGGCGCGGCCCGGTGACTTGATGTTTTTCGATCAGGGCGACGACCAGCACCTGATGATCTGGATGGGCCGCTACATCGCCTATCACACCGGCACCACCACCCCGACTGACAACGGCATGCGTTCGGCAAGCCTGCAGCAACTCATGACATGGAAGGACACCCGATGGATACCCGACGCAGCCAACCCCAACTTCATCGGCGTCTATCGACTGAACTTTCTCTCCCAATGACCGGTGCCCGCATGTTGCGACTCTGTTCCCGAATTCCTTTGCTGCTGGCGCTGTTGCTGCCAATGGCCACCGTCAGCGCCGAAGATTCGGTCGAGCCGAGCGGCTATACGCCGGTGTCTGGTGAAAGCTTTTTCCTCCTGGCCGACAGCAGTTTCGCCAGCGACGAACAGGCAATGGTGCGCCTCGAAGCGCCGGGCCGTGATTACCGTCGTTTCCGTATGGAACCGTATGGCGGCGCCGACATTCGTGTGTACCGCATCGACAAGCCGCTGGATTTCCTCAAGCGCCAGAAGAACCTGCACCGCGTGGTCAGCGACGGCCAGTTCAAGGGCGAAGGTCTGTCCAACACCCTCGCGTACCTGTGGGACAACTGGTACCGCAAATCCCGTCGGGTGATGCAGCGCGCGTTCTCTTATGAGTCGCGCAAACAAGTCACCGAGGAAGTGCCGGAACTGAAGATGGGCAACGCCATCGCCGCACCGACACCGTACGACGCGCAGCCGCAATTTGCGCTGATTCCGGGTCTGCCGGTGGTCAGCCAGTTCCGTTATCCGTTGTGGCAGGCCAAGCCGATTGAGCCTCCGGCCGGGGTCAATCTGGCCGGTTCTTCCAGCGACTTCGTCAGCGTTGCGCCGGGCAACGTTTACATTCCGCTGGGCAATCTGAAACCGGGTCTGTATCTGGTCGAAGCGCTGATCGGCAAGTACCGCGCGACCACCATGGTGTTCGTCTCCAACACAGTCGCGGTGAGCAAGATTGCCGGCGATGAATTGCTGGTCTGGGCTGCGCGCAAACACGAAGGCAGTTCGGTGCCGAAGGTCAATGTGCTGTGGACCGATGGTCTCGGCGTGATGAGCAGCGGCGCGACTGATGCCGACGGTTTGCTGCGGCTGAAACACGTCAGCCCTGAACGTTCGTTTGTGATCGGCGAGGACGAAGAGGGCGGCGTGTTCGTCTCGGAAAATTTCTACTACGACAGCGAAATCTACGACACCAAACTGTATGCCTTCACCGACCGGCCGCTGTATCGCCCGGGTGATTGGGTGTCGCTGAAAATCGTTGGCCGCGAGTTCAAGAATGCGCGGGATTCAGTGTTGCCGGGGGCGGCGGACGTTAACGTCAGCGTGCTGGATGCGACGGGTACCGAGTTGCAACACCTTGATCTGAAACTGGATTCGAAGGCCGGCACTCAGGGCCGCTTCCAGTTGCCGGACAACGCGGTGGCGGGCGGTTACGAGATTCGTTTCAACTATAAGGATCAGGCCTACAGCAGCGCGTTCCGCGTGGCGGAATACATCAAGCCGCACTTCGAGATTTCGCTGAATCTGGCCAAACAGGATTACCGCACCGGCGAGCCGGTGAAGGGCAGTCTGCTGTTGCTCTACCCGGACGGCAAACCGGTGGCCAACGCCAAGCTGACCCTGAGTTTGCGCGCCCAGCAATTGTCGATGGTCGACAATGAACTGCAATACCTCGGGCAATTTCCGGTGGAGCTGACCAGCACCGAACTGACCACCGACAGCAAAGGCAACGCGACCCTCGATCTGCCGGCCGCCGACAAACCGAGCCGTTACATGCTCACCGTGTTTGCCAGCGATGGCGCGGCGTATCGGGTCAAGACCACCAAGGAAATCCTCATCGACCGTGGCGCCGCAAGCTTCCGCTTGAGCGCGCCGCAACGCTTCAGTGCGGTCGGCGACAAGGTTGCGTTCAGCTACGCCAACGAGGGCGGCACCGAGCAAAGCAAAGCGGTGACGCCGAGCACGTATGGCTGGGTGCGCTTGGAAGACCAGAGCACCGGCGAAGGCAAACTCGCAGCGACGGATAAGGGCTTCAGTCTCGCTTTCGAACGTCCGGGCACTTACAACCTGACCTTGAAAGACCAGCACGGTCGCGTCCTTGGCGCCACCGGGCACTCGGTCACTGGCGACGGTGTGAAAGCGGTGCCGGGCACCGTGGAAATCATCCTCGACAAGCCTGAGTACAAGGCAGGCGATGAAGCGCTGGCGCTGATCACTTTCCCGGAACCGGTCAGTGATGCTCTGCTGTCGCTGGAGCGCGACAAGGTCGAAGCCACCGCGCTGCTGGCCAAAGGCGGCGACTGGCTGAAACTGGAAAAACTCAGCGACACTCAATACCGCGTGCGCATCCCGGTGAAAGACAACTTCGCACCGAACCTGACCTTCTCGGTGCTGTACACCAAGGGCGGGCAGTACAGCTTCCAGAACGCCGGGATCAAGGTTGTCGCGCCGCAAATCGACGTAGCAATCAGCACTGACAAAGCGGTGTATCTGCCGGGCGACACGGTCACGGTTGACCTGACCACGCAGTTCGCCGGCAAAGCAGTCCCGGCGCACCTGACCGTCAGCGTCGTCGACGAAATGGTCTATGCGCTGCAACCGGAAGTGGCGCCGACCATCGACCAGTTCTTCTATCACCCGCGCCGTAACAACGTGCGCACCAGCGCCAGTCTGTCGTTCATCAGTTACGACGTCGCGTTGCCGGGCAGCCCCGGCGCACCGGGCAAAGCCAACCGCAGCGAACGTGGGGTAAAAGTGCTGGAGCGTCCGCGTCGTGAAGACGTCGACACCGCCGCGTGGCAGCCGGAGTTGTTGACCGGTGCCGACGGCAAAACCCGCTTCACCTTCAAGATGCCGGACTCGCTGACCCGCTGGCGCATCACCGCCCGCGCCATCGCCGATGACGGTCAGGTCGGGCAGAAGAAGCAGTTCGTGCGTTCGGAAAAACCGCTGTACCTGAAGTGGAGCGGCCCAAGCAAATTCCGCAAAGGCGATCAGCCGCAACTCGGTGTGTTCGCCTTCAGTCAGGCCGAGAAACCGGTGAAAGCTGAACTGGTCACCCACTACGCTGGCGCCGAGCAGCGACTGCCGGTGACCCTGAACAACCGCATCAATTACCTGCCGCTGCCGGCATTCGCCTTGGCTTCTGGCGAGTGGACGGCCGAACTGGTACAGGACGGTAAAACCGCCGACTCCCTCGCCGTGCGCCTGAGTGCGACCGGTGATGGTTGGCAAGTGACGCAGACGCAAAACCTCGATGTCGCCAGCGGCGATATCGCGCTGAGTCTGCCGGCAGATGCTACGGATATTCGCCTGCGCCTGGATGACAGTCCGCAAGCGTTGTTCCGCTCGGCACTCGATGATCTGCTCAGCTATCCATATGGCGGCGTCGAGCAGACGGCCAGCCGTCTGTTGCCGTTGAGCATTGCTTATCCATCGCTGGCGTCGAACCCGCAGATCCGCGATCGCTTGCGCCTGATCATGCAGAACAGCCGTTTGCGCCTGGTGCAAATGGCCGGGCCATCGGCGAGCTTCACCTGGTGGGGTTACGACGGTGAGCCAGATGCGTTCCTCACCGCTTACGCCTACTACGCCGACTTCAATGCCAGCCAAGTGCTGGAGCTGAGCTTGCCGCCGGAACACTGGCAGCGCGTGCTGGAGGTTTACGCCAAGCAAGCGCCGAACACACCGTTGCTGCAACGGGCGTTGATTCTGTCGTTCGCCAAGCAGATGCATCTGCCGGTGAACACGCTGCTCAGTGGTTTGATGGACGATCTGGCCAAGGCTGGTGAAGGCAACGCCGAGACACTGATGGACGATGGTCAGGACAGTCTGGTAATGAGCGATCCGGATTCGGCGCTCGGTCTGGCAGCGGCGCGGGTGCTGACCGCTTCGTTGGCCACGCAGTCGAAAGTGGCCTTGCCGGAAGCGTTCAATCGTCAGGTGACTGCTGCGCAACAGCGTCTGTCGGTCAGTTCGCAGCCGTTTGCCGAAGCGCTGAACCTGTCGCTGCAACCGTTCGATCAGGCACGTGCGCAAGCGCTGCTGCAACGACTGTTGCCGCAGCAATCGACCTTGGAACGTGCGCTGGCGCTGACCTGGCTGCAACGCAGCATCGCCCAGGCTTCGCCGACCATCGCCCTGACGCCGGGTGAAGGCTGGAAGAAAAACTACGGTGCCAGCGGCGAGATGTACTGGACCTGGCAAGGCGTCACGCCAGTGCCGAGTGTGCTGACCGTGTCGGGCACGCAAGAACGTCCGCTGCGTGCGGCGCTGAGCTTCCAGACTCAGCAACCACCGGTCGATCCGATGGCCGTGACCATCACCCGTCGCCTGTCGCGACTGGTGCCGGGCGATGAAGCATTCACGTTCAAACTGGAGCCGGTCGGGAGCAAACCGCTGTCCAGCGACAGCCTGTATCTGGACGAAGTGATCCTCACCAGCAAAGCGCCGAAACCGCTGCGCTACGGCATGCTTGAAGTGCCGCTGCCACCGGGCGCCGATGTCGAGCGCACAACGTGGGGCATCAAGTTGCAGGGCAAGGACGGCACCGAGCCGACGGCGCTGGAGAAGGCGCGTTTCGAACCGGGCCAGTTGGCCTACGCCGTGCCGGTCGATGCCCTGAGCGGCGAATTGCGCTTGCGCCATCTGGTGCGCTTCTCGCAGAAAGGCCAGTTCAACCTGCCGCCGGTGCGCTTCACCCAGGTGTACGCGCCGCAGCATCAGGCCCAGGAAGCGAAAGCCGCCCTTGGTCAGGTCACGGTCAACTGACATGAGCCGGCCGCTGCTGTGGCTGCTGATGTGTGTGATTCCTGCGCTGGCGACGGCGCAGGATGAGCCGTTGCGCGTGGCCTATAAGGGCGAGTTGTTGTCGCTGAATCAGACACAACTGATCGCCCGTGAACCGTTACCGTCTTCGCTGGATACGCCGCTGGGCAGCCTGTGGAAGTTGTTCGTTTACGCATGGCTGATGGATACCGGCGCGCGGGAACCGGCGTATGAATGTCGCGGGCAATCGAAGGAAGAGGTTTATTGCTGCGCGGCGGGCGGCAGGATCGAGCGTGATCAGGCGCTGGTGAAATCCTGCGGTTTGTATTTCGAACCCGCGCGGTTGGGCATTGCGGCGGCGGATTGGCGAACGTATTGGCAGGCGCGACAGGCGCCGTTGTGGCTGCTGGATTTGCCTTCGGTGCAACCGGCGCAACGCGTCTCCGTGGTCGAGTTGCTGAAAGTCTTGGCCACTTTGCCGGCGCAGGATCAGGCGCGTCGAGTGCTGCTCGATGTGGTGCTGAACGCGGCTGACGGCAATGTTGTCGGTGAACTGGGCGGGCGTCTGCGGGTGAAAACCTGGAGTTGGCTCGGCGATCAGGATGCGCAATCGCGGCAAGGTGGATTTGCCGGTTGGACGGCGGATGGCTCGCCGGTCTGGGCAGGCGGGCGTGGCACCAGTCAGATGGTTTTGCGCCATTACGGTCAGGCACTGGCGACTGTATTGCCAGCGGCATGGCCGGCGGAAGCGGGGCGTTGTGTTGAAGTCGGGTTGTTCTCGCGCTATCCGGTTACGCGGGTTTTGACTGGCGAGCGGGTGGCTACTTCCGGCCCGTTGCAGGGCGACTATCGCGTCGAATTCGCCAACGGTAATGCGCTGGATATCCACAGCGACGGCGAACTTTTTCTGCTCAACGACAAACTCGTCGCAAGGCTGGATCGCGAAGAGTACGTCGCCCGAGTGCTGGAGCGCGAAGCCAAACCTGAACCCGCCGAAGCGGCCAAAGCCCTCGCCGTAGCGATTCGCACGTATTTGCTGCAAAACGCCACGCGCAACGGCGATTGCCTGAGCATCGACGACAGCAGCACTCGGCAACGCGTCGCACCGCGCCCGGCCTCTGCCGCATCTCGCGACATCGCTGCATGGACGGCAGACCTGGTATTGGCCGGCAGCGCCGTCACCTATCACTCCGATCAACCCGGCCCGGACAAACTCGCCTGGCAGCACGCCGTCGAGCAAGCCAATGCCGGCCAGCGCTACGACGCGATTCTGCTGCACGCCTATCCGCGCGCCAGCCTCAGCCGTTGGGACAACCCGGTGGCTTCCTGCGAAGCGCTGCCCGCCGCGCAAGACTGGCTGCAAAAACAACGTCGCGGCTGGCGCCCGAAGCTGGAAAGCGAAACCGGCTACAACGAAGTCAGCACATTCGCCGTGTGCAAACTCGCCTTCGGCCGGCCCTTCGTCGACCGCGAACGCCAACGCATCTACGTGCGCGGCGTACTGAGCCTGCAGGATCGCCTCGACCTGACCCACGAATATCTGCACCTGGCCTTTGAAGCACACCCCAACGGCCAGGATGAAACCTACATCGAAGGGCTTGCCCGTCACCTTTTGCTGGAATAGACCATGACACTTCGTTATCCACAGGTCTTGCTGCTGCTCTGCACGTTGACCGCGCTAGCGCCGGCGATGGCCGCCGACAGCGTCAAACTCGACACCCCGGTCGGCGGCTGGCGCAGTGGCGCACCGGAAGGCGAGGGCGAAAGCTTTCGCCAGACCGTCAACTACCCGGCCTCCTCGGTCAACACCCCGGTCGGCCAGGCCAACACCGCACGCATCAGCGGCCAGATCAAAGCCACACCGAAGAGCAATGAGCCCGGGCGATTGATCGTCAACGGCGTCAGCATGCCGCTGAAAATCGATGACAGCGGCCGCTTTGATCGCCCGTTCTCCTTCCCCAACGGCAGCAACAGCGTCGAAGTGCGCAGCCCCGACGGCCAGCAACGCCATCGCACGCAGTTCCTCAACACCAGCGGCGGCGCCACCCCGGCGAAACTGCGCGTGCTGCTGTCATGGGACAGCGACGGCACCGACCTCGATCTGCACCTCGTCACCCCCGACGGCGCACACATCTGGTACGGCAACCGCGTCGCGCCTAACGGTGCCGCGCTCGACGTCGACGTCACCACCGGTTACGGCCCGGAAATCTTCGCCATGCCAGCGCCGATCAAGGGCCAGTATCTGGTGTATGTGAATTACTACGGCGGCGGCTATCGCGGCGACGAGGATGGCGGTGATGAGGCGGTGCAACCGCTGACCACCGCGCAGGTCACGGTGATTACCGAGGAAGGCACGCCGAGCGAGAAGATGGAGACTTTCCTCGTACCGATGCGCGCGGTGGGGGAGCTGACGCTGGTGAAGTCGTTCAGTTATCCGTGAATCAACGGATCAGTCAGGAAAAACACCGCACAGCGCATTACCTTCGTAACCGTGAACGATCGGCCCCAGCACCATCAGTGGGCCACAGGCGTAGAGCGGGGATGGCACTGATTGTCGGGTGTTGAGCAAAACAGTCTCCCTCCCGAACTCGTCACTGCCGAAGGATTGCTCGGAGTACGAGTGGCAAACCGGCAGCTTCAACGGCACCGGAATCACCAGCGCCCAGACAGTGATTCCGCACCATTCGCGGGTGGGTGCCGATGTTGCTGTCCGGGTGATTTGCGGGGTGATTGAGCGGTAGCTTTGCGCTCTGTAAGCGTCGGTTTTCAGTGTGACTTTTTCTGGCAGGGAGATGCCTACCCCGACACATCCGGTCAAGCAAAGGTACAGGGTGGTTGCGGCAACGGATTTCAGTTGTGAGCTCGGAGTGTGGGGGATCAATTGCTAACTTCCTTGTGGAGCGTTTCTCTGATTTATAACCCGGCCAGCTGCGTTGGACGGCTAGTTAAAAGGGTTTTTACGCTAGACCCAGATACAACGAGCGCAACGTCTGAACACGGTTGCGCCCCTGATGCTTGGCACCGTACAGCGCCTGATCCGCCTCCGACAGCAGGCGCGACAGGTCGTAACCCGACTCACGGGTGGTGACCACGCCGATACTGACGCTGAGCAGCCCCGGTTCCAGGATGGAGAGCCGGGCGAAGGAGAGACGGATTCGCTCGGCAATCTCCAGTGCAGTCTGCTCATCGCATGCGCAGAGCAGACAGGCAAACTCCTCGCCACCGATGCGGCCGAACACATCCTCTTTGCGCACGCTTTTCATCAGGACTTCGCTGAACGCAATCAACGCTTGATCGCCGACAGGATGGCCGTAGGTGTCGTTCAAACGCTTGAAGTGATCCAGATCGCAAAGGAGCAACGCCGCCGGTTCGGCCCGCTGCTGACAGCCGTCCAGCAAGTGACTGGCGTGCTGCATGAACGCGCGACGATTGCCTATGCCGGTCAACGGATCGCTGAACGCCGCGGCCTTGAGCTTGAGTTCGGCGCGTTCCTTGACCATCGCCAAGGTGATGTAAGCAATGCCGATGACATACAACATCGACTCGAACAGCATGAACGAGAAAAACGGCACGCCTTCGCCACTGCCCAGCAAGGCTTTGGTCACCGGCAGCCCGTCATCGGTCGCGCTGCGCACCGCATAAAAAATGGTGTGCAAAACAGTCAGCACCAACGCCGGCATGAACGCAATGTCCAGGCTGTGACGGTTGCGCCAGAGTTCCAATGTCGTCAGCACGCCATACCCGAATGCCAGCAGAGAGTAGATCAGCACTCGATTCGCCATCGAGTCGTAAAAGGCGGGCATCAGGCACAACAGCAGCCAGACCACAGAACCCGCCAAAATGCCCGGCAGGTAAGGTTTGCGACCCATCAGCGTGCGCATGGCCGTCCAGTTCATCGCGGCGCTGAGCAACAGAACAATGTTGCCGAAGATGATCGGAACGAAATCCACCCCGCGATCCCGCCAACTCACCAGCACCACGCCCAGCGCGCCCAACAGCATCATGCTGCCAAGGTAGGCCAGCGGCGGCTCGCGGGTTTCGCGATACCAGGCGTGCAGCGTCAACAGCCCCATCAAAAAGAAGACGAAGACGGAAACGACCAGCAGGGTCGGGATATGCAGGGCCATTCCATGGATTCCCGTGAGGCTCAATACCGGAATCCGGCCGGGGTCGGGGATGCGGGTAAAAAGGGGTGGTTATGAGGCGGGATTTAGCACTGTGGGGGTTGGGTTTGGCAAGTGTTGGCGCGTGGACTTGAGGATTGTCTAAACCATGCAATGGGCAGCAGAGCAATTGTGAAGCAGCAATTGCCCTGTCTCGCTCTAGCGTCAGGCCGCTATGTTTGGACTGAAGCTGCTGGAAGTCAGGCGTTCGATTGCAATCCCCAGAGCTTGATCGTCAAATAGTTTGTTTTTCCGCGCCGCAGCACTGGAGCCACCCTCCCAATTCATCAGCGCTTCGCGTAAAGCTGGAAGGGTTGGCGCAACACCATCATGAATCAGCAACCAGTCGACAGTCGCGAGCAACTCCATGCCAAAAGGTGATTCAAAGCCATCAATCAATTCAGCCGTGCGCTCTAAAGCTTGGGAGTATTCCTTGGCTTCAGTCTTGAGGTAGGTCTGCAAGAAGGCTTTGCGATCTTGATCAAACCAAATTACATCGGTGATTCCGGCATCACTGATGCGCTTGTCGCAATGTAGATAGCTTCCGTCCAGATTGTTGAGCAGATGTTCTAATCGATTGGCGTACGGGCCGAATTTACCAGCAACGAATTTGAGATCCAGCGGGTTCTCAGTATTGGGAAGTTTCACGATTGCGCGCTCAAGAAACCAGGCCAGTTTCTGAATCTCGAGCAGGCTGCATTCCATGCCCAGAACCCAATAGCGTCGAACCAGTTCTGCAATCAGCGCCCGTGCCGGAGTGAGTTGCTCAACTCCGTTGCGTTTAGCGACATTCAGGTACTGATTGGAGGGTTCGAACACCAATACATCCACATCCAGATCGTCCAGCACCTCAACGATTTGCTCACGCACTTCAGGCCACTTCAACCCACCATTACCAGCACCTAGCGGCGGGACGGCAACGGACTTCACATCGTTTTCTATCAAGAAGCGACGCAGATCATGCAGTCCCTCGATTATCCACGCCATTTGCGACGGAGAGCGCCAATGACGCTTGGTAGGGAAGTTCACGATCCAGCGTGGGCCATCGAGTTCATTGGTGGCCGTCACATGCATCTTGCCGGTTTCCACTTCACCAGCCTTGCACGCGGCTGCATACAGTCGGTAATTCTGCGCAAAGCGTTCTTTGAACATCAAAGCGATGCCTTTTCCCATCACACCCACGGTGTTCACCGTGTTAACGAGGGCTTCGGTCTTGGCTTCCAGAAGGTTGCCTTGGGTAAATCTGATCATTGGAAATACCATTTGGGGCGCGCATGGACTGGCAACGTCAGGCCTCTAGCGGCAACGTCTGCTTCTATGCGTACTTTCATTGCATCGTTGTGGCACACGATGCCCAGTAGTCCCGTAATCGGTAAGTGATGGTGAATCAGTGCCTCAGCCTGATAACGCTCCATTTTGCGAGGATCATCAGGATCGCGCTTGAAGTCGCGTCGTTGAAGGATACACCAGTCGATCCGGTCGAGATCCGCCAGATCGCTGTAATAGTCTGTCCAATTTGGGTAGGCATGTGCGTTTGTGAAGACAAACGGTAGGCCCAGCTCTAAAACGCGATAAAGGCTGGAGACGAGAATGACGATCTCGTCGTTGGTGCGTTGCTGAACGCTCCAGCCTGAATGAATGTTCTGCATCATTACCGAGAAGGGCGTGAAGTAGAAGGGCACGTAGTCGGCCAGAACGCCTTCGGGTGCGATAGGCACCTGGCGTGAACGGCGTTTGTCGATCAAGTCGACGTTGCCGATGTTCACGTACTGAGGTGCCTGTACTTCCGAGTTCGCGCAACGCAGACCGTTATCCAGAATCCAGGGCAGGTTATCGCGATGGACGATACGCCAAATCAGAGCCTTCTCTGGATTCAGGTTGGTGTAGTTCATTGATAAAACATTCTCTGGTTCACGCCCGTGAGCACCTTAACACCGGCCGCCTGCATCTTTGCCAAGCAAAGCGCATCTACTTCTTCATTTGGTGTGAAGATTTTGAAGAACTCAGCGGTTTTAACAATTCCGGGCGCGAGACATTCCGCCATGCAGATGCTCTTGCAGTGTGGGTCTTGGTATTCGCGACTATTCATCACGCCCCACTCGATAGCTTCAAATCCCTGTTCGTAATCGAGTAACTGAATAGAGTCGCCAGCCAAAGGGTGGCGGGGGACGGTTTTCCAACCGTTTTGCTTGGCCGTTGACCTGTACACCGAGATCAGTACGAACTCGGCTTTCGGCTCGCGGCGTTGGACGGCCCCTTCAAAAGGGTTTCGCGACAGGCAGCGAGCCAAAGGTGGGCGGTCATAGGCGTCTCAGAATTACCGGCCGATTCATTACTTGGATAAGCGGCTATAGGCGGGCGTTCAATCCGACAATTGCTGAGGTTTGCGTTGAGTGCCTCAATCGAGATAAAAGCTCCGGCCAAACAGACAACTCGAATGCAAACCTGCACGAAGTCAATCCCCTAGCAGAGCTCGGTAAATCGGATGCTGGTGGTGTGGTTGGTGGTGGCAACGCGGATTAGGTATCGGATGGCTTGGTATGACCTTACGGTTCTGGATTGACACTGCCAACGCAACCTGAATTCCTATATAAAGCCCGCTATGCTGGCAATTTCTAATTGACGTCAATCCCCTGAACCGACACAACCTATCCCCGCCACCATAAAAGTTGTAGGTGAGTGACTACGTGACCGTAGGCTTTTAAGATCTCTCTTAAGCCCCTGAACATGGTTATTGTGCCTTTACGCCCACCCATGGCCGAATAAACCCAAGGACTCGACCATCAGATGACGAATAAAAAGGACTTATCAGAGCGTGACATCTGCACCAAGTTCATTACACCGGCGCTGGAACAGGCGGGCTGGGACATGCAGAAGCAGGTTCGCGAAGAAGTGAGCTTCACCGATGGCCGTATCTATGTGAAGGGCAACCTGACAACCCGGGGCAAGCGCAAGCGGGCGGACTACGTTCTTTATTACAAGCCAAACATTCCAGTCGCCATCATCGAGGCCAAAGACAATGGGCAAACGGTGATGGCGGGCATTCAGCAGGGGTTGGATTACGCCACCATTCTTGATATTCCCACGGTGTACAGCAGTAACGGCGATGGTTTCTACGAGCATGACCGCACTGCCCTCAGCGGCAGCATTGAGCGTGAAATCTCGTTGAGTGAATTTCCAACTCCGGAACAACTCTGGGAGCGCTATAAGCGCTATAAGGGCATCGCCACACCAGAGGCTGAGCGTATCAGCGCACAGGATTACTTCTTTGACGGCACAAGCCGGAGCCCGCGTTACTACCAGCAAATCGCCATAAACCGCACAGTGGAGGCCGTTGCCAATGGCCAGGAGCGTGTCTTGCTGACTATGGCCACCGGCACCGGCAAAACCTACACCGCCTTCCAGATCATTCACCGCCTCTGGAAAGCTGGCGCTAAAAAACGCATCCTGTTTCTGGCGGACCGCAACGCCTTGATTGACCAAACGCGCCGTGGCGACTTCCGGCATTTCAAAGACAAAATGACGGTTATTAAAAATAAGAAAATCGATAAATCCTACGAAATCTATTTGGCGTTGTATCAAGGGCTCACCAGTTACAATGAGGACAAGGATGCTTTCCGGGAATTCAGCCCCGATTTTTTTGATCTGATTGTCATCGACGAGTGCCACCGTGGAAGTGCGTCGGAAGATAGCGCATGGCGCGAAATCCTCGATTATTTCAAAACTGCAACTCACATTGGCCTGACAGCAACGCCCAGGGAAACCGAAACCGTTTCAAGCACTGAATACTTTGGCGATCCAATCTATATCTATTCACTCAAGCAAGGCATACAGGATGGCTTTCTGGCCCCTTACAAGGTGTTACGCGTAGGCCTCAATGTCGATCTTGAAGGGTGGCGGCCTGAGGCGGGCAAAACAGATAAAAGCGGCCAGTTGGTGGATGACCGCATATACAACCGTAAGGATTTCGACAAAAACCTGGTGATCGACGAACGCACGGAAGCAGTGGCCCAAAAAATCAGTGAGTATCTGAAAAAAACTAACCGCTTCGACAAAGCCATCGTATTCTGTGTGGATATTGACCACGCTCAGCGCATGCGCTCAGCCCTGGCTAATGCAAACAGTGACCTGATGGCGCAGAACCCCAAGTACATAATGCAGATCACCGGTGATAATGACGAAGGCAAGCGCGAACTGGATAACTTCATCAGTCCCGAAGAGCGCTACCCGGTTATTGCCACCACATCCAAATTGATGACCACCGGAGTCGATGCGCAAACCTGCAAGTTGATCGTGCTCGATAGCAACATCGGTTCCATGACCGAATTCAAGCAGATCATCGGGCGTGGCACCCGCATCAATGAAGAGTTTGGCAAAACCTTTTTCACCATTCTTGATTTCCGTAATGTCACCGACTTGTTTGCCGACCCGGACTTCGATGGTGATCCGGTGCGAGTCAAAGAGCTGGGAGAGGATGAGGAATTTGAAACCCCGGAAGACGAGGCGAGCGAAGGAGATACCATCACCGATGAAGAAGGTAAAGAGATCATCTTTGAGCCGCCAACCGAACCACCAGAAATCATCGATGGCGGCGACATCATTAGCGAACCACGGCGCAAGCTTTACGTTAACGGCGTCAATGTTTCCATTCTCAACGAACGTATTCAGTACATGGATGGTAATGGCAAGTTAATTACCGGCAGTCTGAAAGACTACACCCGTCAAAAGGTTCGTGAACAATACCAGTCACTGAATGATTTTCTTAGCAAATGGCGTAGCGCAGACAAAAAGCAGGCGATCATCGACGAGCTTACCGAGCAGGGAATCGTGCTGGAAAACCTCAAAGATGCCATCGGTAAGGAAATGGACATCTTCGACATGATCTGCCACACGGCCTTTGACCAGCCACCACTCACTCGTGCCGAGCGCGCCAAACAGGTCAGAAAGCGTGATGTATTCAGCCAGTACGGCGAACAGGCGCGCAAGGTACTGGACGCCTTGCTTGATAAATATGCCGATGAAGGCATAGAGAATATTGAGGACATCAAGGTGCTAAAGATCAATCCATTCGACCGGTTCGGCACCCCAACCGAAATCATAAATTTATTTGGCGGCAAGCAGAATTACTTACAAGCATTAACTCAGCTCGAACAAGCCCTTTATCAAGTGGCTTGAATCGCTAACACGAGAGCAGTAAAACAATGGCAAATGTATCAGGCATAGTAAAGTCTGCCCGTAAAATCATGCGGCAAGATACCGGCACCGGCAGCGATGAGCTGCGTATTTTGCAACTGGGCTGGATGTTGTTTCTGAAAATCTTCAGCGATAAAGACAAAGAGCTTGAGCTGATGGACGATAACTATATATCACCCATTCCCGCCGACTTGCACTGGGACCAATGGGCAGGCAATGACGAAGGCATGACCGGCGACGAGTTGTTAAAGTTTGTCGACCGCAAACTCTTCCCTACACTGTCGGAAATTGACCTATCCAACGCTAAGCGCCGCGCGGTACTGGTGCATGAAGTCTTCGCCAACAACTACAACTATATGAAATCCGGCATTCACTTACGCCAAGTCATCAACAAGCTGAACGAAATCGACTTCAACAACAGCAAAGATCTGCATCTATTCGGCCAAATTTACGAGACATTTTTGAGCGAGCTTCAAAGCGCCGGTACGTTGGGGGAGTTCTACACCCCCCGAGCTATTACCCAGTTTATGACCGAGATGGTGAATCCCGCGCACGGCGATACCGTACTCGACCCTGCATGCGGCACCGGCGGCTTTTTGACCGCCGTGATCGAGCATCTAAAAGCCACTGCCAGCAATGTTGCTGAGAGCGAAGCCATTGGTAACAACGTCCGTGGTTGGGAGTACAAACCGTTACCCTATATTTTGGCCAATACCAACCTGATTTTGCATGACATTGTTACGCCCAATATTCAGTTTGGCGACTCCCTGCAAAGGCCTTTGAGCGAGTACACCCGTAAGGATCGGGTGGAGGTGATTATCGCCAACCCGCCTTTTGGTGGCGTGGTTTCCAACAATAACGAAAACAACTTCCCGCAGACCTACCGCACCAAGGAATCGGCGGATCTGTTTTTGATCCTGATGATTCACCTTCTCAACAACGGAGGCCGTGCCGCTATTGTGCTTCCTGATGGTTCCCTTACCGGCGATGGCGTGAAGCAGCGAATTCGCCAGAAGTTGCTGGAAGACTGCAATCTGCACACCATCGTGCGCCTGCCCAACTCCGTGTTTCAGCCCTACGCCTCTGTGGCCACCAACCTACTGTTTTTTACCAAAGGCGAGCCGACAAAAAACATTTGGTTTTATGAACACAAGTTACCAGAAGGCTACAAGGCTTACTCCAAAACCAAGCCGATCGAGCTGGCCGAGTTCGATGCCCTGAAGGCTTGGTGGATCAACCGGGAAGTGAACGAGCAGGCTTGGCAGGTGAATATCGACACCATCAAGGCAGACGGCTACAACCTCGACATTAATAACCCGCACCGCGCTAAAGAAGATAAGCAATATAGCAGCACTGAATTGCTCGACCTCCTGCATCAATCTTTTGCCAATGGTGATCAATTGCTGGATCAACTCCGTAGGGAGCTCGTGTAGTGAAGCTTGTAAAGCTCAATGCCCTGTGCGATTTTGAAAAAGGTTCGACAGGATTGGCCAAGGCGGAACCAGGCGAATACCCTCTGGTAACTACCGGCGCGGAACGAAAAACCAGCAACACCTATCAGTTTGATACTAAGGCCGTCTGTATTCCTCTTGTATCTTCAACGGGTCACGGCCATGCAAGCCTAAAGAATGTGCATTATCAAGAAGGGAAATTCGCACTGGGTTCCATTTTGGTAGCACTGACCAGCAAAGATGAAAGCAAGTTGGATATTCAGTTCCTTCATTTGTATTTGTCACAATTGAAAGACCGTGTTCTGGTTCCACTGATGAGTGGTGCTGCTAATGTGGCGTTATCTGTCAAAAAAATACAGGGTATTGAAATTCCTTTGCCATCTATCGGGAGGCAGCTTGAAATTGTTGAGAAATTTAAGTCGATTGTTATTGAAGAATGTGAACTAAAAGCAGAACTCACCCATCAACAATTCCTTTTGAAAAAACTGCGCCAACAGATTTTGCATGAAGCCATTGAAGGCAAGCTTACGGTTGAATGGCGTGCTCAAAATCCGTGCGTGGAACCAGCTAGCGAATTGCTTGAACGCATCGGCGCTGAACATGCGGAACGAGACAAAGGGAGGAGAACCAATGCACAGAAACAGCTGCCTCCCATGGATGGCGAGGAAAAGCCGTTTGAACTGCCGAGTGGGTGGGCTTGGTGTAGGCTGGGTGATTTAATCAGCATTAGCTCCGGAGACGGTTTGATATCTTCACAAATGAATGGTGGTGATATTCCCGTATTTGGTGGTAATGGCATCAATGGGTATCACGACGCTTATAACACTAATGAGGCAACAGTCACTATCGGGAGAGTTGGAGCATATTGCGGTGCAGTTCACTTAACTCCAGAATACTCCTGGGTAACGGATAACTGTTTCAGGGTTTATTTCAGCAAAAAAAACATCGATACAGAGTATATATTGCTTCATTTGAAGCAAATGGACTTAGGGAGGTCTTCGTATAAAGGAGCTCAGCCTGTAATTAGTGGGAAAAGAGTTTATCCGCTGTTGACCCAGCTACCCCCATTTCGTGAACAACAAGCCATAGTCGCAAAAGTAGAAAAGCTCCTAAAACTTTGCGATCAACTGGAGACCCTATTAAGCCGGAACCAAGTTTATGCCAAACAGCTGATGCAAAAAGTTTTAAAAGAGGCCTTCAGCTACCACGGCGAGTACGAACCATCGAAATGCGACTCTTATGGTTCCGAATATGCTCACGACTAGGGCGGATGGATAGCCGTGTGAAGACCATTGCTTCAAGGACGTACTAGCATCACCGACGAAAAGGTAGTTACCAGTCTCTGCATGGTGCCGATAAGGGGCAGCGAGTTCTCCGCATCAAATATCGATCGTGGAGTTTTTCATAACGCGCTCATGAAATCTTTATTTGGCTGGAGCGCCAGTCTTAAGCTTCAGCATTAAGGGGGAGGAGTCTATACATATTGATTGTCCACCCTCGGCGGACCTCTGCCGTTGCTCACTGGCAGTTATTGGTCACTCCCAATCGCGACGGACAGTATTCGGTGATAGCAGCCATTTGTTAATTACTCAGAGGTCGAAGCTAAAGCGCAACTAAAAGTGCTGAGAATTCTCTTCGCTTTTGAGTGCTCACAAAAAAGCCCGGCATCAACCGGGCTTCATTGAAAACAAAACTTTAAGGCCGGCTGAAATCAGTTGCCCTCGGGATTGGGAATTGGCTCGCGGACTTCACCTGCCCCTTGGATAGCTCGTTCATCAGGCTCAGCAGGTCCATCGTCGGCGGGGTAGGTGTCGCCGGCTGCTTGCTCGTTCCGACCTTCTTGTCCTGGCTCGACTGGAACATCTTCATTACCTTCATTAGGTGCTTGCGCTTGAATTAAGAACGTGAAAGGAGGTCGCTGAGCAGGATTGTTGCACAATTCATAGAGGCTTTCGACTACGGCCTGCTCCCGCTCATCTGGCGCACGCACGTTCTTGAACAGGCTTGTGGCTTCCTTTCGGTCAATCACAAACCCATGAGAAGGGTAGTCCAAAACCAAGGACTTCAACGCTGCCTCACCCTTCAAATTCTTGATTTTTTCGTCCAATCGCTTTCCATAGGAAAACGCTATGGAAATCGCCCTTTGTGATTCTCCGATCTTATAAGGGTCAATTTGTGCATATATTGGAGAAACCAACCCTTGTGCCAATTTGGTGGCGATTTCAGCGGCAGTCTTGGTCGTTACCTCTAGATCAACCTTCAGTTCAACCAAGGTCGACTTCAGTATATCCGCTGATTGGGTACGCAGAAATGCCATGGCCTGTGTGATATCTAGACCTGATGACATATCAAACAGTTCATCCGGCTTTTTGAGTTGCATATCCAAAGGGCCTAGCTCGCCCTTGTCAGAAATCACCAACTGATCAGCACCTATAGCAAGAAGCGTTCCAGCACTCTTGCAAAAAGTGGGTATCACCAAGGTGAGATGGTTGTAGTGATGTCTTAAGGCTCTCGCGATCCTATAGCCCGCATCAGGATCGCCTCCATAAGTAGCTAGAAAAAGATAAGCCTCGGTCGTCTGCTGCTTAGTAAACCACTCAGTCATCTGGTCATAGCCAGCGCGGCTCATTGACCCGAGGTAGAGATAGCAATCCTTTCCTGAATCCCGGCTCAGTTGTTCCAGCCTAGAGAACGCCTGCGATCCTGCTGCCATGGAAAACTCCGTTGATGAACGCTATACCTAAGCGACAACGATAGCCTTTTGGCGCCACATTGCGACCCTAGAGTCTTCAACCAGAGGTCTAGCCATCTCCAAAGCATTTTTCAGCGTGTGTATTCGTCGATTTCTGCTGACGCTGACCGGCTCCATTGAGTCGATACTCCCCCTGCGTGACCACGAGCGTGCTTGTCAAATGTCATCGCATATAGGCGGCAAGTCTGTGCTATTGCATCGCGGTCGCGTCTTTGTGTCCCCTGTACGCTTTAGTCTTTGACTTCAGTCAGGCCGGCAAAACGAACCGAACCGAACCGTTAGCGCAGCGACAACCCAGTGCCTGGGTGTGGGTCAAGGTGTGGGTCATTTTTAAATTTGTTTACAAATGCCTTTATTTTCAAAGCCTTAAGGCATTAAAAAGCCGGCTTGTGGCCGGCTTCTCGGGGACTGGCTTGGCCTATTTTTGGTAAGCCTTGCCAGCCTTCAAAACGTACATCCGGATCTGCGTCCGGCTGTGGGACTTGGTCAGACGTTGGTCTGCCGCGTCGGGCGCTCTCTGAGCCGCGGGGCGGGTCGATGCGCAAATGTGGGGCGCAGGATACTGAGTTTTGCTTAGGATTCCCAGCCTGAAGTGCGGGTTAGAGCGACTTCTGCGCCACAAATCCGGAATTTGTACCGTTTGTCCGGGCCTCTTCGCGAGCAGGCTCGCTCCCACAGGGTTCAGTGCAGACTCGAAAAAAACGCATCAGGTCAAAGAAACGGCACCACCGGCCGGCGCTTGCCCACGGTCGACCACCAGAATACCCAGCCCAGTATGTGAATCCTTTGTTCCTCGATCTGTGCTGAGCGGAAGACTTCGTCCGGGTATTCGGCGCTGTTGTGGCTGCGCAGTCGCAAGCCGTTGCCGGGCATGCGGTGCAGGTATTTGATGCGCAACATGCCGTCGTGTTCGATGGCGTAGATTTCGCCGTCGACGACTTGTGTCAGGCCTCGGTCGATGGCGACGACGGAGCCGTCTTCGATGCGTTCGGCCATGCTGTTGCCGATCATGTGGGCGCAGATGGCGTCGGCGTGTCTGACTTCGAGTTGATCCAGGTGGCTGCGCAGCAGGCGGATCGACTGCTCAGGGTCCTGGATGACGTGGGTTTTGCCCGAGCCGTTGCTGAGCGGGGTTTCCTTGAAGAACGTCAGATTGATGTCGTTGGGATCGATGACCGTGTAGACGCCGCGAATGGCCTGGGCGTCGAAGGTGTCGCCGTTGCTGGCGGGTGCGTTGAGGCTGGGCGATTCTTTGCTGCCTTCGCCGGTTTTCAGCCATTCGCTGTTGACGGACAGCAGGCGTGAGACTTCTTCCATGCGATACGCCGGGACGCCCCGGGTGTACCAGTTGTGGACATTTTGGGCTTCCGTGCCCCAGAACTTTGCGAAACCCGTGGTGGTGATGTTCGCTGCTTCCAGGAGTGCCTTGAATCTTGGACCGCTAGTGTTCGTTCTCATAAACACAGAGTCTACGGCCGTGCCAGAGCGGTTTGAATAAACCGGGCGTTCAAAAACGGGCTGAATTTTGCGACGGGATGTAAGACGTTCTTGTAGGAAATTAAACAGGTTAAAACTGCGTCGTGCAGAATTTAAACGATCCGTTTAATGCGCAGGTTCTCGCGCACAAAAAACCCCGTGTAACCGGGGTTTTCTTCAAGCATCACGCAGGTCGCAGGTTATCAGCCTTTGTAGGCAGCAACCGACTTGGTGATCGCGTCGCGGGCGGCGTCTGCACCGGCCCAGCCTTCGATCTTGACCCATTTGCCTTTTTCGAGATCTTTGTAGTTCGCGAAGAAGTGCTCGATCTGCTGGATCAGCAGTGGCGGCAGGTCGGTGTATTCCTTCACATCGACGTACAGCTGGGACAGCTTGTCGTGTGGGACTGCGATGACCTTGGCGTCGCCGCCGCCGTCGTCGGTCATGTTCAGGATGCCGACTGGACGCGCGCGGATCACCGAGCCTGGAGCAACCGGGTAAGGGGTCACAACCAGCACGTCGAGGGGATCACCGTCGTCAGCCAGGGTGTTCGGGATGTAACCGTAGTTGGCCGGGTAGAACATTGGGGTGGCCATGAAACGGTCAACGAACAGGCAATCGCTGTCTTTGTCGATTTCGTATTTGATCGGCGCGTGGTTGGCCGGGATCTCGATCGCGACGTAGATGTCGTTCGGCAGGTCTTTGCCAGCCGGAATCTTGCTGTAGCTCATTGGGCGTTGCCCCCGTAGTTGACCAAAAACACTTGGCCGGATTGACCAAAAAGTGGCGGCGATTATAGGCATATTCTGCCGTCGACGCCATGCAGCGAAAGTCGTGCAGCGCTCAGTCGTGAGCCTGATAGACCGGGTCTGTGGCCTGAAGTTGCCGCAATCTGCCCAACGGATCCTGACGGTAGAAAAGCCTGAGCTGCGCATAGACCTGTGGATAAGCCTCTTCGAGCAGATCCGGGGCGCTGAAGAAGTATTCGCTGGTGACAGCGAAGAACTCGGCGGGGTTTTCGGCGGCGTAGGGGTCGATGGCGGTTTCGGCGTCGGGATTGCGGTCGAGCTGGCGGTTGAGGTCGTCGTAGGCGTTTTGCATGACTTCGGCCCAGTCGCTGACGCGCATGTCAGTGTGCAGCGGCGGCAGGCCGTTGGCGTCACCGTTGAGCATGTCGAGTTTGTGCGCCAGTTCGTGGATCACCAGGTTGTAACCTTCCCAGCCACCACTGGCCATCACACCGGGCCACGCGAGAATGATCGGCCCCTGCTGCCAAGCCTCGCCGCTGTGCTCGCCGTCCCACTCGTGTTCGACGCCGCTGGCATCGCGATGGCGCTGCGGGCTGAGGAAGTCATCGGGATAGAGGACGATCTCGTGAAAGCCCTGATACCAGTTCAAATCGCCCAGATTGAGCAGCGGCAATTGTGCCTGGGCCGCGAGCAACAGGCGTTGTTCCTGGTGCAGTTCGACGCCGGGCAGGGCGGTCAGGTGTTTTTCTTCGAGAAATAATACGCAGGCCTCGCGCAGCCACTGGTCTTCAGCGCTGCTGATGCCGTCGAGAAAACTCAGGTGATGGCGCACCCGTTGCCACAGGTCGTCGGCAATCGGGTGCTTCGCGAGGATGCGCCGGCGACGCCAGGCGCTCAGCGACCACACGGGCTTAGTGCGATTGCGCTTTGGTGCCGCCGAAACGGCTGCGAACCACGCCGAGGATCATCGGCACCAGCGACAGCAGGATGATTGCCACGACCAGCAACGACAGGTTTTTCTTGATGAACGGTACGTTGCCGAAGAAGTAGCCCAGTGTCACCAGACCGCCGACCCAGAGGATCGTGCCAAGTACGCTGAAACCGAAGAAACGCGGGTACGGCATCTTCGCCACGCCGGCGACGAATGGGGCAAAGGTACGAATGATCGGCAGGAAACGCGCCAGGGTCACGGTCTTGCCACCGTGCTTGTCATAGAAGTCGTGGGTTTTCTGCAGATAGTCGCGGCGGAAGATTTTCGAGTTCGGGTTGCTGAACAAGCGTTCGCCCGCCGTTCGTCCGATCACGTAGTTGGTGCTGTCACCGAGTATCGCCGCGAGCATCAGCAAACCACCGAGCAATACCGGGTCCATTCCGCCGCCCGCTGCCACGGCACCGGCAATGAACAACAGCGAGTCACCCGGCAGGAACGGCATCACCACCAGACCGGTTTCGCAGAAAATCACCAGAAACAGGATGGCGTAGATCCATGGCCCGTAGTTGTTCACCAGCAGATCGAGGTAGACGTCGAGATGCAGGATAAGGTCGAGCGGGTTGAAATCCATGGGGGCACCTGTGGTGACGGCCCGACTCAGCGGGTCTGTGCGGGTGGATCGGGTGTAAGCCTACAGCCAGGTGTAGTTTTTCTTACAAGCCGGAAAGCTCGGGATTATACGGTTTGAGAGATGAAAAGCGTGTTGGTTTTGTAGCGGGGGATGTCGGGCGTGAAAATTTGTCAGGGACACAGCAGGGATGGGTGGGGCGAAGAGATCGCAGCCTTCGGCAGCTCTTACAGGCTGCGATCTTCTGATTTTCAGAGCTCGTCGCTGATCGGCAGCACGTAGTTCTTGAACTCGGTGTCTTCCTTGAATCCGATGGATTCATAGGTTTTCTGCGCGACTTCGTTATTGCTGCTGGTGGAGACGCGCATGCGCACGGCCTGGGTTTCCTTGGCCATTTTCTTCGCGGTGCGGATCAGGTTGTCGGCGACCAGTTGGCGGCGGGCATCTTCGGCGACATAGATGTCGTTGAGGATCCACACGCGCTTGAGCGACAACGAGGAAAAGCTTGGATACAACTGACAGAAGCCCATCAGCTTCTTGTCGTCATCATCGGCCAGGGCCAGATAAATCACCGATTCCTTGCGCCGCAGGCGTTTTTCGAGAAACGCGCGGGAGGAGTCCGGATAAGGCAGGGAACCGTAGAACTCGCGATATCTGACGAACAACGGGGTCAACAAATCCAGATGTTCGAGGGTCGCTTGAATAATCCGCATGATAGGTCTCGTCTTCAAGTGGCTGTCTTCAACTGCTCTGACGGCGATTGGGAAACCCTGGCGGCCGTGCATCGATCCTGCCTGAAACCAGCGCAGAAACGCAATGCGGAAACGGTTCAGGTTGCGGGCGGACCGAGTAGGAAGTTTCCTTTCATGTCGACACCGGTTTCCGACTCCAGTGTGTGAACCTGTGCTTCGTCCTTCAGATTGACCCCCGACAACTGGCGCCGACAGGCTTCCCGCATCAGGTACAGCAAGCGATGCGCCGCCATGCCGTAGCTCAAGCCTTCGAGCCGCACGTTGGAGATGCAATTGCGGTAGGCATCGGTCAGTCCGACCTTTGGATTGTAGGTGAAATATAAACCCAGGCTGTCTGGCGAGCTGAGGCCGGGGCGTTCGCCGATCAGCATCACCAGCATTTTCGCGCCGAGCAATTGGCCAATTTCGTCACCGACGGCGACGCGCCCCTGTTCCACCAGCACGACGGGCGCGATCGACCAGCCATCGCTGCTCATCTGTTCTTCCAGTCGGGTAAGAAACGGCAAGGTATGCCGATGCACCGCCAGCGCCGACAAACCGTCCGCGACGACAATGGCCAGATCTACGCCGCCGGGATGCGCCGCCGTGTAATCACGCAGGCTTTGCGCCGAGTCATCGCTCAGTTTGCGTCCCAGATCAGGGCGTTGCAGGTAGCTGTTGCGATCCAGCGCCGCACTGTGCAGCAGCAGGCTCTCGCGCCCGCGTTCGTTCAGTTGCGTAGCAAGTGCTGCATGGTCGAACGGCAGGTGCACCGCATCGCGTGCTTGCGCATGGGCAAACTGGAAATCCAGTTGCGCGCGGGTTGGCAGGCTGGTGCCGGTGCGGCCGAGGGCGATCCGCGCCGGGGTCAGGCGGCGCAGCTCCAGCCAGGGGTTTTGCGGGTCGATGGGCGGTTTTTCCATGTCACTCATCCCAGTTGCGCCAGCGCCTGGCGGAAGGCCGGTGGCAGATTGTTGCCGAAACGAACCTTGCCGTCGGCCTGCGTGAAGATGCCCATGTTGGCCAGCCACTGTTCAAACTCCGGCGCTGGTTTCAGGCCGAGGGTCTGGCGCGCATAGAGCGCGTCATGAAACGAAGTGGTCTGGTAGTTGAGCATGATGTCGTCGGAGCCGGGGATGCCCATGATGAAGTTGATCCCGGCGACCCCGAGGAGTGTCAGCAGGGTGTCCATGTCGTCCTGATCGGCTTCGGCGTGGTTGGTGTAGCAGATGTCGCAGCCCATCGGCACGCCGAGCAACTTGCCGCAGAAATGGTCTTCGAGGCCGGCGCGGATGATTTGTTTGCCGTTGTAGAGGTACTCCGGGCCGATAAATCCTACGACGGTGTTCACCAGGAACGGCTTGAAATGTCGCGCCACCGCGTAGGCTCGCGTCTCGCAGGTCTGTTGATCGACGCCATGGTGGGCGTTGGCTGACAAGGCGCTGCCCTGACCGGTTTCGAAATACATCAGGTTCTGCCCGAGCGTGCCGCGATTCAGGCTCAGGCCGGCGTCATAGCCTTCCTGCAACACGTTGAGGTTGATGCCGAAACTGGCGTTGGCCGCCTCGGTGCCGGCGATGGACTGAAACACCAGATCCAGCGGCACGCCACGATTGATCGCCTCAATGGAGGTGGTGACGTGGGTCAGCACGCAGGCTTGGGTCGGGATGTCGTAGCGCTGGATGATCGCGTCGAGCATCTCCAGCATCGCGCAGATCGAAGCGATGCTGTCGGTGGCCGGGTTGATGCCGATCATCGCGTCGCCATTACCGTAGAGCAGGCCGTCGAGAATGCTCGCGGCGATGCCGGAAGGCTCGTCGGTCGGGTGGTTCGGTTGCAGGCGGGTCGACAGGCGCCCGCGCAGGCCGAGGGTGCCGCGAAATTTCGTCACCACGCGAATCTTCTGCGCCACCAACACCAGATCCTGCACGCGCATGATCTTCGATACGGCGGCGACCATTTCCGGGGTCAGGCCGGGGGCGAGATTACGCAGGCTGGTTTCATCGGCAGCGTCGCTGAGCAGCCAGTCGCGAAAACCGCCGACGGTGAGGTGGCTGACCACGGCAAACGCCTGTTTATCGTGGGTGTCGATGATCAGTCGGGTGACTTCATCGGACTCATAGGGAATCAGCGCTTCCTGCAGGAAATGCGTAAGCGGGATGTCGGCCAGCGCCATTTGCGCGGCGACGCGCTCGCCGTCGTTGAGCGCGGCGACGCCGGCGAGAAAATCCCCCGAACGGGCGGGGCTGGCCTTGGCCATGACCTCTTTGAGGCTGTCGAAGCGATAGGTCTGGGCGCCGACGGAATGGGCGAATGCGGCCACAATATCCTCCTCTAAACAATAACCCCCTGTAGGAGCTGCCGAAGGTTGCGATCTTTTGACGTTGATTTTCTAAAAACAAGATCAAAAGATCGCAGCCTGCGGCAGTTCCTACAGGGTTCCAGCACAGTGCCTGAAGGGGCGCTGTGCACTTTTATATGGCAGTTAGATACCTTCGAGCATAGCGTCTGCCGGTGCATCGGCGCGTTGCTTGGCGGTCAGCTGGAAATACAGGTAACCGGCGGCCATGAAACCGAGGAACACGCAGCCGATCAGCGTGTTGAACCACGCCATCGCGATCAGGCACACCACCGCCAGGAACAGCGCGATCGCCGGCACCACCGGATAGCCCGGCGCACGGAAGGTGCGCTCCAGGTTCGGCTCGGTTTTGCGCAGTTTGAACAGGCTGAGCATGCTGATGATGTACATCACGATCGCGCCGAACACTGACATGGTGATCATCGCTGCGGTCAGGGTCATGCCTTGCAGATTGACCAGACCGTCGCTGTAGATCGCCGCGATGCCGATCACGCCACCGGCCAGAATCGCCCGGTGCGGGGTCTGGAAGCGCGAGAGTTTGGCCAAACCTTTGGGCAGATAACCGGCGCGGGCGAGGGCGAAGAACTGCCGCGAATAACCGAGGATGATCCCGTGGAAACTCGCCACCAGCCCGAACAGGCCGATCCATACCAGCATGTGCATCCACGATGAATTGTTGCCGACCACGGCTTTCATCGCCTGCGGCAGCGGATCGTTGATGTTCGACAGTTGACGCCAGTCGCCGACGCCGCCGGCCATGACCATCACGCCGATCGCCAGAAATACCAAGGTCAGAATGCCGCTGACATAGGCTTTGGGAATCGTCCGTTTCGGGTCTTTCGCCTCTTCGGCCGCCATCGCCGCGCCCTCGATGGCGAGGAAGAACCAGATCGCGAATGGTATCGCCGCGAAGATCCCGGGGATCGAGGCCATGCTGAATTCATTCGAGCCCGACCAGCCGTTGAGCACGAAATTACTGAAGCTGAAACCCGGTGCGACCACGCCCATGAACACCAGCAACTCGGCGACGGCCAGCACGGTGACCACCAATTCGAAGGTCGCCGCAATGCTCACACCGAGGATGTTCAGTGTCATGAAGACGAAGTACGCGCCGACGGCGGCGATCTTCGGATCAAGTTCCGGATATTGCACATTCAGGTAGGCGCCGATGGCCATGGCGATGGCCGGTGGCGCAAAGACGAACTCGATCAGCGTGGCGATGCCGGCGATCAATCCGCCTTTCTCGCCGAACGCCCGCCGGCTGTAGGCAAACGGCCCGCCGGCGTGAGGAATCGCGGTAGTCAATTCGGTGAAACTGAAGATAAAGCAGGTGTACATGGTCGCGACCATCAGCGCCGTGACCAGAAAACCCAGGGTGCCTGCGGTGCCCCAGCCGTAACTCCAGCCGAAGTATTCGCCGGAAATCACCAGGCCGACGGCTATGCCCCATAGATGCAGGGTGCCGAGTGTGGGTTTGAGCTGTGTGGTGGAAGTCATAAGTCCTCGCTGTCTTTTTTATTGTTCGATTTGTTGGACTTTCGGGTGTGGCGGTTGAGGTGGATGGGTGCTGTTCACGCAGCGGCAGTTTCGGTGCAAATGCTGGATGACGGGTACGCAAGGGCCGTGCCAGAGCGGCCAGGCCTTTTGTGGTGTGTCAGTCAGGACGCCTTCGCGAGCAGGCTCGCTCCCACAGTGGATTTGTGGCGAGCCTGTGTATGTGGTGCGGCACAACTCCCTTGTGGGAGCGAGCCTGCTCGCGAAAGCGGTTGAACGGGCGACTCAGAAATATCTGAGTCGCCCAAGGGTTTTAGAAGAAGCCCAACGGATTGATGTCGTAGCTCACCAGCAGGTTTTTGGTCTGCTGATAATGATCGAGCATCATTTTATGGGTTTCACGGCCAACGCCAGACTTCTTGTACCCGCCAAACGCGGCATGCGCCGGGTACAGGTGGTAGCAGTTGGTCCACACGCGACCGGCCTTGATCGCGCGGCCCATGCGATAAGCGCGGTTGATGTCGCGGGTCCACAGACCGGCGCCGAGGCCGAACTCGGTGTCGTTGGCAATCGCCAGGGCTTCGGCTTCGTCCTTGAACGTGGTGATGCTCACCACCGGCCCGAAGATTTCTTCCTGGAACACGCGCATCTTGTTGGTGCCCTTGAGGAGGGTCGGCTGGATGTAATAGCCGGTCGACAGGTTGCCCTCGAGTTTTTCCACCTTGCCGCCAGTCAGCAGTTCGGCGCCTTCGCCCTTGGCAATTTCCAGGTAGGAAAGAATCTTGTCGAATTGCTGTTCGGATGCCTGCGCGCCGACCATGGTGTCGGTGTCCAGCGGATCGCCGCGTTTGATTTGCAGGACTTTCTTCATGACGACGGCCATGAACTCGTCGTAGATCGATTCCTGCACCAGTGCACGCGATGGGCAGGTGCAGACTTCGCCTTGGTTGAAGAAGGCCAGCACCAGACCCTCAGCAGCTTTCTCAATGAAAGTCGGTTCGGCCTGCATGATGTCTTCGAAGAAGATGTTCGGCGATTTTCCGCCCAGTTCCACGGTCGACGGAATGATGTTCTCGGCCGCGCATTTCATGATGTGCGAGCCGACCGGAGTCGAGCCGGTGAAGGCGATCTTGGCGATGCGTTTGCTGGTGGCCAGCGCTTCGCCGGCTTCTTTGCCATAGCCCTGAACAATGTTCAGCACGCCGGGTGGCAGCAGGTCGCCGATCAGTTCCAGCAACACGGTAATGCCCAGCGGGGTTTGCTCGGCAGGCTTGAGCACCACGCAGTTGCCAGCGGCCAGTGCTGGCGCGAGTTTCCACGCGGCCATCAGGATCGGGAAGTTCCACGGGATGATCTGACCGACCACGCCCAGCGGTTCATGAATGTGATAAGCCACGGTGTTGCCGTCGATTTCGGCAGCGCTGCCTTCCTGGGCGCGCAGGCAACCGGCGAAGTAACGGAAGTGGTCGGCCGCCAGCGGGATGTCGGCGTTGAGGGTTTCGCGGATGGCTTTGCCGTTGTCCCAGGTTTCGGTGATCGCCAGCAGTTCGAGGTTCTGTTCGATGCGGTCGGCGATTTTCAGCAGGATCAGCGAGCGTGCCTGCACGGAGGTCGAACCCCATGCATCGGCTGCGGCGTGAGCGGCGTCCAGTGCCTTGTCGATGTCTTCGGCTGTGGAACGCGGGAATTCGGCAATCGGTTGGCCATTCACTGGCGAGGTGTTGGTGAAGTACTGACCTTTGACAGGCGCGACGAACTCGCCGCCGATGTAGTTACCGTACTTGCTCTTGAACGAGACTTTGGCGCCTTCAGTACCGGGGTGAGCGTAACGCATGATGTTGTTCTCCTTGGCTTTGTACTTATTAGAGAAACGCGCAAGTGCGCTTGCTATAAGCGTAGAGCAAAGGCCGGGCCACCGCCGTGCAGCTCAGGTAAATCAAGGGCTTGGCGGGTTTTTGTCGGACGAGCGGATTGTGCCTGTGATGGTTTCGGTACAGACGGGGTGACAGTCTGTACCGCTTCCGGCACAGCCAGTGACCGACCGGTCCCGCCAGCATTGCAATCCACATTTACCTGGAGGATCCTCAACCCACAGCAACCCCTGTAGGAGCTGCCGAAGGCTGCGATCTTTTGATTTTGCTTTTTTGCAGATCAAGATCAAAAGATCGCAGCCTTCGGCAGCTCCTACACGGGGAATATGGAGAACAATAAGAAATGCACGACAACCATTTGAGTCGCCATGCCCAACAGGTTCTCACCGCGACCCAGGGCAAGCCGCACATGCACGGGCCGGGTGCCGATCCGTCGATTGCCCGCTCGTGGCTGCGCTGTCTTGAGGACTATCACCTCGACCCGGCGCTGACCATGGCGCCGACCGTGCTCGAACACGGTCGCGTACTGGAAAGTCGCGAACGTCTGCAACAAGTCCTGCAGATCGCCGGCAATGAAATGAGCAGCCTGCATCAACAACTCTCCGGCGCCGGCCATGCGGTGCTGCTGACCGACGCGCGCGGGGTGATCCTCAACTGCGTCACCGCGCCTGCCGAACGCAAGATATTCGAACGCGCCGGCCTCTGGCTCGGGGCGGACTGGAGCGAGGCCTGCGAAGGCACCAACGGCATCGGCACCTGCCTGGTCGAGCGCCAGGCGCTGACCATCCATCAGGACGAACACTTTCGCGGGCGCCACACCGGCCTGACCTGCTCGGCCAGCCCGGTATTCGATCCTCATGGCGAACTGCTGGCGGTACTCGACGTGTCCTCCGCGCGGCACGACGTTTCGCGGCAGAGCCAGTTCCACACCATGGCGCTGGTCAATCTGTCGGCGAAGATGATCGAGAGCTGCTATTTCCTGCGTTGCTTCGATAACCAATGGTTGCTGCGTTTTCACTTGCAGGCCGAGTCCGTCGGCCTGTTCAGCGAGGGGCTGCTGGCGTTTGACGGGGAAGGGCGGATCAGTGCGGTCAATCAGAGTGCGCTGAACCTGCTCGGGCATATTCGCGGTGGTTTGCTTGGGAAACCGGTCGAGGCGTTTTTCGATTGTTCGCTGGATGAGCTGCTTGGCCGCGCCAGCGCCAATGCCAGCGCCAGTTGGCCGCTGCGCACGCGCGACGGCCGGCATTTGTTTGCCGTGCTGAGAGGAGAGTCGCGTAAACCGGCGCCGAGCATGCCTGCGCCAGTTATGGTTGAGACTCCGCGCCTGTCGGGCATTTGCCTTGGTGATGAGGCGTTGCAGGCCGACTTCCGCAAGTCGCTGCGTGTGTTCGAACGCGATGTACCGCTGCTGATCAACGGCGAAACCGGCTCCGGCAAGGAGGCCTTCGCCAAGGCTGTGCATCAAGCCAGTCAGCGCTCAAGCAACGCCTTCGTCGCCCTCAATTGCGCGGCCATCCCGGAGAGCCTGATCGAGAGTGAACTGTTCGGCTATCGCGGCGGCAGTTTCACCGGCGCAAGAAAGGACGGCATGCGCGGCAAGTTGCAGCAGGCCGATGGCGGCACGTTGTTCCTCGATGAAATCGGCGATATGCCACTGGCCTTGCAGACCAGATTGTTGCGAGTGCTGGAGGATCGGCAAGTGGTACCGATCGGCGGCGAGCCGGAGTCGGTCAACGTGCGGATCATCAGTGCCACGCACCGCAATCTGCTGGAGCGGGTCGCCGACGGCAGCTTCCGTGAGGATTTGTATTACCGCTTGAATGGCCTGGAAGTGGCGCTGCCGGCATTGCGCGAGCGCAGTGATAAATCGCAGCTGCTGGATTTCCTGCTGGCTGAAGAGGCGGGCGGTGAGACGATCCTCATCGAAGAGCCGGCACGTCAGGCATTGCTGGCGTTCAACTGGCCGGGGAATGTGCGGCAGTTGCGCAATGTCCTGCGCACGCTGGCGGCGTTGTGTGATGAGGGGCGGATCGGGATTGAGGATTTGCCGGTGATGATTCGGCAGGGGAGTCCGGCAGTATTTGCGGTTAAGGAGTCCGATCATCCGCTGGAAGATGCCGAACGGTCGGCTTTGCTCAATGTGCTGGAGCAAACTCGCTGGCATATGACCCATACGGCGCAGCAACTGGGTGTCAGCCGCAATACTCTTTACAGGAAGCTGCGTAAGCATGGGATTGAGCGGCGAGCCAGTTAGAAGGCCCTCACCCTAGCCCTCTCCCAAAGGGAGAGGGGACTGACGGAGTCGGTCTACAGATCTACGTCGACCTGAAATATTGAGCCGAACTCAGGATTTGAAAGCACCGAGACCGGCTCCCTCTCCCAAAAGGAGAGGAGACTGACCGAGTCGGTCTACAGATCTACGTCGACCTGAAATATTGAGCCGAACTCAGGATTTGAAAGCACCGAGACCGGCTCCCTCTCCCAAAAGGAGAGGGGACTGACCGAGTCGGTCTACAGATCCACGTCGACCTGAAATATTGAGCCGAACTCAGGATTTGAAAGCACCGAGACCGGCTCCCTCTCCCAGAGGGAGAGGGGACTGATCGAGTTGATGCGGCAATTTACGTCGACCTGATTTATCGAGCCGAACTGCGGATTTGAAAGCAACGTAGATCGGCTCCCTCTCCCTCGGGAGAGGGCTGGGGTGAGGGGCCGCAATCTACAGCCGAGCCTGAACCCCAAGCCCAACCATCCCCGCTCAATCACCTAAAGAGTGCGATTTCCCCCTCCCTACGCTAACCTGCGGCCATGTTTTACGAGGTCGACTATGCACATTCATATTCTGGGTATCTGCGGGACTTTCATGGGCTCGATGGCGGTTCTGGCCAAAGAGCTGGGCCATCACGTGACCGGCTCCGACGCCAACGTCTATCCACCGATGAGCACGCAGCTTGAAGCCCAAGGCATTCAACTGACGCAGGGTTACGACCCGGCGCAGCTCGATCCGGCGCCGGATCTGGTCGTCATTGGCAACGCCATGTCGCGCGGCAATCCGGCGGTGGAATATGTACTGAACAAAGGCCTGCCTTACGTCTCCGGCCCGCAGTGGCTGGCCGATCACGTGCTGCAAGGTCGCTGGGTGCTGGCGGTTGCCGGCACTCACGGCAAAACCACCACCAGCAGCATGCTCGCCTGGGTGCTGGAACACGCCGGCATGAGCCCAGGTTTCCTCATCGGCGGCGTGCCGCAAAACTTCTCCGTATCGGCACGATTGGGCGGCACGCCGTTCTTCGTGATCGAGGCCGACGAGTACGACAGCGCGTTCTTCGACAAGCGCTCGAAATTCGTGCACTACCGTCCGCGCACGGCGATCCTCAATAACCTTGAGTTCGATCACGCCGACATCTTCCCGGATCTGCCGGCGATCGAGCGGCAATTCCATCACCTGGTGCGAACCATTCCGAGTGAAGGCCTGGTCATCCATCCGACCACCGAGCCGGCCTTGCAGCGCGTGATCGAAATGGGCTGCTGGACCCCGGTGCAAACCACCGGTGCCGGTGGTCAGTGGCAGGTCAAACTGCTCAGTGAAGACGGCTCGGCGTTCGAAGTGATGTTCGAAGGCGTGTCGCAAGGCACCGTCGAATGGGAACTGACCGGCCAGCACAACGTTGCCAACGCCTTGGCTGCCTTGGCGGCGGCGCGGCATGTTGGCGTGGTGCCATCGATGGGCATCGCTGGATTGAGCGCATTCAAGAACGTCAAACGCCGCATGGAGAAAGTCGCCGAAGTACGCGGCATCACCATCTACGACGACTTCGCGCATCACCCGACCGCCATCGCCACCACTCTCGACGGCTTGCGCAAGCGCATTGGTGACGCACCGCTGATTGCGATCATCGAGCCGCGCTCCAACTCGATGAAACTCGGCGCGCACCGCGACGGTTTGCCGGCCAGCGTGGTCGATGCCGATCAAGTGATCTGGTACGCCCCTGCCAACCTCGGCTGGGACCTCGCCGCCACCGCCGCGCTGTGCACGGTGCCGTCGATTGTCAGCGATTCACTGGAAGGCATCATTGAGCGCGTGAAGAGTCAGGCTCAGCCCGGTACTCACGTGGTGATCATGAGCAATGGCGGCTTCGGCGGCCTGCACGGCAAACTCGCCGAGGCGCTGCAATGAACACTCGTTTTGAGAGCAATGGTCCCGAACGCATCACGCTGGCGATGACCGGCGCCTCGGGTGCGCAATACGGTCTGCGCCTGCTCGATTGTCTGGTGCGCGAAGATCGCGAAGTGCATTTCCTGATTTCCAAGGCTGCGCAACTGGTGATGGCCACCGAGACCGACGTGACGCTGCCGCCCAAGCCGCAGATGATGCAGGCGTTCCTCACTGAATACACCGGGGCTGCCGCCGGGCAGATCCGCGTGTACGGCAAGGAAGACTGGATGTCGCCGGTGGCCTCGGGTTCTGGCGCGCCAGCGGCGATGGTGGTGGTGCCATGTTCGACGGGCACGTTGTCAGCCATTGCCACCGGCGCCTGCAACAACCTGATCGAGCGCGCCGCCGATGTCACTTTGAAGGAGCGTCGCCAGTTGATTCTGGTGCCGCGCGAGGCGCCGTATTCGAGCATTCATCTGGAGCACATGCTCAAACTGTCGAACATGGGCGTGACCATTCTGCCGGCCTCGCCGGGTTTCTATCACCAGCCGCAGACCATCGATGACCTGATCGATTTCGTCGTGGCGCGGATTCTCAATCTGCTGGGCATTCCCCAAGACATGCTGCCGCGTTGGGGTGAGCATCATCTGAGCAGTGATGAATAAGCTGCTGCTGATCGGGCTGGTGGTGTTGCTGACCGGGTGCGCCACGGCGCGCACCTTGGATGCGGCGAAACCGGGCGCGCCGGTGGTGTACTCCGGGACGCGGCTGGATTTGTACGCGATGAATGGCGGGTGCTGCGCGATGGATCGGTTTGGGGCTGAAGCGCCGAGCTATCCGGGTGTGGATCTGCCGGGGAGTGCGTTGCTCGATACGCTGTTGTTGCCGTTGTCATTGCTGACGGTGATCGGCGTGAGTTTTCAGGCAACAGGCGGATTGTAGTTAGACAGATCGTTCCCACGCTCCGCGTGGTAACGCCTCCGGTGACGCTCTGCGTCACGCTTTGGGACGCAGAGCGTCCGTGGCTGCATTCCCACGCAGAGCGTGGGAACGATCATGCGGCGGAAGATTATTTGCCGAGCTTGCGCAAATCATCCGACTCGATCACCCGCACCCCGTCCTGCTCTTCCAGTGCCAAACGCCACATCGCCCGTGCCAGTTGGCACGCTTCAATACCGCGATATTTACCCGGAATCAGCTTCGACAACGGCCCGGCTAACTGTTCGGCCAGACGCGGCTCCGTGCGTTCACCCAACAACAGCGAAGGTCGGCAAATGGTCAGTTGCGGCCAGTCCTGCGCACGTAAAGCCTGCTCCATTTCGCCTTTGACCCGATTGTAGAAAACCGACGACTTCGGATCGGCGCCAATCGCACTGATCACGATCAGGTGCCGCGCGCCCATCTCCCGCGCGCGTTTGGCAAACGCCACGACCATGTCCAGATCCACCGCACGAAACGCCGCTTCCGAGCCGGCCTGTTTGATCGTGGTGCCGAGGCAGCAGTAGGCGATATCGACGCGGCCGCTGAGCTGCGGCAGAAACGCCTGCGGATCACCGACCGGGTTTTCCAGGTGCGGATGCTCGGCCAATGGCCGGCGGGAAGGGGCGAGCACGCGAGAAATCGTTGGCTCGTTGAGCAAACGGTCGAGTAGATGTTCACCGGTCAAACCGGTAGCTCCGGCAAGCAATACGTGCTGAGGCGTCAAGTACATAGTGTCTCTCCCTTGATACTGTTCAGCTTAGTTGCTCTTTACCGCTCCGTCGTTCAACGCAGCACTTTGCAAAGCTTTTCTTGCTTGCTGTTTGCGCAGCAGTTGCCAGTGCGCGAGTACGGTTTTCGGCGCCCAGATCTGTGGCTCCGAGGCTTCGAAATTGTCCGCCAGTTCACGCTCGGCGACGGTGGCTTTGGCCAATTTGAAGGCTTGCTCCAGGTCATCGGTCTGGTTCAGCGCCTGGGCGAACAGCGCGTCGCCGAAGTAGGTGAAGTTGGCTTCTTCCGAGCAACCGAAGGACACCCGATCGGCGCGCGAGGCGGTCATGATCAAGGTACGTTCGTCTTTCAGCGCCGGGATAAAACCACCGGAGTAACACGAAGAGATCACGACGATCTTGTCGCGGTTTTTCAGCGGCGCCAACACGGCGGCGAGTTCATCGGCGGGCAGGTCGGCCAGCTCCATGCGCGGCTGGTCGAGCACCAGTTCATGTTCGGCGGTGCCATGGCTGGTCAGGTAGATGAACAGCAAATCTTCCGGGCCGCTGCGTTCAGCAAGGGTTTGCGCAGCGCGGCGCAGGTTCTCGCGGGTGGCCATCGGCCGGTCGGCCAGGTGATCGCGGTGGTTGACCAGACGGATCTGGCCATAGGCGCCGAAGCGTGTGTTGAGCATGTTGGCGACGTAATCGGATTCACGCAGGAACACGCTCTGCTTGCCGTCGCCGCCGAGGGTCAGGGTGTACAGCTCAACCGCTGGCGTCGACGCGGGGATGGCGGCCAAGGCGTCATCGAGCAGGCGGCCCTGAGCGAGCAAGCCGAGTTCAAGGGTGTCGGGCAACAACTTGCCGTCGGCATCGCGCACGCGCTGGCCGTTGATCCAGGTGCCGCTCATGACGCTGCCATCGGTCAGCACCAAGGTGCCGCGCCCGGAGTAACTGTCGTTGTCGAAGCCACCGATGTAGAAGCTGCCATCGGACAGGTTCAAGCGCCCCTGGCCGCTGAAGCGCCAGTCGTTGAAGGCGCCGATGTAATGGCTGCCGTCGGCACCGATCAACTCACCCTTGCCAGTCAGTGCGCCTTCCTTGAACTGGCCGAGCCAGACATCGCCGTCAGCATTTTCGTAGCGGCCCTTGCCGTGCAATTGATTGTTCTTGAAACCGCCGACGTAGATGTCGCCGTCGGCGCTGTTGAACGTGCCGTTGCCTTCCAGCTGACCATTGACGAAATGCCCGCTGAACGTGTTGCCGCTGGCGTCGCCACGCTGGCCTTCGCCGTTGGGTTTGCCGTGGGCGAACTGGCCTTGATAGGAACTGCCGTCGTCCATCTCGAGACGGCCGAGGCCGGAATACTGGTCAGCCTTGAACTCGCCACGGTAGGTCATGGCGTTTTCTTTCAGGGTGCCTTCGCCTTCGCGCCGGCCTTGCTTGAAGCCCCCGGTGTAACTGCTGGCGTTGGTGGTCAGACTGCCCTGGCCATCGAACAAGCCTTGCTGAAATTGCCCGCGATAGACTTCGCCATTGCTGCCATGCCATTCGCCCTGACCGTGCCATTGACCCTTGTCGAACTGGCCGGCGTACCAGCTGCCGTTGGGGTAGTCGACGCGCCCCTGGCCTTGCAGCAAGCCGTTGACCAGTTCACCGCGATAGCGACCGCCGTCCGGCAGGCGCGCATCTGGCGGCAACAGTGATTCGCCGTCGCCGCAAGCGGTGAGCATCAAGGTCAGGGCAATGGGTGCAAGAGAAGCGAGTGAGCGCATAGCGGGATCCGGGCAATTAGGCGACCGAGTATGCCGCAGCTATGCGTCGCATAAATAGAGAGGTGACGCGAAACAGCGTGCGCTGCTTCGCATCCGGAACGTTTAGACGAAGCAGAGCGACAATGGCTCGGCGATGTAGGCCGGTTTGTCCGAACCTTCTATCTCAAGCGTTGCGGTCGCTTTGAGCAGCCATTGGCCAGGCTTTTTCTCGGTCACTTCGCCCAGATCGACCTTCAGGCGAACTTTCGAATTGACCTTCACTGGCTGGATGAAACGCACGCTGTCCAGACCATAGTTGACCACCATCTTCACGCCTTGCGGCAGGATGAGGATGTCTTCCATCAATTTCGGGATCAGCGACAACGACAGGAAACCGTGGGCAATGGTGCTGCCAAATGGCGTTTGCGCGGCTTTGACCGGGTCGACGTGAATGAACTGATAATCACCGGTGGCTTCGGCGAACAGGTTGATGCGTTCCTGATCGATGGTGAGCCATTCGGAACGTCCGAGTTCCTTGCCGACATAATCTTTGAGCTCTGCAACTGGAACATAGGGCATTGAGACTCTCCTTGGGTTCATCGGTTTTATAGTTTTTTCGGTGGGGGATTTGACCGCCCTGCGAACCACTGTAGATCATCATGGCGATTTGCTCCGGTCAACCGACCATGCTTTTGGCGAATGCCGATCCATAGCGCAGGCGTGCTTATAATGCCCAGCCCCTGCTGGGTGAAAAGTAAGACGGAGATGTCGGATGTTGCTACGTGGCCTGACCCTGCTGGTGCTGTTTCAATTGCTCGGCACGGCGCTCAATCACTTGTTGTTGCCGGTGCTGCCGGGGCCGATCATCGGTCTGCTGTTGTTACTGATCTTCCTGATTGTTCGCGGTGAAGTCGGCGAGCCGCTGAATCTCGCGGCCGGCAGCCTGCTGCGTTATCTGCCGCTGTTGCTGGTGCCGCCAGCCGTCGGCGTGATGGTTTACGCAACGGCGATTGCTGCCGATTTCTGGGCGATTGTCGGCGCGCTGGTGGTGTCGCTGATTCTGTCGATGGCTTTTGCCGGCGTGCTGATGCAGCGCATGGTCAAGCGTCACGCGCACCGTTCGGAGGACTCCTGATGCTCTTCGACTGGCAAGGCGCCTGGGCGTCGGTCATCCATCATCCGCTGTTCGGTATCGGCATCACCCTCGGTGCCTATCAATTGGTCTTGGCGGCGTTCGAAAAAACCCGTTGGATCTTTCTGCAACCGGTGTTGGTCTCCATGTTGTTGGTGATCGGTGTGCTGGTCGGCTGTGGCCTGACCTACGCCGAGTACCGCAAGAGCACCGAGATCCTCAGCATTCTGCTCGGCCCGGCCACCGTGGCGCTCGCGGTGCCGCTGTACCTCAACCTGCGGCGTATTCGCCAATTGTTCTGGCCGATTTTTACTACGCTGGTGATAGGTGGAGTGGTGGCGACGGGCATGGGCGTGCTGTTGGGCTGGTGGTTCGGCGCCGAGCACATGATCCTGATGACCATGGCGCCGAAGTCGGTGACCTCACCGATTGCGATGCTGGTGGCTGAACAGATCGGTGGCGTCGCGGCGCTGGCAGCGGTGTTCGTGTTGATCACCGGGGTGATCGGCGCGATCTTCGGCCCGGCGCTGTTGACCCGTCTCGGCGTGCACAGCCCCGAGGCGCGCGGCATGGCGCTGGGCATGACCGCGCATGCGGTCGGCACCTCGGTGGCATTGCAGGAAAGTGATGAGTGCGGCGCCTTCGCGGCGCTGGCGATGAGTCTGATGGGCGTGGCCACGGCAGTGTTCCTGCCGCTGGCGGTGTCGATGGTGGTGTAAGGAAATGTCTATGAGTCTGCCGCTTTTCCCGCTGAACACAGTGCTGTTTCCCGGCTGCAACCTCGACTTGCAGATCTTCGAGGCGCGCTACCTCGACATGATCGGCCGCTGCATGAAGCAGGGCGGCGGTTTTGGCGTGGTGTGCATCCTGGAAGGCAGCGAAGTCGGCCTCGCGCCGGAAGGCTATGCGCTGGTCGGTTGCGAAGCACGCATCACCGACTTCCAGCAGCAGGACAACGGGTTGCTGGGGATTCGCGTGCAGGGCGGTCGCCGCTTCAGTGTGTTGCGCACTGAAGTGCAGCGCGATCAGCTGATCCTCGCCGAGGTCGAGTGGCTGGATGACGATCCCGAGCAACCGTTGCAGGATGAAGACGCCGATCTGGTGGCGCTGCTCAGGGCGCTGGCGGAACACCCGATGGTCGAAGCTTTGAACATGGGCACCGAAGCGCTCGGTCAGCAGTCGCTGGCCAATCAGCTGGCGTATCTGTTGCCGTTCGCCGAGGAAGACAAGATCGACCTGCTGCAACTCGACGATCCGCAGCAGCGACTGGATGCGATCCAGGCGCTGCTTGATGAGTTGCAGGGCGAACTGTTTGCCTGAAACATCGTAAAAGATCGCAGCCTGCGGCAGCTCCTACACGATTTGATTCCACATGCGCGCGATGTGTCGGGCGTGAAATGGAATCCCATGTAGGAGCTGCCGCAGGCTGCGATCTGTTGATCTTCAATAGGCGTAACGCAACATCGTCCCCGGCAAATGCCTAAACACAAACAAACTGAACAACACCACCAACGCCGGCAAAACCAGCCACCAGACCCTGACCGGCATCGCATTCAGCGGCGCCTTGCGCTGGCTCAGCCACAAGCCCGCCGCACACACGCACGTCGCCAGCATCGCCCCCGCCAGAACATCCGTCGGCCAGTGCGCCCCGAGATAAACCCGCGACAAGGCAATCGACAGCGCCGGAATGCACCCGAGCAGCAGCCAGGTCAGGCGCATGCGCGGCGGTTGCCCACGGCCGGCGAGTACCGCGAGTACCAGAAACAGCGCAAACGAACCCGAAGCGTGACCACTCGGCATGCTGTAACTGGTCAGTGGGTCACTCAGCACTTCCGGGCGCACCCGGGCGAAAAACATCTTTGTGCCGGTGTTGAGCAATGCTGTGCACAGCAACACGCCACCGGCGAAAATTGCCTGGCGCCATTGCCGGCACAGCAACAACAGGCCAGTGAGCAGGGCGCTGAACATCAGCATGTTGCGGAATTCGCCGATCAGGGTGAACGTCACCGCGATCTCATCGAGCATCGGTTGGCGATGTTCCTGCACCAGCGTCATCACGCCTTGGTCGAGTGCTGTCAGGTATGGATAGCCGATGAACAGGCCGATCAGGATCAACAGGCTCATGCTGCTGATCCAGATTGTCGCGCGACGGTGGCGGCGCAGGCTGCTGTTGACGCTGAGGCCGACCATCACGGCAATACTGGCCGCGACAATCCCGGCTTGCAGCCAGAAACCTTCCGGCAATGGCAGGCGAATCGCCGCGCCAGTGGCCCAGCCCGGCAACAGGTACGCGACGCTCCAGCCAGCAGCGGCCAGCAGGCTGACGGCGGCGAAACGCGGGAAGGGCATGTCGCACATGCCGGCGACCATCGGCAGCATCGGCCGCAACGGGCCAATAAACCGCCCGACCAGCAGACTGGCGATGCCATAACGCTGGAAGTAGCTCTCGGCACCGGCCATCCATTCCGGATGATGACGCAGCCCCGGCAGACGGCGGATGTTCTGGTGGAAGTGGCGACCGAGGAAATACGAGATCAGATCGCCGAGAATCCCGCCAAGGAAACCCAGCAGCAAGGTTTCACTCAGCGACAGTGCGCCGCTGCCGGCGAGCACCGCGATGGCAAACAACAACACCGTGCCGGGCACGATCAAACCGGCAATCGCCAGGCATTCCACGCAGGCGACAATGAATACCGCTGCGGCAAGCCACTGCGGGTTGGCTGCCAGCCAGCCGGTCACGCTATCGAGCCATGGGCCCATACCAAAAAACTCCAAATCATTAATGGCCCCCGTGTAGGAGCTGCCGAAGGCTGCGATCTTTTGATCCTGATACTTAAAACAAGATCAAAAGATCGCAGCCTTCGGCAGCTCCTACATGGGTTTGTGTTTACAGCAGGAAATAGTCGCGGCCTTCGACCTGGCCGCGTCGCAGCGGGTTCCGTGTGCACCATTGCGCATAGGCTGCGTCGACGAAGCGGTACATCAAGTGTTCGTCACGGCCGTGGGGAATGCCCAAACGGGTGGTCTGGATAATGTGTGCAGGCGCAGGCCCGGTATCTTCTACCAGAAGCACTTCATGATCGAAACGCTTGGCATCCCACACCGGTACTTTCAACCCCAGCGCCTTGCACAACAAAGTCTGCCCACCGCAGAGCTTTTGCGACGGTCGCGCACGGCCCTGCGCATCGGGATTGTTCAGCAGCATCTGCGCCAGACTCGCCGGGCCACTGATTTCATCGACCCATGGATAGGCGGATTTGATCAATACCGCGTTGCCCGGGCCCTGCGCGCTGAAGTTCAGCGAATCGCCGCCACGGGCGTAATACATATAGATGTGGCCGCCATCAAGAAACAAAGCCTTACGCTTTTCTGTGTAGCCAAGAGACGCGTGGCTGCCTTTTTCCGCGCAGTAATACGCTTCGGTTTCGATGATCCGCGCGCTGAGCCAGAGGTCGCCGACGCGATGACGGATGACTTTGCCGAGCAATTCCTTGGCCAGCACTTGGGCGTCACGGTCAAAAAAAGCGTCCGGGAGCCCCAGCGGCAGGCGCTCGGCGTGGGAGCGAACGGTCAGGTTGGACATGGCAGGCAAGGTTTATCCAGGCTGAAGAGATCGTGATGATAACAATCCGCAGCTTAATTACGCCTGAACGTCGGCGATTCGCGGTTCATTTTGACCATCCGCCCGTCACCGCTGTTAGTCCCGGGACGCGACAGCTATAATCTGCCGCTTTCCTCTTTGCCAAGACCCCAGCAGACCATGACTGAGTCCGTTCTTGACTACATGACCCGATTGGGTCGCGCCGCCCGCGAAGCCTCCCGGGTCATCGGCCGTGCCAGCACCGCGCAGAAAAACCGCGCCTTGCAGGCTGCTGCCAATGCCCTGGACGCCGCGCGCGCCGAGCTTGCTGCAGCCAATGAACAGGATCTGGCCGCCGGCCGCGCCAATGGTCTCGAGCCCGCTTTGCTGGAACGTCTGGAACTGACCCCGGCGCGCATCGACGGCATGATCGTCGGTCTGCGTCAGGTGGCTGCGCTGCCGGACCCGGTCGGCGCGATCCGTGACATGAGTTTCCGTCCGTCGGGCATTCAGGTCGGCAAGATGCGGGTGCCGCTGGGCGTGATCGGGATCATCTACGAATCCCGTCCCAACGTGACCATCGATGCCGCCAGCCTGTGCCTGAAGTCCGGCAACGCGACCATCCTGCGCGGTGGCTCCGAGGCGATTCACTCCAACCGTGCCATTGCCACGTGCATTCAGCGCGGTCTGGCCGAGGCCGAATTGCCCGCCGCCGTGGTGCAAGTGGTCGAAACCACCGATCGTGCGGCTGTCGGCGCGATGATCACCATGCCCGAGTACGTCGACGTGATCGTGCCGCGCGGTGGCCGTGGCCTGATCGAACGTATCAGCCGTGATGCCCGCGTGCCGGTGATCAAGCATCTGGACGGCATCTGCCACGTTTACGTCAGTGCCCATGCCGATCTGCCGAAAGCCCAGCGCATCGCCTTCAATGCCAAGACCTATCGCTACGGTATCTGCGGTGCGATGGAAACGCTGCTGGTTGACCAGACTGTTGCCAAGGATTTCCTGCCGTCGATGGCGGCCCAGTTCCGCGAAAAAGGCGTCGAGCTGCGTGGCTGCGAGCGCACCCGGGCGATCATCGACGCGGTTGCCGCCAGCGAAGACGACTGGAACACCGAGTATCTGGCGCCGGTCCTGTCGATCCGTGTGGTCGACGGTCTGGATCAGGCCATCGAACACATCAACCATTACGGCTCCCATCACACCGACTCGATCGTCAGCGAAAACCTCGCCGACACCCGTCGTTTTGTCGCGGAAGTCGACTCGGCGTCGGTGATGATCAACACCCCGACGTGCTTTGCCGATGGATTTGAATACGGATTGGGTGCCGAGATCGGCATTTCTACTGATAAGCTGCACGCCCGTGGCCCGGTGGGCCTCGAAGGACTGACCTGCGAGAAGTACATCGTGGTCGGTGATGGTCAGTTGCGCGGCCAGGCGACGGTCTGACTTGACCGACCTCGACCTGACAGCGCCGCAAGCCGGCAGCGAGTCCCGTCCACGCCGCATTGGCGTGCTGGGCGGCACGTTCGACCCTGTGCACATCGGCCATTTGCGCGGTGGCCTGGAAGTTGCCGAAGCGCTGGCGCTCGATGAGTTACGCCTGACGCCAAGCGCGCGGCCGCCGCATCGCAACACGCCGCAAGTGTCGGCGCAGGACCGCCTGGCGATGGTCGAGTGCGCGGTGGCCGGAGTGCCGCCGCTGGTGGTGGACGCCCGCGAATTGCAGCGGGACAAACCGTCCTACACCATTGATACCCTGGAGTTGATGCGTGCCGAAATGGCCGCCGAGACCCAGGTTTTTCTGCTTTTGGGCTGGGACGCATTTTGCGGCCTGCCCACTTGGCATCGCTGGGAAGAGTTGCTCCAGCATTGCCACATCCTGGTGCTACAGCGCCCGGACGCCGACAGCGAACCGCCGGATGCCTTGCGCAACCTGCTGGCAGCGCGTTCGGTGAGCGACCCGCTGGCCCTGAAAGGGCCGAGCGGACAGATTGCATTCGTCTGGCAGACACCGCTCGCGGTTTCCGCCACCCAGATCCGTCAACTGCTGGCCAGCGGTAAGTCGGTACGTTTCCTGGTGCCCGACGCGGTCCTGGCCTACATCGATGCGCACGGTCTTTACCGTGCGTCGAACTGAACAAGGCGTGCTTCACTGATACGAATCCACGTGTCGCCAAGCCGCCGAATATATGAGCAAAACGAGTTTTATATGACTGACAAAGACCTACCGAAAGTAAAACGCAAAGGCACATTCAAGAGCGCTCCGCTGCCAGAGCCGGTCAATACCAATGAGCCGCTGAAGGGCGACGAACTGGTCAAGCTGGCCGTAGCTGCCCTGGAAGACGTCAAGGCACAAGACATCCAGATCATCGATGTTCGCGACAAGCAGAGCATCACGGACTACATGATCATCGCCACCGGTACTTCCAACCGCCAGATCAACGCGATGCTCGACAAGGTTCGCGAAGAAGTCAAAAAGCAGGGCGCCAAGCCGCTGGGCGAAGAAGGCAAGGGCGACAGCGACTGGGTGCTGTTGGACCTGGACCTGGTGATCGTGCACATGATGACTGCCTCGGCACGTCAGTTCTATGACCTGGAACGCCTGTGGGCCGGTGCCGAGCAAAGCCGTGCGGCCGACGCCAAGCACCACAGCCCGGAAAACACCCACGAGCATTTCACCAAGCTCAACAAAGACCAGCTGTAAGGGATTGCTGTGCGACTGCGCCTGATCGCCGTCGGTTCACGCATGCCCAAGTGGGTGGAAGAAGGCTGGCATGAATATGCCAAGCGTCTTCCGTCCGAGCTGGCGCTGGAACTGGTGGAAATTCCGCTCAATACCCGTGGCAAGAATGCCGACGTGGCCCGTTTCATCCGCCAGGAAGGCGAAGCCATGCTGGCCAAGGTCGGGCCGAACGAGCGGATCGTCACGCTGGAAGTCCACGGCAAGCCCTGGAGCACCGAGCAACTGGCGGTCGAACTCGACCGTTGGCGGCTGGATTCGCGCACGGTCAATTTCATGGTCGGTGGCCCGGAAGGGCTGGCGCCGGAAGTCTGCGCCCGCGCCGATCAGCGCTGGTCGTTGTCGCCGCTGACGTTGCCGCACCCGTTGGTGCGGATCCTCATCGGCGAACAGTTGTATCGTGCCTGGACCGTGTTGTCCGGTCACCCTTACCACAAGTAATCCTGCCCTCATGTCTCAGCCGATCCGCATCAAGGACCACGAAAAGGACGCACGCCTGGTGCGTAGCCGCGTCGTGTTCGGGGCCATTGCGATCGTGATGCTGATCGGCGTGTTGATTGCGCGGCTGTATTACTTGCAGGTGATCCAGTACGAGTACCACTCGACGCTGTCGGAAAACAACCGCGTCCACGTGCAGCCGATTCCGCCGACGCGCGGGCTGATTTTCGACCGCAACGGCGTGGTGGTGGCGGACAACCGTCCAAGCTTCAGCCTGAGCATGACCCGCGAGCGCTCCGGCGACTGGCAGCAAGTGCTCGACGTCATCGTCGAAGTGCTGGAGCTGACGCCCGAGGACCGGGTGATTTTCGAGAAGCGCATGCGTCAGGGCCGCCGGCCGTTCGAGCCGGTGCCGATCCTGTTCGAGCTGACTGAAGAGCAGATCGCCCGCATCGCCGTGAACCAGTTCCGCCTGCCCGGCGTGGAAGTGGTCGCGCAGCTGGTCCGTCACTACCCGCAGGGCGCGCATTTTGCGCACTCGGTGGGTTACATGGGGCGGATCAACGAGAAAGAGCTGAAGAGCCTCGATCCGGTCAACTACAGCGGCACCCATCACATTGGCAAAACCGGTATCGAGCGTTTCTACGAGCCGGAATTGCACGGTCAGGTCGGTTACGAAGAAGTCGAGACCAACGCCCGTGGCCGCGTCTTGCGCGTGCTCAAGCGCACCGATCCGATTCCCGGCAAGGACATCGTCCTCAGCCTCGACATCAAGTTGCAGGAAGCCGCCGAGGCTGCACTGGGCGGGCGTCGTGGCGCCGTGGTTGCGCTCGATCCGAAGACCGGTGAAGTGCTGGCGATGGTCAGTCAGCCGAGCTTCGACCCGAACCTGTTCGTTACCGGCATCAGCTTCAAGGCGTACGCCGAGTTGCGCGACTCGATCGACCGACCGCTGTTCAACCGCGTATTGCGCGGTCTGTATCCGCCGGGTTCGACGATCAAACCGGCGGTGGCGATTGCCGGTCTTGATTCCGGCGTAGTCACGGCTTCGAGCCGGGTGTTCGACCCGGGCTACTACATGCTGCCCAACTACGATCACAAATACCGCAACTGGAACCGCACCGGTGACGGCTTTGTCGACCTCGACACGGCGATCATGCGTTCCAACGACACCTACTTCTATGACCTGGCGCACAAGCTCGGCATTGATCGGTTGTCGACGTACATGAACAAGTTCGGCATCGGCCAGAAGGTCTCGCTGGACATGTTCGAAGAATCTCCAGGCCTGATGCCGTCGCGCGAATGGAAGCGGGCGACGCGCAAACAGGCGTGGTTCCCGGGTGAAACGCTGATTCTCGGGATCGGCCAGGGCTACATGCAATCGACCCCGCTGCAACTGGCCCAGGCCACGGCACTGGTGGCCAACAAAGGCGTGTGGAACCGTCCGCACCTGGCGAAATCCCTCGAAGGGGTGAAGCCGGTTGACGAAAACCCGATGCCGGACATTGTCCTGCGCGATCCGTCGGACTGGAACAAGGTCAACCACGGCATGCAGCAGGTGATGCACGGTGCTCGCGGTACCGCGCGCAAAGCCGCCATCGGTGCGCAATACCGCATCGCCGGCAAGTCGGGTACCGCCCAGGTCGTCGCGATCAAGCAAGGTGAGAAGTACGACCGCTCCAAGGTTCAGGAACGCCACCGCGACCACGCCTTGTTCGTTGGATTTGCCCCGGCCGATGACCCGCGAATCGTGGTCTCGGTGATGGTCGAGAACGGTGAGTCCGGTTCCGGCGTCGCTGCGCCCGTCGTGCGTCAGGTCATGGACGCCTGGCTGCTCGATCAGGACGGACGTTTGAAGGCCGAATACGCCAGCCCAATCAGTGCGGAGGCTACGGCCCGTGATGAATAACTTTGATCGCATGCTCTCCAGTGAGGATGTGATGCGTCGCCGTGCGACGTTGCTGCAAAGACTGCATATCGATGGCCCGTTGCTGATCCTGCTGCTGATCCTCGCCGCCGGCAGCCTGTTCGTGCTGTATTCGGCGAGCGGCAAAAGCTGGGATCTGCTCGGCAAACAGGCCACATCGTTTGGTATCGGCCTGGTCTCGATGATCGTTATCGCCCAGCTCGAACCGCGTTTCATGGCGCGCTGGGTGCCGCTCGGTTATGTGGTCGGTGTGGTGTTGCTGATGGTGGTGGACATCATGGGCCACAACGCCATGGGCGCCACACGCTGGATCAACATTCCCGGGGTGATTCGTTTCCAGCCCTCGGAGTTCATGAAGATCCTGATGCCGGCGACCATCGCCTGGTATCTGTCCAAACGCACCTTGCCGCCGCAGCTCAAGCACGTCGGCATCAGCCTGATGCTGATCGGCGTGCCGTTCGTGCTGATCGTGCGTCAGCCGGACCTCGGCACTTCGCTGCTGATCCTCGCGGGCGGTGCGTTCGTGCTGTTCATGGGCGGGCTGCGCTGGCGCTGGATTCTCAGCGTGCTGGCGGCGGCGATCCCGGTGTCGGTGGCGATGTGGTTTTTCATCATGCACGACTACCAGAAGCAGCGAATCCTCACATTCCTTGATCCTGAGAGCGATCCGCTGGGCACCGGCTGGAACATCATCCAGTCGAAAGCGGCGATCGGTTCCGGCGGTGTCTTCGGCAAGGGCTGGCTGCTCGGCACCCAGTCGCACCTGGACTTCCTGCCGGAAAGCCACACCGACTTCATCATTGCCGTACTCGGCGAAGAGTTCGGCCTGGTGGGCATCTGCGCGCTGCTATTGATCTATCTGTTGTTGATTGGCCGGGGGCTGGTGATTACCGCCCAGGCACAAACGCTGTTCGGCAAATTGCTCGCCGGTTCGTTGACCATGACGTTTTTTGTTTACGTTTTCGTCAACATCGGTATGGTCAGTGGCCTGTTGCCGGTCGTAGGGGTGCCGTTGCCGTTCATTAGCTACGGAGGAACTTCGCTGGTGACGCTGCTGTCAGCGTTTGGGGTTTTGATGTCGATCCATACCCATCGCAAGTGGATCGCACAGGTTTGAATAAGGTGAAGAGTTCAATGCAAGTAATGCGTGGCTGGGCGACTCGATGCGCGCCAGTGGTAGGCCTGATGGGCCTCCTGGGCAGCATGCAGGAGGCGCTGGCCGGCGAATACGAAGGCTCGCCTCAGGTGGCCGAGTTCGTCGGTGAAATGACCCGCGACTATGGTTTCGCCGGTGAGCAACTGATGGCGGTGTTCCGCGAGGCTCAGCGCAAGCAGGCGATTCTCGACGCCATTTCCAGGCCCGCCGAGCGCGTCAAGCAATGGAAAGAATACCGCCCGATGTTCATTACCGATGCGCGCATTGCCCGTGGTGTGGATTTCTGGCGTCAGCACGAGGCGACGCTGGCTCGCGCCGAACAGGAATACGGCGTACCGGCACAAGTCATCGTGTCGATCATTGGCGTTGAAACCTTTTTCGGACGTAATACCGGTAATTACCGGGTGATCGATGCGTTGTCCACGCTCGGTTTCGACTATCCTCCCCGTGCCGAATTTTTCCGCAAGGAACTGCGTGAGTTCCTGCTGCTGGCGCGTGAAGAGCAGGTCGATCCATTGACCCTCAAAGGCTCGTACGCCGGGGCCATGGGTTTGCCGCAGTTCATGCCGAGCAGCTTTCGCGCCTATGCGGTGGATTTCGACGGTGACGGCCACATCAATATATGGAACAACCCGGACGATGCGATCGGCAGCGTCGCGAGCTACTTCAAGCGTCACGGCTGGGTCGCCGGTGAGCCAGTGGTCAGCCGCGCCGATGTGCGTGGCGATCAGGTTGACGAAGGCCTGACCACCGGCATCGAGCCGACGAAGACGGTCGGAGAGTTGCGGGCGCTGGGCTGGTCAAGTCATGATGCGCTGCGCGATGATATGCCGGTGACTGCATTTCGCCTCGAAGGCGAGAACGGCCCTGAATACTGGATGGGCCTGAAGAATTTCTACGCGATCACGCGTTATAACCGCAGCGTGATGTACGCCATGGCCGTACATCAACTGTCTGAACAGCTGGTACAAGCACGGGGCGTCAAGTAATGCAGGCATTGCCTAACAATAAACCCCTGAAGCTGGTGGCATTCGCTGCGTTGGCAGTATTGGTCGCCAGTTGTTCGACCAGCCGTTCGCCAACGCCGAAAACCTCGAATACCGCTGTGCGTGCGCAGCCGGGTCTGGACATCAACCGTGCGCACAAAGACGGCGCACCGTGGTGGGACGTCGACGTATCGCGCATCCCCGATGCCACCCCGACCCTGCACACCGGCCCGTACAAGGCCAACCCGTACACCGTGCTGGGCAAAACCTACTTTCCGCTGCAGGAATCGAAGACCTACGTCGCTTCCGGCACAGCTTCCTGGTACGGCACCAAGTTTCATGGTCAGAACACCGCCAACGGCGAGGTCTACGACCTCTACGGCATGAGCGCCGCCCACAAGACTTTGCCATTGCCAAGTTACGTTCGGGTGACCAACCTGGACAACAACCGCACAGTGATCCTGCGGGTCAACGACCGTGGGCCGTTCTATTCCGATCGCATCATCGACTTGTCCTACGCCGCCGCGAAGAAACTCGGTTACGCCGAAACCGGCACCGCGCGGGTCAAGGTCGAAGGCATCGATCCGCAGCAATATTGGGCCGCCAAGGGCCGTCCGGCACCGTTGATGCTCAACGAGCCGCAGGTCGCGCAGAACAGCGCTCCGGTGATCACGGCGTCGGCCGGCACCGTCGAGCAATGGACGCCGCCACCGCAACAACATGCCTCTGACACCGTCCCCGTGCCGATGAGTGCAAAAAAAAACGCTTCTGCAACAGCAACTGGCCAGTATCTGCAGGTGGGCGCGTTCGCCAACCCGGACGCTGCAGAACTCCTGAGGTCGAAGCTCAGCGGGATGGTGAGCGCTCCGGTGTTCATCAGCTCGATCGTGCGCAATCAACAGACTCTGCACCGGGTACGCCTGGGGCCGATCGGCTCGCCGGGTGAAATTGCCCAGGTGCAGAACAGCGTGCGCCTGGCCAACCTTGGTTCGCCAAGCGTGGTCACCGAGTAAGTAAAACGTAGAACTTGATTGACGATTCACCAGCGATTGGGGGGTGAATCAGGTTGTTGGCTCGTCGAAGAACAAAAGCCCGGCAAGGGTGACTGGAGTGAGCAACTGAACACGCGATGGCTCGTTAGAAAGTCATCTGATTAAATTTTGTCCGCAAGGACAGTTTCCATTAGCGATTTCGAGAGACGGATGAACATCACCACCTTTGCCAAACGCCTGTGTCTGCTAGTCCCGCTGCTCCTCTCGCCAGCCGCCTTCGCGGCCGAGATGATGCCGTCGCCACCACAACTGGCCGCCAAAGCCTACGTTCTGATGGACGCCAGCAGCGGCAACGTGCTGGTCGAGAACAATGGCGACCAGCGTCTGCCACCGGCCAGCCTGACCAAACTGATGACCGCGTACATTGCTACGCTGGAAATCCGTCGTGGCCAGATCGGTGAAAACGATCCAGTGACCGTCAGCGAAAACGCCTGGCGCACCGGCGGTTCGCGGATGTTCATCAAAGTCGGCTCGCAGGTCACTGTCAGCGACTTGCTGCACGGCATCATCATTCAGTCCGGCAACGACGCCAGCGTTGCGCTGTCCGAGCACATCGCCGGTAGCGAAGATGCGTTCGCCGACCTGATGAACAAGACTGTGGCTGATCTGGGCATGACCAATTCCCACTTCATGAACCCGACCGGTCTGCCAAACCCTGAGCACTACTCGTCGGCTCACGACATGGCGATCCTGGCGCGCGCGATCATCCACGAAGACCCGGCTCACTACGCGATCTACTCGCAGAAAGAGTTCTTCTGGAACGGCATCAAGCAGCCTAACCGCAACCTGCTGCTGTGGCGCGACAAGACCGTCGACGGCCTGAAAACCGGTCACACCGACGAAGCCGGCTACTGCATGGTGTCCTCGGCTGTACGTGACGGCCAGCGCCTGATCGCCGTGGTGTTCGGCACCAACAGCGAAGTGGCCCGCGCCGCTGAAACCCAGAAGCTGCTGACTTATGGCTTCCGCTTCTTCGAAACCCAGACCTTCTATCAGAAGGGCACCGAACTGGCTCAGGCCCCGGTGTGGAAAGGCACCACCAATCAAGTCAAGGCCGGCCTGGCTGAAGACCTGACCATGACCCTGCCAAAAGGCCAGCTGAAGAAGCTCGCTGCGAGCATGACCATGAACCCGCAACTGGTTGCGCCAATCGCCAAGGGCGACGTGATCGGTAAAGTCGAAGTCAAACTGGAAGACAAGGTCGTGCACAGCGCTGACCTGATCGCTCTGGATGGCGTCGAGGAGGGTGGTATCTTCCGCCGCATGTGGGATAGCATCCGTCTATTCTTCTACGGCTTGTTCAACTGATTTGTGTTGACCTGCATGGCCCCGCCCCGATCCGGAGCGGGGCCATGCGCGTTATCACGGCTTGCGCTCAAGAGGCCGTTACGCCATGACCGATACCGAAGTAAAGGCGCCAAAGATCGAATTCCCCCAGACTGATTATCCGATTAAGGTGATCAGCGATACGGGCGTTGGCAACAAAGACAAGATCATCGACATCGTCAAGAAACACGCGGCCATCAATGATGAGCGCATCGACGAGCGTCAAAGCACCAACGGCAAGTACACCACTATCCAGTTGCACATCGTCGCGACCGATCAGGATCAGCTGTACAACATCAACAGCGAACTGCGGGCGACCGGTTTTGTGCACATGGTGCTGTGATGCCGGGCACGCTGGGCTTTCGTGAGCTCGGCCAGATGGCTTACGAGCCGGTCTGGCATGCCATGCAACGCTTTACCAACGAACGCGGCAGCGATGCCGCTGACGAAATCTGGCTCGTCGAACACCCGCCGGTGTTCACGCAGGGCCAGGCCGGCAAGGCCGAACATTTGCTGCTGCCGGGCGATATCCCGGTGGTACAGGTCGATCGCGGCGGGCAGGTGACATATCATGGCCCCGGCCAATTGGTGGCTTACCTGTTGCTGGACGTGCGCAAGCTGGGTTTCGGCGTACGTGATCTGGTCAGTCGCATGGAACAGTGCCTGATCGAACTGCTGGCCAGCTACGGCGTGACCGCCGCAGCCAAGCCAGATGCTCCCGGCGTCTATGTCGATGGAGCGAAAATCGCTTCTCTGGGTTTGCGGATTCGCCACGGTTGCTCCTTTCATGGCCTGGCCCTGAACGTGGATATGAACCTGGAACCGTTTCGACGGATTAATCCCTGCGGCTATGCCGGGCTGGCGATGACCCAGCTGAGCGACCATGCAGGATCGATTGAATTTGCCGAGGTAAGTGCCCGGCTGCGCGCGCAGCTCGTCAAACACCTCGACTATGCTGAGCAGACGACCCTGACGGGCGGAATCGACTGATATGACTACTGATGCAGTGCAAACCATGATCCCGACGCTCGACGTGACCGAGCGCCCGGCCCCGCGTCCCAAGGTAGAAGCCGGCGTCAAGCTGCGCGGCGCCGAGAAGGTTGCACGCATCCCGGTAAAGATCATTCCGACCACCGAACTGCCGAAGAAGCCTGACTGGATTCGTGTACGCATCCCGGTTTCGCCGGAAGTCGACCGGATCAAGAGCCTGCTGCGCAAACACAAGCTGCACAGCGTCTGCGAAGAAGCGTCCTGCCCGAACCTGGGTGAGTGCTTCTCCGGCGGCACCGCGACCTTCATGATCATGGGTGACATCTGCACCCGTCGCTGCCCGTTCTGCGACGTCGGCCACGGTCGTCCGAAGCCACTGGACGTCAACGAGCCGGAAAGCCTGGCCATCGCCATCGCCGACCTCAAGCTCAAGTACGTGGTGATCACCTCGGTTGACCGCGACGACCTGCGTGACGGCGGTGCCCAGCACTTTGCCGACTGCATCCGCGAAATCCGCAAGCTGTCGCCGAACGTGCAGCTGGAGACGCTGGTCCCGGATTACCGTGGCCGCATGGACGTTGCCCTGGAAATCACCGCCGCCGAGCCGCCGGATGTGTTCAACCACAACCTGGAAACCGTGCCGCGCCTGTACAAGGCTGCGCGTCCGGGTTCGGATTACCAGTGGTCGCTGACCTTGCTGCAACGCTTCAAGCAGATGATGCCGCACATTCCGACCAAGTCCGGCTTGATGCTGGGTCTGGGCGAGACCGACGAAGAAGTCATCGAAGTGATGAAGCGCATGCGCGAACACGACATCGACATGCTGACCCTCGGTCAGTACCTGCAACCGTCGCGCAGCCACTTGCCGGTACAGCGTTTCGTGCACCCAGACACCTTCGCCTGGTTCGCCGAGGAAGGTTACAAGATGGGCTTCAAGAACGTCGCTTCCGGCCCTCTGGTACGTTCTTCGTACCATGCCGACGAGCAGGCGAAGCTGGTCAAGGCTGAGTTGATGGGTTCCTGATTCAGCGCTGAATGAAAGATGCCCGCCGAGGCTTTGCAGCCCGGCGGGCATTTTTTTGCCTGTCCTACGCCAGACGCCGACTTTTCCTGCAACTTGCGGGGCGACGCAGCCTCTTCTGTTTGTCCCCGTTCCTGACTACTGTGTGTGCATGACTTCACACAGGGAGATCCATGGATGACCGTTCGACCGACCCATACCCTTTTTCCGCATAAGCCTGTGCCGGCGCTGCCGTCAGAAGGGCTGATCGGCGTGATCGCGCCGGCCGGTCCCGGTGCGCTGGATACCGACAAGGCAGTGCAATGGATGCGCGCCCGCGGTTATGGGCTGAAAGTATTTCCTGGCGTCTACGAGAAGGACGGCTATCTGGCTGGCAGCGATGACGTGCGCCTCAACGATCTGCACGCCGCGTTCGCCGACCCCGAAGTGGACGCGATCATCTGCCTGCGCGGTGGCTACGGTACGCCACGGCTGCTGGACCGCATCGACTACGATCTGCTGAGTCGCAACGCCAAGCCATTTGTCGGCTACAGCGACATCACCGCGCTGCACCTGGCCATCAGCCGCTACGCAGGGTTTGTGACCTTTCACGGGCCTTTGCTCAACGCCGATCTGCTCGGTGACAAGCAGCCGCCGACCGTCACTTCGTTCTTCGCCATGCTGCGCGGCCAGTTGAAGGCGGGGAGTGTGCTCAGTCATCCGGTGGCTTATCCGTTGACCACGGTGGAGTCCGGTATCGCCCATGGACGCTTGCTCGGCGGCAACCTGGCGATGATTGCCGCTACGTTAGGGACGCCTTACGAGATTGATGTCGAAGGGGTGATTCTGCTGATCGAAGATATCAACGAGCCGCTGTATCGCATCGACCGCTTGCTGACGCAGATGCGCCTGGCCGGCAAGCTGGCGAAGCTGCGCGGTGTGCTGGTCGGCGACGTGGCGGGAGTGGACGTCGCGGCACTGAATCGGTTGCTCAAGCAGACTTTTGCGCCGCTGCGGATTCCGGTGCTGTCGGGCTGGCGCAGCGGGCATTGCGATCCGAACCTGACGCTGCCGATGGGCGCGCTGGTGCGGCTGGACGCCGGCAAGAAGGAATTGATGCTCGAGCAGGATGTCGTGACCCGGTAAAGCAAAAGATCGCAGCCTGCGGCAGCTCCTACAAGTAACGCATTCCAATGTAGGAGCTGCCGCAGGCTGCGATCTTTTGATCTGGCTTTACTGCGTGCGCAGGCTTTCCAGCAACTTATGCGTCGGATAGCCGTCCGCCGGCCAGCCAAACGACTGCTGCGCACTGCGAATCGCCTTGCGCGTATTGGCGCCGATAATCCCGTCCGCCGTGCCCGCATCGTAATTGCGCGCGCTCAGCAGGTTCTGCAGCTCAATGCGCTCGCTGCGGCTCAGCGGCAGATCATCTTTCGGCCAGTTGCCACTGATCAAGCCGCCGCCATTGAAGCGCTCGGACAACAAGCTTACTGCCAACGCGTACGACGACGAATTGTTGTACTTGAGGATCGCCCGGAAGTTGTCGAGGATCAGGAATGCCGGCCCACGATAACCCGCCGGCAGCAGCAGGGCGGCAGACAGTTGCTCAGAGCCTGCTGGCACCTGACCGCCATTGGGCAGAGTCACGCCGAGTTGACGCCATTCGGCAACGCTCTTGCGAATCGCACCGTCAGCCAGTGTGTAGTTGAAACTGCTCGGCAGTTGCACTTCGAAGCCCCAAGGCTGACCGCGTTGCCAGCCAGAGCTTTGCAAGTAATGCGCAGTGGACGCCAGCGCGTCGGCCGGGCTGCCCCAGATGTCGCGCCGACCGTCACCGTCGAAGTCCACGGCGTGGGTGTTGTAGGTGGTCGGAATGAACTGGGTCTGGCCCATCGCGCCGGCCCAGGAGCCGAGCATCTTCTCCGGTGTGATATCGCCCTGTTGCAGGATCTGCAGCGCCGCGATCAATTGCGCATGGGCAAAGCCCGGACGGCGACCTTCGTAGGCCAGGGTGGCCAGCGAGTTGATCACCGATTTGCTGCCCTGGAACTGGCCGAAATTGCTTTCCATGCCCCATACCGAAACGAGCGCCTGACGGTCGACGCCATAACGCTGTTCGATGCTTTGCAGAATATCGGCGTACTGGTCGATCAAGGCCTGGCCTTTACGCACGCGCAGTGGCGATAGCGCGCCGTCGAGGTATTCCCACACCGGGCGAGAAAATTCTGGCTGGCTGCGGTCGGCGCGAATCACGCTGGCGTCGAAACTGACATTGGCGAAGGCGCGATCAAACAGCTCAGGACGAATCCCGGCGGCCAGTGCGTCCTTGCGGAAACCTGCCTGCCACTCGGCAAAGGTCTGGGTCGGCTGAAGATCGAGAGGGTCGGCGGACGGCACTACCGGCGGAATGATCGCTGGGGCCGTGGCGACTGGAGCGGCTTGAAGAGGTTGCGCGTCGGCGGCGGTGGGTTTTTCCGCACAGGCGACAAGCAGAACGAAGCTTGCTGCAGCGATCGAATGGCGAACAGGCCAACGACGGGAAAGACTTAGGGGCATGCACAGTTCCAGGGGAAACGAATCAGATGCAGACCTTAACATGACCGGGGGGTACTGCGCTTCAGGCAGCCAGAAAGTAAGAAGCCTCCCAGCTTTTAGACTGGAAGGCTTCGCGGCGGTAGCTGCCTTTGCCCTTGTTCGGTTGTTCCTGGCGGCTGCGGAACAGCGGTTGGGCGATGATGGATTTGGCCTTGTTGGGGCCATGTTTCGATGGCTTTTTGCTCATGAGGGTTCTCTCGTGTGAGTGGGTTTTGCGCGGCAAATAATCTGCTCATGCTAAACAAAAGTCAAAAGATCGCAGCGTGCCGCAGTTCCTACACCAATCTATGTAGGAGCTGCGGCACGCTGCGATCTTTTGATCTTATTCGGCAGGCAGTGAAAGTCGCTGGCCAGCCATCAACAACGCCAAGCGACTCAGGCTCATCCACGGCGAGCCGGTAGCCTGGCCTTTGATCTGCGCATCGATGCGCTGCGCTTCGAGCAACAGCTGTGCCCAGCGTTGCGCCGTATAGCGTTGCAAGGCTTTGCTCATCAGCGGTTTGCGCTTGTCCCAGACCGGTGGTTTTGCCTGGCTAAAGCACTTGTCCAGCGGCGTGCCCTGGCTGTACTGCAACGAGATATTGGCCAGCAGGCGCAACTCCCGCGCCAGCGCCCAGAGAATCACCGGTGGCTCGACGCCTTCACCGCGTAGCCCTTCGAGCATGCGCAGTGCATGGGTCGGTTCGCCGTTGAGTACGGCATCGGTCAGTCCGAAGACGTCGAAACGGGCACTGTCGGCCACTGCGGCCTGCACGGTTTCGACGGTGATCTGGCCACCTTCGGCCATCAACTTGAGCTTTTCGATTTCCTGCGCGGCCGCGAGCAAATTGCCCTCGACGCGTGCAGCAATCAATTCGACCGCGTCCTGGCTGGCCGACAAACCGGCCTGCGACAGGCGCTGCCGAATCCAGCTCGGCAACTGATTGGCGTCCACCGGCCAGATCTGGATGAACTGGGTCTGCTGACCTTCAACCAGTGCCTTGCCCCACTTGGTTTTCTGCGCGCTGCCATCGAGCTTGGGCAGGCTGATCAGCAGCACCGTGTCTTCGGCAGGGCGTGAGCAATATTCGATGAAGGCCGCGGCGCCTTTGTCACCGGGTTTGCCCGAAGGCAGGCGCAGTTCCAGCAGGCGTTTTTCCGCGAACAACGACATGCTCGCGCCGGCCTGCAGCAACGTGCCCCAATCGAAATTGGCGTCGGCAGCAAAGACCTGGCGTTCGTCGAAACCTTGCTGGCGAGCAGCACTGCGGATGGCGTCGGCAGCCTCCTGGCACAACAGCGGGTCATCGCCGCTGATGATGTAGACCGGCGCGAGGGCGCCTTGCAGGTGTTTACCGAGTTGAGCGGGAGCGAGCTTCATAAGAAATACCGAACGGGGCGCCTGAGCGCCCCGAACGTCTTACTGCTTGGGTATTTCGAGCGGCGACTGGCGCGGGGTTTCCGCTTCAGCCTTCTGTGCCGCTTGCAGCGCGTCGGCTTCAGCCTTGGCGCGGTCGTTGGCCGCTTGCTGCAGTTGCTCCAGTTGCGCCGGAGTCAGCTGTTGCAGGCGCAGCATCATGCGTTGAACCAGTTCGCGACGGGTTTCACGACGGGCGTCGTTGGCTTCCTGATCGGAGCCGACCAGGTTGTTGCCGTCGTGGATGAACACCTTCTGCACTTCGAGCTTGCTGCTCAGCAGGTTCAGGTTGTGTTCGCCAATGATGTCGTAGTTCAGGACGGTATTGACCTGATATTCGCCAGTACGGCCGGCACCGGCGTAGCTGAGAATACGCTGGTTTTCCTGCTCGTCAGCCAGGTACAGCTTGTACGGTGCACCGCTGTATACCTTGACGCCGCTGGACTCGAGCACCTGACGCAGCTCGGTGACGGTCTCGCCGTAGGCGTTGCGTGCGCTCAGGTCGAGCTCCTTGATCGTCAGTTCGGTGGTGCCAGTGCCACGCAGCTGGAAACCGCAGGCGCTCAGCAGAACAGCGAGGCCCATCACCAGCAGATTGCGTTTGATCATTGTGTTGCTCCCCTTGAAACCATGTGGGCCGACCTTGCGGCCCGAAAGGTTTTACAGTGCGTCAGGCGGACCTGACGCCCAATCCAATTTAGCTGGCGACGATGTTGACCAGTTTGCCCGGAACCACGATCACCTTGCGAATGGTCAGTCCGTCGACGAAACGCAGCACGTTTTCGTTGGTGCGCGCGGCGGCTTCGACTTCTTCGCGGGTGGCGCTGGCCGGCATTTCGATCTGGCCACGCAACTTGCCGTTGACCTGGATAACCAGGGTCAGGCTGTCCTGTACCAGTGCACTTTCGTCCACCGCCGGCCAGCCTGCGTCGATCACCGGTTCAGCATGACCCAATTGATTCCACAGCTCATGGCTGATGTGCGGAGTGATCGGTGCCAGCAGCAGCGTTACCGCTTCCAGGCCTTCCTGCAGCAGTGCGCGATCCTGTTCGGTGCCTTGCGCGGCTTTTTCCAGCACGTTCATCAGCGTCATCACCTGGGCGATGGCGGTGTTGAATTTGTGGTTCTGGCCGACGTCGTGGCTAGCCTGCTTGATGGCCAGGTGGATCGAACGGCGTACGGTTTTCTGCTCGTCGTTCAGGCCGGCGACATCCAGTTTGCCTGGCAAGCCCAGGGTCACGTGGGCTTGCGCCAGACGCCAGACGCGCTTGAGGAAACGGTGCGAACCTTCGACGCCGGAGTCGGACCATTCCGCGCTCATGTCAGGCGGCGAAGCGAACATCATGAACAGGCGGCAAGTGTCGGCGCCGAACTGATCGATCATCGACTGTGGGTCGACGCCGTTGTTCTTCGACTTGGCCATCTTCTCGGTGCCGCCGATTTCCACCGGCAGACCGTCGGATTTCAGCTTGGCGCTGATGACCTTGGCTTTGCTGTCACGCTCGAGTTCCACGTCCGCCGGGTTGAACCAGGTGTAGGCACCGTTGGCTTCGCGACGATAGTAGGTTTCGGCGATCACCATGCCTTGGGTCAGCAGGTTCTTGAACGGTTCGTTGGAACTCACCAGACCTTCATCGCGCATCAGCTTGTGGAAGAAGCGCGCGTAGAGCAGGTGCAGAATCGCGTGTTCGATACCGCCGATGTACTGGTCGACCGGCAGCCAGTGATCGGCTGCGGATTTTTCCACCAGGCCACCTTCAAAGTGCGGCGAGGCGTAACGGGCGTAGTACCACGACGACTCGACGAAGGTGTCCATGGTGTCGGTTTCACGCTTGGCAGGCTGGCCGCATTTCGGGCAGGTGCACTCGTAAAACTCAGGCATGCGCGCCAGCGGCGAACCGGCGCCGTCCGGCACCACGTCTTCCGGCAGGACGACAGGCAGTTGATCTTCCGGCACCGGCACGTCACCGCAAGTGTCGCAGTGGATGATCGGGATCGGGCAGCCCCAGTAACGCTGGCGGCTGATACCCCAGTCGCGCAGGCGGAACTGGGTGCGCGAGGCGCCGAGTTCTTTCTTGATCAGCGCGACTTCCATGGCATCGAACGCGCCAGCGAAGTCCAGACCGTCGAATTCGCCGGAGTTGATCAGCGTGCCGTGCTCGCCGTAGGCATCTTGCCACGGGGCCGGGTTGGTCTCGCCAGAGCTGGTACGCACCACCGATTTCACCGGCAGGCTGTACTTGTGGGCGAATTCGAAATCGCGCTCGTCGTGCGCCGGTACCGCCATTACAGCGCCATCGCCGTAGTGCATCAGTACATAGTTGGCGACCCACACCGGCAGCTTTTCACCCGTCAGCGGATGCTCGACGAACAGGCCGGTCGGCAGGCCTTTTTTCTCTTGCGTGGCGACGTCGGCTTCGGCAACGCTGCCGCCCTTGCATTCAGCGATGAACGCTTGCAGTTCAGGGTTGTTTTTCGCGGCCAGGGTGGCCAGCGGGTGCTCGGCAGCGACGGCGACATAGGTCGCGCCCATCAGGGTGTCGGGACGGGTAGTGAAGACTTTGAGAGTGCCGGCTTCGCCGATCGAGTCGACGTTGTACGGGAACTGCACTTCCATGCCGTGGGATTTGCCGATCCAGTTGCGCTGCATGGTCTTGACCTGTTCCGGCCAGCCAGTCAGTTCGTCGAGGCTCTCCAGCAGTTCATCCGCATAGGCGGTGATCTTGAAGTAGTACATCGGGATTTCGCGCTTTTCGATCAGCGCGCCGGAACGCCAGCCGCGACCGTCGATGACCTGTTCGTTGGCCAGAACGGTCTGGTCGACCGGGTCCCAGTTCACGGTGCCGTTTTTACGGTAGATCACACCTTTTTCGAACAGGCGAGTGAACAGCCATTGTTCCCAGCGGTAGTAATCCGGCTTGCAGGTGGTCACTTCGCGCGACCAGTCGACCGCGAGGCCAAGGCTGCGCAGTTGCGACTTCATGTAAGCGATGTTTTCGTAGGTCCACTTGGCGGGCGCTACGTTGTTTTTCATCGCGGCGTTTTCTGCCGGCATGCCGAAGGCGTCCCAACCCATCGGTTGCAGAACGTTCTTGCCTTGCATGCGCTGATAGCGGGAGATCACGTCGCCGATGGTGTAGTTGCGCACGTGCCCCATGTGTAGCTTGCCGCTGGGGTAAGGGAACATCGACAGGCAGTAGAAAGTTTCCTTGCCTGGCTGTTCACTGACTTCAAAGGACTTTTGCTCGTCCCAGAACGACTGGGCGGCGGCTTCAATTTCACGGGGCTGATATTGTTCGTGCATGGCTACTTTTGTACTGGATAGGGGTGGCCTAATCCTCTTCAACGCAGGTTCCGGGGTTGGCCCGGACGAGCTGGAAGTGGAATTACAGGAAGCGCCGTAGCATACATGACCGCGCTTGGCCTAGGGAAACCCTGATTACAGCTACATACGCCGCAATACATGTACCGGGGGCCGTTGGTCGCGGCGTACCGCCGGTTTGTACAGCGAAGCTAAGCTCTAACTGGGGAGTGAGTCTTATCTTCAATGAGGTGAGGGATGGTGGAGCAACGGAAAAAAAACGTAACGAAACCCGAGCTGTACGAAAGATTGATCGATCGTCTGGGTATGGCCCTGGACGCCGTAAAAACCGCTGACCGGCTGCGCGATGAGCGCCCCCTGGAACTGGAATTGCGTGGCTTGAGCCCCGCCGAGTTCAAACTGGTCAAGGCCTATCTGGATCGCAGTGAACGTGAAACGCATGGATGCCTCTCGCAAGCAGTGAAGCAGCTCGATGCAGCACATTCGGCCAAGGTCATCTGGCTCAAGGACAAGGCGCCCGGCAGAGACACCATGAAGGTTCGCTCTCTGCAGGCCAAGTAAGCGCATGGCAGGTCAAAAAACGGATCTTTTTCAACAGGATCCCAACCTATCGGTTGTCGCGTTTTATTAACCCACTTAGGCTTCGGGCATCTCTGGAGATGCCCGATGACCTTTCGTTATTTCATCAAACAACTTTTATTGCCTCCCGGCATTTTTTTATTGCTGCTGTTGGTCGCATGGTGGCTGCGTCGCTCACGCCCGCGCCTGGCCGGTGTGTGTTTTGCCATGGGTTTGGGCGGGTTCTGGCTGATGAGCCTGCCAGTCGTCGTGCAGTGGAGCGCCAAGGCGCTGGAGCGTGAACCGCCGTTGGCCCGCGCAGAGTGGGCGACGCTGGCACAACGCGCCGATGCGATTGTGGTGTTGGGTTCCGGGCGCGAACGGGGTGATCTCGCCTGGGGCGAGGATCAACCCACCGGTGTCGGGCTTGAGCGTCAGCGTTATGCGGCGCGGCTGGCCAAGGCGTCGGGCTTGCCGATCCTGACCAGCGGTGGTTTGCATTACGGCACGCCGCCGACCGAGGCGAAGTTGATGGCGGATTCGTTACTCGACGATTTCGGTGTAACGGTGCGCTGGCAGGAAGGTGAAAGCCGTACCACGTGGGAAAACGCCAAGTTCAGCGCCGATATTTTGTTGCCGCAGGGGATCAAGCGTGTGGTCGTGGTCACGCAGGCCTGGCACATGCCGCGTTCGGTGTGGAGTTTTCAGCAGGCAGGATTTGAAGTGGTGCCGGCGCCGGTGGGTTTTTTGGGCACTGATAACGCCCGACCGTTTGGTGGCTGGTTGCCGGAATTCAAATCGATCTGGCAGAGCGGGCAGTTGTTGAATGAAGCGGTGGGGCAGGTGGGGTATTCGCTGTTTTACCGCTGAAGAGCAAAAGATCGCAGCCTGCGGCAGCTCCTACATGAGATTTGTATTTTTCCCTGTAGGAGCTGCCGCAGGCTGCGATCTTTTGCTTTAAAGGGTTTTCGACATCCGGCTCGCCATCAGTGCCCAGCCAAACAGCAGCAAGCAGACAATCATCAGCGGCCACGAGCGATATTGCAGATACGGTGTCAGGTTGTGCATCGGCACCACTTCACCATACAAAATGCCCTGTTCGAACTGCGGAATCTGCTCGGTGATCTGCCCGAACGGGTTGATCAATCCGGTAACGCCGTTGTTGGTCGCACGGATCATCCAGCGACCGGCCTCAAGCGCACGCATCTGCGCCATCTGCAAATGTTGCAGGGGGCCAATCGAGGTGCCGAACCAGGTGTCGTTACTGATCGTCAGCAACAGATCGCTGCGTGCCGACAGACCGGCGGCGAAATCCGGGTACACCACTTCGTAACAGATGAACGGCGCAATCTGATAACCCTTCGCTTGCAGCAGCGCCTGATCGGCCGGGCCGCGAGCGAAGTCGGACATCGGCAAATCAAAGAACGCGATCAAGCCACGCAGGATGTCCTGCAACGGCACGTATTCACCGAACGGCACCAATTTCTGCTTCAGGTAAGTGCCATCGCCTTCGCCCACCACAGTGATGCCGTTGAAGAAGCGTCGTTCGTGACGAACCGTTTCGCGAATCGGCACGCCGGTGATCAGCGCCGATTTACGCTCGGCGGCAAAGTTACCCATCATGCTCAGGTAGCCCTCGGCGGACTCCTTGAGCACCGGCACGGCGGTTTCTGGCCAGATCAGCAAGTCGACCGGTTTTGAACGAAAGCTCAAATCGCGGTACAGCGCCAATTGCGCATTGAGCTCGGCCGGATCCCATTTCATGCTTTGTGCAACGTTGCCCTGAATCGCCGCAACGCTTAATGGTGCGCCGGACGGGCTGGTCCAGGCGTGGCCCTTGAGCGCAATACCGGCGATCCACGGCCCGATCAACAGCAGCAGGCCGGCAACGACGAACCCTTTACGACCGCTTTGCAGCAAGCGCGGCGCGTTGTAGATCAGCGCCGCCGTCAATGCCAGAACGAACCCTACCAGCCACATACCGCCGACTGGCGCGAGCCCCGACAGCGGGCCGTCGAGCTGGCTGTAACCCGAGTACAGCCACGGGAAACCGGTAAGAAACCAGCCACGAAACATTTCCTGAGCCACCCACAGCGCGGCAAATGCCAAGGCATCGGCCACCGGAGCCTCGTTACGGCGCAACCAGCGCGCCCAAATCCAGGCGGGCAGGGCGAAGAACCAGGCAATCGCGGCGGTAAACAGCAGCATCAGGAACCCGGCCAGCAGCACCGAAGCGCCGCCGAAATGGTGAATGCTGTAATAGATCCAGCTGGTGCCGGCGCCGAACAGGCCAAAACCGAAGCACCAGCCACGGCCCAGTGCCTGACGCGGACTCAGCTCGCGCAAACCGGCATAGAACAGACCGACCGCGAGCAAAGCCAGCGGCCAGATATTGAACGGTGCCAGAGCGAAGGTGGTGATTGCACCGGCCGCCACGGCCAGCAGATTACCGGGCCAGCCGGGGCGGGTTGTCCAGCGCATTTCAGTCCTTAGATTTTTTACCGGGCGATTGGGGTCAGTCGCAGCAAGTGAATCCGACGGCTGTCGGCGTTCAGGATGCGGAAACGATAGGCGCCGATTTCAGTGATTTCGTTGCGTTTTGGCAAGTGCCCGAACGCGCTCATCACCAGACCGCCGACGGTGTCGAACTCGTCGTCGGAGAACTCGCTGTCGAAGAACTCGTTGAAGTTCTCGATCGGCGTCAACGCCTTGATCAGGAAGTCGCCACTGGGCAGCGGTTTGATGTAGCTGTCCTCTTCGACGTCGTGCTCGTCTTCGATGTCGCCGACGATCTGTTCCAGCACGTCTTCGATGGTCACCAGACCTGCCACACCGCCGTATTCGTCGATGACGATGGCCATGTGGTTGTGGTTGGCGCGGAATTCACGCAGCAACACGTTCAAGCGCTTGGACTCCGGCACGAACGTGGCCGGGCGCAGCAGATCCTTGATGTTGAAGCTGTCGCCGTTTTCCTTGAGGATCAGCGGCAGCAGATCCTTGGCCAGCAGCACGCCCATCACATCGTCATGGCTTTCGCCGATGACCGGATAGCGCGAGTGGGCCGAGTCGACCACGGCCGGGAGGAATTCACGCGGTGTCTGGGTCGCCTTGATGCTGATCATCTGCGAGCGCGGCACCATGATGTCGCGTACTTGCAGGTCAGCTACCTGAATGGCGCCTTCGACGATGGCCAGCGCTTCGCTGTCCAGCAGTTTGTTCTGATGTGCATCACGCAGCAGCTCGAGGAGCTCCTGACGGTTCTTCGGCTCGTGGGCAAAAGCCTGGGTCAGTTTACCCAGCCATGACTTCTGCCCGTTGCTCGATCGATCTTCGCTCATAGCGATTACTCTGAATCCTTTGTTGTAACGATAGGGGATGTTTCGGTTTCGTCGTCCGCGTACGGATCGGGATAACCCAATTCGGCAAGCAACTCGCGTTCCAGTGCTTCCATTTCTTCGGCTTCCTCGTCATCTATATGGTCGTAACCGAGCAGATGCAAGCAACCGTGAATGACCAGATGTGCCCAATGGGCCTTTAGTTCCTTGCCTTGCTCGGCAGCTTCACGCTCGACCACGGCCACGCAGATCACCAGATCGCCGAGCAGCGGGATATCGAGAAACTCGTCGGGCACTTCGGCAGGGAACGACAGGACGTTGGTCGCGTAATCCTTATGGCGCCAGGTGTGATTGAGCTCGCGGCCTTCTTCCTCGTCGACCAGACGAATGGTCATTTCCGAGTCGGCGGTGCGCTGGCGCAGGGCCAGTTCGCACCACAGACGAAAGTCGGCCTCACTCGGCGCGTGCGCTTCGGTCGCGATTTGCAGGTCTAGCTCAAGCATTTCGCGAGGTTTCCTTGGGTGCTTCGTCACGGTTTTCGAAGCGCTCATAGGCTTCGACGATCCGCTGGACCAAAGGATGGCGCACGACGTCTTTAGGCTGGAAGTGGGTGAAGCTGATGCCTGGCACGTCTTTCAGCACTTCGATCACATGGTGCAGGCCTGACTTGGTGCCTTTCGGCAAGTCGACCTGGGTAATGTCACCGGTGATGACGGCCGTAGAGCCAAAGCCGATACGGGTGAGGAACATCTTCATCTGTTCGACGGTGGTGTTCTGGCTCTCGTCGAGGATGATGAAGCTGTTGTTCAGCGTGCGACCGCGCATGTAGGCCAGCGGCGCGACTTCGATCACCTGGCGCTCGATCAGCTTGGCCACGTATTCAAAACCGAGCATCTCGTAGAGCGCGTCGTAGAGCGGGCGCAGGTACGGGTCGATCTTCTGCGACAGGTCGCCGGGCAGGAAGCCGAGTTTTTCACCGGCTTCAACCGCCGGGCGCACCAGCAGGATGCGGCGGATCTGCTCGCGTTCCAGTGCATCGACGGCGCACGCCACGGCCAGATAGGTCTTGCCGGTACCGGCCGGACCGATGCCGAAGTTGATGTCGTTGCCGAGGACTTCCTTCACATAGCGCAACTGATTCAAGCCGCGTGGGCGAATCATGCCTTTCTTGGTGCGCAGGGCGACGGAGGCTTCGGCGGGGGCGTGGTTGTCCAGCTCGACGACGGCTGATTCCTGCAGGAACAGGTGCACGAGGTCCGGCGACAGCTCGGTACCCTTGGTTTCCCGGTACAGGCGGCGCAGCAGGTTTTCCGCAGACGTGGTGTGCTTGGGGTCGCCGATCAGCTCGAACTGGTTTCCGCGGTTGCGGATCTCGATGGTCAGGCGCTGTTCGATCAAGCGCAAATGCTCGTCGAATTGCCCGCACAGATTGGCGAAGCGGCGTGCCTCAAAGGGCTCGAGAATAAAACGATGTGGTTCTATGGGTGCGTTCAAGGTCGTATTTAGCCGCCCTGGGGCAATTAAGATGAAATCAAGGATAACGCCAGAGGCCTGGGTGCGAAAGCTCTTAAATATTCTTGGCGTCGAGACCGTCAAGATCGCAGCCTTCGGCAGCTCCTACAGGAGAATGCGATCCATGTAGGAGCTGCCGAAGGCTGCGATCTTTTGCTGTTACTGAATCAGCGAGCCACGCAGCGAGTGCGGTTGTGCCGCGTCGATGTGCACGTCGGCGAACTGGCCAATCAGGGTTGGATTGTCGCAGCGGAAGTTGACGATACGATTATTCTCGGTACGCCCTTGCAGCTCGCCCGGGTCTTTCTTCGAATAATCGGTCACCAGAATGCGCTGAACGGAACCGACCATTTGTCGGCTGATCTCGAAGCCTTGCTGATTCAGGCGATGTTGCAGCGCGTTCAGGCGCTCCTTCTTCAACTCTTCCGGGGTCTCGTCGGCCAGATCGGCAGCCGGTGTGCCCGGACGCTGGCTATAAACGAAAGAGTAAGAGAAGTCGAAACCGACGTCGGCAATCAGCTTCATGGTCTGTTCGAAATCTTTCTCGGTCTCGCCGGGGAAACCGACGATGAAGTCCGAGCTGATGCAGATCCCCGGCACGGCGGCACGCAGTTTGCGCAGCTTGGATTTGTACTCCAGCGCGGTGTGGTTGCGTTTCATCGCCGCGAGAATCCGGTCGGAACCCGATTGCACCGGTAAATGCAGATGCTTGACCAGTTCCGGCACGTCGGCGTGGGCCTGGATCAGGCTGTCGGAGAACTCCAACGGGTGCGAAGTGGTGTAGCGAATGCGGTCGATGCCATCGATGGCGGCGACAACGCGAATCAGTTCGGCAAGATCAGCCAGGCGACCGTCATGGGTGGTACCGCGATAGCCGTTGACGTTCTGCCCGAGCAAGGTCACTTCACGCACGCCGTTTTCGGCAAGGTGGATGACTTCGGCGATCACGTCGTCGAACGGCCGGCTGACTTCTTCACCACGGGTGTAAGGCACCACGCAGAACGTGCAGTATTTGCTGCAACCTTCCATCACCGACACGTAAGCGCTCGGGCCATCAATGCGCGGCTCGGGCAGGTGGTCGAATTTTTCGATTTCCGGGAACGACACGTCGACTTGCGGCAGTTTGGTGATGCGCGCAGCGTCGATCATTTCCGGCAGGCGGTGCAGGGTCTGCGGGCCGAAGACTACGTCGACGTAAGGGGCGCGATCGCGGATTGCCGCGCCTTCCTGGCTGGCCACGCAACCGCCGACGGCGATCACCATGTCCGGGTTGGCCAGTTTCAGTTCGCGCCAGCGACCCAGCTGCGAATACACGCGATCTTGCGCGCGCTCGCGAATCGAGCAGGTGTTGAGCAGAATCACGTCGGCGTCTTCCGCGCGTGCGGTGACTTCCAGGGCCTGATGTTCACCCAGCAGATCGACCATGCGCGAGCTGTCGTACTCGTTCATCTGGCAACCGTGGGTTTCGATGTAAAGCTTCTTGGCCATGGATTAGTGTCGTCACGTGATTCAAAGAACCCGGCATTATAGGGAACAAGCCCTCAGGTTCCTACCGCTGTGCGTCCGGAGGCTATGCTATAGTTTGCGCCCTCATTTTTATCCCCGATGTTATCCCCCCGCCATGACCAAACGCGAAGCTCCAATCTATAAGGTGATTTTCCTCAACCAGGGCCAGGTGTTCGAAATGTACGCCAAGCAGATCTATCAAAGTGATCTGTGGGGCTTTCTGGAAGTGGAAGAGTTCGTCTTTGGCGAGCGCACGCAAGTGGTCGTCGACCCGAGCGAAGAAAAGCTCAAGGCGCAGTTCGAAGGCGTGGTACGCAGCTTTGTGCCGATGCATTCGATCGTGCGCATCGACGAAGTGGAACGTCTGGGCACCCCGAAAATCAGCGAAGCCCGTGGTGCGGTCGGCAATGTGATGCCGTTTCCGATGCCGATGCCTGAGAAGTAAGCCGTTCAGATGATCGTTCCCACGCTCTGCGTGGGAATGCCGCCTTCGACGCTCTGCGTCGGTGACGCGGAGCGTCACGGGATGAATTCCCACGCAGAGCGTGGGAACTATCGCTGATCAGGGAAGAGGCGAGAACGGTGTACGCCCATCGGCGCTCTGCAATTCCATCAGGTATTTACGGAAAATTTGCCCGAGCACCTGCGTGGCGGTCTCGAGGTCTTCGCGGGACATCTTTTCGGAAACTTCGTCGGCCGTGTCCAGCGCATCTTCAGCGCCGTTGACCGCAGCCATTTTCAAAACGATGTACGCCTGAATATTGTTGGCCTGCACGCCTTCACCGTGGAAGAACATGGTGCCCAGTTTGAATTGCGCCTGAGCGTGGCCTTGCAACGAGGCTTTTTCGAAATAGCTCAGGGCTTGATTGAGGTCGCGCGGCGCATTCTTGCCGTCGTAGTAGAACTCACCCAACTCGTATTGCGCTTGCGCATCCCCTTCGTCCGCCGCTTTCTGGCAGGCGGCCAGTGCCTGCGTGACGTCTTGCGGCTGAGTATTGAGGGTGCAACGACCCATCGCCGGGATCAACAACGAGTTGCCGCCTGCTTGTGCATGCGCGAGCAGGGGCTGAAGGAGCAACAGGCAGCCCAAGGCAAGGGTGCGGCCGGTGCGGTTCATGGGAATCGACTTACCTCTGAAGGGCACGCGGACCCATCGAGGGATCCAATAAGCGCGCATTATGAAATAAGCAGGGCCAACCTTACAAAGTCTTTACTCGTTTTTCTGCTGCGCGGGGAATATATCGCCCACTTTATGAGGGATTTTTGGCAGAGCGTCGGAAAAACCGTGCGGTTGTAGGTGAAAGCTGACGCTGGCAATAGCCAACGTCAGCGGTACGGCGATTACTTCAATGCAGCGAAAGCGCGCTCGGCGGCATCCAGCGTCAGTTGCAACTCGGCTTCGCCGTGAGCGATCGAGGTGAAACCGGCTTCGAACGCGCTCGGCGCCAGGTACACGCCACCTTCCAGCATCAAGTGGAAGAAACGACCGAACAGTGCCGCGTCGCTGGCCATCACGTCTTCAAAGGTGACGATGTCGTCAGCGCCGCTGAAGTACAGACCGAACATGCCGCCGGCCTGAGTGGTCACGAACGGAATGCCTGCGGCATCGGCACGTTGTTGCAGGCCATCGAGCAGACGCGTGGTGTAGTCGGTCAGCTCGGCGTGGAAACCCGGACGGCTGATCAAACGCAGCGTGGTCAAGCCGGCGGCCATGGCCAACGGATTGCCCGACAGCGTGCCGGCCTGATACACCGGGCCCAGCGGCGCGATGCGCTCCATGATTTCACGCTTGCCGCCGAAGCAGCCGACCGGCATGCCGCCGCCGATGATCTTACCGAAGGTGGTCAGGTCAGGATTGACCCCGTAGTACGCCTGAGCACCGCCGAGGGCGACGCGGAAACCGGTCATCACTTCGTCGAAAATCAGCACCACGCCATGTTTGTCGCACAGCGAGCGCAGGCCTTCGAGGAAACCTGGTGCTGGTGGTACGCAGTTCATGTTGCCGGCCACCGGCTCGACGATGATGCACGCCACTTCCTCGCCAACTTCGGCGAGCATCTGCTCAACCGCGTCGATGTCGTTGAACGGCAGGGTCAGGGTGTGTTTGGCGAACGCTGCCGGCACACCGGCCGAGCTCGGTACGCCTTGGGTCAGTGCGCCGGAACCGGCCTTGACCAGCAGGCTGTCGGAGTGACCGTGGTAGCAACCTTCGAACTTGATGATGCTGTCGCGACCGGTGTAGCCACGGGCCAGACGGATTGCGCTCATGGTCGCTTCGGTGCCGGAGCTGACCATGCGCACCATGTCCATCGATGGCACCAGCGAGCAGACCAGATCGGCCATCTCGGTTTCCATCGCGGTCGGCGCGCCGTACGACAAGCCGTGTTGCAGCTGATTGCGCACCGCGTCGAGCACGTCCGGATGGCTGTGGCCGAGGATCATCGGGCCCCACGAGCCGACGTAATCGACATAACGCTTGTCGTCTTCGTCAGTAACGTAAGCGCCTTCAGCGTGTTTGAAGAACAGCGGCGTGCCGCCAACGCTCTTGAACGCGCGAACTGGCGAATTGACGCCACCGGGAATGTGTTTCTGGGCGTTGGCAAACAGGGTTTCGGAACGAGACATGATCGGGCTCTCAATCTTCAGGATTTGAACAATTCGTTGAATGCGCGGGCGCGGCGGGTCACTTCGGCGGTGCTCTCGGCACCGAACAAACCGTGAACCACGGCAAGCAGATCGACCCCGTGGGCCACCAGTGGCGCAGCGTTGTCGAGGCTGATGCCGCCAATCGCGCAGATCGGCAGGTGCAGCGTGCGCTTGGCGTCGTCGAGCAGATCGAGGCTGCAGGACGGCGCGCCGGGCTTGGTATTGGAATTGAAGAAGCGACCGAAGGCGACGTAGCTCGCGCCTTCTTTGGCGGCTTGTTCGGCCAGCGCGATTTGCGCGTGGCAGGTCGAACCGATGATCGCTTTCGAACCGAGCAGGGCGCGGGTCGGCGACAACGGGCCGTCGGTCTGACCGAGGTGCACACCGACGTTGAGGCGCGCCGCCAGTTCAGCGTCATCGTTGATGATCAGTTGCGTTTTGTAGCGCTCGCACAGATCGCGCAACGCTTCGGCCTCGCGCAGACGGCGGGCCTCGTCGTTGCTCTTGTCGCGGTATTGCAGCAGGGTGACGCCGCCTTCCAGCGCCGCCTCCACATAGGACAGAAACTTGCCGGCCAGCAATTCGCTGTCGGTAATGGCATACAGGCCACGTAGTTTCATCGGGCAGACCTCACGACGTTACGAGCAGAAATCCAGCGGCAAGCGACGCGGGACGAACTGGCCTTTGCCCAGTTGTTCGGCATCGCGAAGGGTGCGCCAGGTGTAATCCAGTGCGCTGCGTACGGCGCTGGCCAGGTGTTCGCCTTGGGCCAGCCGGCCGGCGAGGGCGCTGGCCAAGGTGCAGCCGGAACCGTGATAGCTGCCCGGCAGACGCTGGCAGACAAAGGTTTCACGCAGGCCATCGCGGCTGTACACGCGATTATGGATTTCAGTTTCGTCGCCGTGGCCGCCGGTGATCAGCAGGTTTTTGACGAACGGCAGGAGTTTTTCAGCGCACTCATCCGCCGTGCCTTCGGGCAGTTCGGCGAGGATGCGGGCTTCAGGAAGGTTAGGCGTAGCAATGATCGACAGCGGCAGCAGACGCTCACGCATCGCATAGCCGACCTCGTCCTTGCCCAGGCGTCCGCCGCCACCGGCGCGCAGCACCGGGTCGCAGACCACTGGCAAATGCGGGTGCGCCGAGAGCAGTTCGACAACGGTGTCGACCATTTCCAGCGAACCGAGCATGCCCAGTTTGACCGCTGCGACTTCGGAGTCGTTGAGCACGGCATTGGCTTGAGCCAATACCCACTCACGGTCGAGGACGCGGAAGTCAGTGACGTTGACGGTGTCTTGCACGGTCAGGGCGGTGACGGCCGGAGCCGCATGGCATCCCTGCGCGAGCAGGGCTTCGATATCTGCCTGCAAGCCGGCGCCACCACTTGGGTCGTGGCCGGAGAGACAGAGGACAACGGGGCGGGAGCTGTAGATATTCATGGTGCGCGAGCTTACCACCAAAGCTGATTTTCGGGTGTGGCTGGCGGAGCAAGATCAAAAGATCGCAGCCTGCGGCAGCTCCTGCATGGATCTGGGTTTTCCCAGTAGGAGCTGCCGCAGGCTGCGATCTTTTGATCTACCTGACCAACCCAACAGCTCTAGCTCGCTACTTTGCTCTGGAACGCCCGTTCTAGAGCCTTTGTAGGAAAAATTTCAATGGTGCTCAATGGCCATCAACGGCTATGCTAGTCTGGATCCAAACCAATAACAGGTAATACCGGTTTTACGTCTACTCAAAAGGAATGGGGGGCTTCCTGACACAACCGGACGAGCCACGCTGGGGCTTCAATGCGCTATTTGCTGATGTTGCTGTTCTGCTTGCCCCTCATGGCGAGCGCCGTCGAATTCGACGAATTTACCCAGAGCCTCCCTCTGGGCCGGTCGCTGCAAGTGTTCGAAGACCCGAGCGGTCAGGCGAACATTGCCGATGTTCGCGCGCAAGCTGCCGCGGGCAATTTCAAACCTCACGATAAAGCCACGCTCAACGCCGGTTACTCGCGCTCGGCGTTCTGGCTGAAAATCGACCTGCACTATCGCCCGAGCAATCCTGCCGCCCAACGCACCTGGTTGCTGGAACTGGCGTATCCACCGCTCGATCATCTCGACCTGTACCTCGCCGATGCCGCTGGCAACTATCGCCTCGTCCGCCAGACCGGTGACGCCTGGCCGTTCGCCAGCCGCGAAATTCGCCAGAACAACTACCTGTTCGACCTGGCTTTCGAACCGGATCAACAGCAAACCGTGTACTTGCGACTGGCCAGCGAAGGTTCGATCCAGGCGCCGGTGACGTTGTGGTCGAGCACTGCCTACCTCGAAGACCAGCCGGTGCGCCTGTACGTGCTGGGCATTATTTATGGCGTACTGCTCGGGATGGTGGTCTACAACCTGTTCATCTATCTGAGCGTGCGCGACACCAGTTACCTCTATTACATCTTCTACATTGCCTCGTTCGGCCTCTATCAACTGTCGGTGAATGGCGCGGCGGTCGAGTATTTCTGGCCAGACAATCCGTGGTGGGCCAACGCCGCCACACCGTTTTTCATTGGTTGCGCCGGCCTGTTCGGCAGCCAGTTCGCCCGCAGCTTCCTGCAGACCAAAACCCACAGCCGCTGGCTCGACCGTTTGCTGATCGGCCTGATTGCATTCGGTGCGCTGGTCATCGGCCTGTCGCTGATGACCAGTTACGCGCTGGCCCTGCGCCTGGCGACGACGCTGGCCCTGACCTTCACCGTGGTGATTTTTGCCGCAGGGATTCTGGCCTGGTGGCGCGGTTTGCGCGTGGCGCGGTACTTCATCATTGCCTGGTCGGCGTTTCTGCTCGGCGGCATCGTCAACACGCTGATGGTGCTCGGCCTGCTGCCGAACGTGTTCCTGACCATGTACGCCAGCCAGATCGGTTCGGCCATCGAAGTGGCGTTGCTGTCGCTGGCGCTGGCCGACCGCATCAACGCGATGCGCGAACAGCAAGCGCAGACGCTATACGACGCCGGGCAGAAACTCGAAGTGCTCAACCAGCAACTGGCCCACAGCAACAAGCTCAAGGACGAGTTTCTGGCGACCCTGACCCACGAACTGCGCACGCCGATGAACGGTGTGATCGGTTCGCTGGAGCTGATGCAGACCGTCGAGATGGATCCGGAGCTTGAGCAATACCAACAGACCGCCGCCGGTTCCGCCCGCGACATGATGCGCATGGTCAACGGCATCCTCACCCTCACCGAATTGCAGGCCGGCAAGCTCAAGGCCGCGCCGGGCAGCTTCAGCCTGCGCGCCGTTGTCGAGGCGCTGCGCGTGCAGTTCGATGGCAATGCCTCGAGCAAGTCGCTGGACTTCAAGGTCGATGTGCTGCCGACTCTGCCGGATCGCCTGCACGGCGACAGCGCCAAACTCGCACAATGCCTGGAATGCCTGCTGGATAACGCGATCAAGTTCACCCGCGTCGGTGGTCTGGCATTGCGCGTCACCGGCAAACCGTCGACGGACAATCGTCTGGCGCTGTCCTTTGCGGTGATCGACACCGGCATCGGTTTCACCGATCTGGGCGAGGCGACGATGTACCAGCGCTTCTTTCAGCTCGACGGTTCGATGACTCGCGAGTACGGCGGGTTGGGCGTCGGTCTGGCGATCTGTCGGCAGTTGGTGGAGTTACTCGGCGGCAAGCTAACCCATCGCTCGGAACCCGGGCGCGGTAGTCGTTTCCAGCTTGATGTCGAGTTCGCCTTGCCGGTGGTCGAGGCTGTGCAAATTGCCCAGACTTCCCGCGATTGCGTGCGCGCGCCGCAGGATTGCACGGTGCTGCTGGTGGACGACAGCAGCGTCAACCAACTGGTGATGCGCGGCATGTTGCTCAAGCTTGGCTTTCGCGTGCGCACGGCCGACAACGGTGCGGCGGCGCTCGAATGCCTGCAGCGTGAAACGGTGGATGCGGTGCTGATCGATTGTCAGTTGCCAAGCCACGAAGGCGCGTCCTTGTGCTGCCAGATTCATGCGTTGCCGGGATGCGCCCACTTGCCGGTGTTCATGCTGGCGTTGAACGCTGATCGCGAGCTTTGCACAACCGGTGCGGCGATCGACTACCTGAACAAACCGGTGAAATTCGAAGACTTGCAGTCCGCGCTGGAGCGCCGTGTGCTGTGTTGTTGATAGGGTAAAAGCGCCGCAAATTCGGCGGGTATGACACTTTGTCAGGTCTCGGCGCGGTGCTTAACTGAGTTCCTTGGTTGAGCAAAGGAGCCCGTCATGAACCTGCATCAGTTTGCCGAAACCCACGAAGTCACCAACCAGCCACCGTCGCTGGACGGCACCAACCTGTACCGCATCGACTTACCGTTGCAGGAATGGTCGCGGCGCTTTGGTGCCGGTTGGGCCGAGTCACGGATCGATGCCTACGGCGCGCTCGCGGGCGGGCCGCTGATGGAGGCCGGGTTCCTCGCCAATCAGAACAAACCAACGTTTGCCAGCCATGACCGTTACGGTCATCGCATCGATCTGGTGGAATTTCATCCGGCCTATCACGAGCTGATGCGCACGGCGATCGAGCATGGCCTGACCTCGCTGCCATGGACCCATCCGCAGGACGGCGCTCACGTCGCCCGCGCCTCGATGAGTTATCTGCACAGCCAGGCCGAGGCCGGTAGCGGCTGCCCATTGACCATGACCTTTGCCAGCGTGCCGGCCTTGCGCTTGCAGCCGAACCTCGCTGAGCAATGGCTACCGAAAGTCCTCGCCACCCAATACGACCCGCGCAACGTCGGCATGGCCCACAAGGCCGGTGTGACCATCGGCATGGCCATGACCGAAAAACAGGGCGGCACCGACGTGCGCGCCAACACCACCAAGGCGTATCCGGTCGGTGCCAGCGGTCCGGGCCAGGCCTATGAACTGGTCGGCCACAAGTGGTTTTGCTCGGCACCAATGTGCGATGCCTTCCTGACGCTGGCGCAGACCGACAAGGGTTTGAGTTGTTTCCTGCTGCCGCGCCATCGCCCGGACGACACGCGCAATCAGTTCTACATCCAGCGTCTGAAAAACAAACTCGGCAACCAGTCCAACGCCTCCAGCGAAGTGGAATTCCGTGGCGCGCTGGCGTGGATGGTCGGCGAAGAAGGGCGCGGCGTGCCGACCATTATCGAAATGGTCGCGATGACCCGTTTCGATTGCATGGTCGGCTCCAGCGCGCTGATGCGTCAGGCGCTGACCCAGGCCAGTCACCACTGCGCGCACCGCAAGGTCGGCGGCAAGCTGCTCAGTGAACAGCCGTTGATGCAGAACGTCCTCGCCGATCTGGCGCTGGAAAGCGAAGCCGCGCTGGCCCTCAGTTTGCGCATGGGCAAAGCGCTGGATCATCTGGATGATCGTCACGAAGCGCAATTCGCCCGGTTGGTAACAGCGGTAGGCAAGTACTGGATCTGCAAGCGTGCGCCGGCGATGATCAACGAAGCGGCGGAATGCATGGGCGGCGCCGGGTATGTCGAGGAGAGCATCCTGCCGCGCCTGTATCGCGAGGCGCCGGTGAACTCGACGTGGGAAGGCTCGGGGAATGTGCAATGCCTGGATGTGCTGAGGGCGCTGTCGAAAGAACCGGGTGTGCTCGATGTGTTGTTCAGCGAACTCGGCGACGGCCATGGCGACAAACGCCTGGCCGCGCATATTCAGCAGTTGCAGGCGCAGTTCAAGGACACCAGCGACATTCAATACCGGGCGCGGCAACTGACCGAAGACATCGCGCTCGGTTTGCAGGCCAAGCTCCTGTTGGAGGCCGGAAATTCAACGGTCAGCGACGCCTTCATTGCCAGCCGCCTGAGCGCTGGCGGCCGGGTCTACGGCGCCTTGCCACGCGGTGTGGACGTCGAAGCCCTCGTCACCCGCGCAACCCCCCAAGGTGACTAATCACACAATTCCCCTGTAGGAGCTGCCGCAGGCTGCGATCTTTTGATCTGATCTTTTAAAAACAAGATCAAAAGATCGCAGCCTGCGGCAGCTCCTACAGGGATCGTGGTGGCGCTTATATTGTGCGGTTGCCAACATGCCACTGTTCCCGTGACGCCGCGATGCAGGCAAGATGAAGCTCTGCAAGTCAGAACACAGGAAGCTGATCGTGACCGAAGCGTTTATTGTTGTTCAAACCGCCGAACAAGCCGTGGATCGTCTGGCCGAGCTGCATGAGCGGGCCACCAGTGCGCTGAACTCGGCGCTCAAGCGTTACCTCAAGGATCGCGTCGAACCCGACGCGGCGCAGCGTGCCCTGTTTCGTTATCCCGAACTGCGTCTGACCTATCATTGCCAGGGCGAAGTGCCGCAGACCACCCGCGCTTACGCCAAAGTGCAATTGCCGGGCACCTACAGCGTCACCGTCACCCACCCGGCGGCGTTCCGCAAATACCTGCTCGAACAACTTGTGCCGCTGATGCACGACTTCACCGTGACCGTCGAAGTCGGCGTCAGTCAGCAAAACATTCCGTATCCGTATGTGGTCGAGCAGGGCGATGAACTGGCCGGTTCCGGTGTCACCGCTGCGGTGCTGGCGCGGGTGTTCCCGAGTACCGACCTGTCCGCCGCCACCGATGGCATCGCCGACGGCCTCTACGATTGGGAAAACACCGATCCGCTGCCGCTGGCGCTGTTCGACGCCGCGCGCGTGGATTTCTCGCTGCGCCGTCTGGTGCATTACACCGGCAGCGACTGGCGCCATGTGCAGCCATGGATTCTGCTGACCAACTATCACCGCTACGTCGACCAGTTCATCGTTCATGGCCTGGAGCAACTGCGCAGCGACCCGCGTTTCGTGCGCATGGTCTTGCCGGGCAACGTGATCATCGAGAAGGGCATGGATCACGGCGAAGCGTCGGCGATTGCTGCCGGTGTGGTCTGGCACCGTTACCAGATGCCGGCGTATCACCTGATGGCCAGCGATGGCCACGGCGTGACATTGGTGAACATCGGCGTCGGTCCGTCCAACGCCAAGAACATCACCGACCACTTGGCCGTGCTGCGTCCGCATTGCTGGCTGATGATCGGCCACTGTGGCGGTCTGCGTCAGTCGCAAACCATCGGCGACTACGTGCTGGCCCACGCCTACATGCGTCGGGACGGCATTCTCGACCGCGTGGTTCCGCCGAATATTCCGATCCCGGCACTGGCCGAAGTGCAAATGGCGCTGCAACAAGCAGCGGCGAATGTCACCGGCGAGAAGGGCGACGACCTGAAAAAACGCTTGCGTACCGGCACCGTGCTGACTTACGACGACCGTAACTGGGAATTGCGTTGGGCGCAGGAGCGGCCATTGATCAACCTGTCCCGCGCTGTCGCGGTGGACATGGAAAGCGGCACGATTGCCGCGCAGGGTTATCGCCTGCGGGTGCCGTACGGCACGTTGCTGTGCGTTTCGGACAAACCGCTGCACAGTGAAATCAAGCTGCCCGGCTCGGCCAACGCTTTCTATGAACGCGCGGTCAGCCAGCACTTGAAGATCGGCATCGAAGCGGTGGACCTGCTGCGCACCGAACTCAACTCGCTGCACTCGCGCAAACTGCGCAGCTTCGACGAACCGCCGTTCCGTTAACGGTTAGTCGTGGTCATTTGGCGGTCGGGGCACTAGCATTGTCAGTCCCGACCGTTAGATGTTCTTTTTCGCCATGTCCAGTCCGCAGCGTCCACCTTCCCGCCGCCCCGGCGCGAAGCCTCAGTCTTCTTCACCGCGCCGTGTTGCCAAGGCACCACCGGCCGAGCCGAAACTGATCCTGTTCAACAAACCGTTCGATGTGCTGACACAATTCAGCGACGGTGAGGGGCGGGCGACGCTCAAGGATTTCATCGATGTGCCCGGCATCTATCCGGCCGGGCGACTTGATCGTGACAGCGAAGGTTTGCTGCTATTGACCAACGACGGCCAGTTGCAGGCGCGGATTGCCGATCCTAAACACAAGCTGGCCAAGACTTATTGGGTGCAGGTCGAAGGCGTGCCGACAGCCGAGCAGTTGCAGCGTTTGCGTGACGGCGTCGAACTGAACGACGGTATGACGTTACCCGCCGAAGCACGGCAGCTGGAAGAACCGCAGTTGTGGCCGCGCAACCCTCCGGTGCGCTTTCGCATGACCGTACCGACCTCATGGCTGGAATTGGTGATTCGCGAAGGGCGCAACCGTCAGGTGCGACGCATGACGGCGGCGGTCGGCCTGCCGACGTTGCGCCTGGTGCGGGTGAAGATTGGTGACTGGTCGATCGAAGGGCTTGATCAGGGCCAGTGGAAAGAAGTGCCGGCGCGCCTATAGAGCGCCGGATTCGATCAGGCCGATCACCACACTCTTGATGATGAATGCGGCCACGCCCAGGCCCAGCACGAAGAACAGAATGAACGAGCCAAAGCGCCCGGCCTTGGACTTCTTCGCCAGATCCCAGACGATGAAACCCATGAAAATGATCAGGATGCTGACCAGGCCGGTCATCATCCACTCTTCCAATACTGCAGGATCCATTGGCTATCTCCGGCACTCACGCGGCTAAAAGGGCGCGGCGAGTATACGCCAAGGTGTGCGGGGAGGCATTGATCTGGGGCTGATCCGGAACTGTTGCCCTCACCCTAGCCCTCTCCCAGAGGGAGACGGGACTGACCGAAGTGTCTGGCGTGATACATCGACCTGAAAGATCGAGTCGATTATGGATTCACAGCAGAACGCTCAGGTCGGCGTACTTCTTCAGCATCTCTCGGTCGGCCCCCTCACCCCCTGAGAGAGGGCTGGGGTGAGGGGCTTTTGATCAGTTGCGCAGGTGGGTCAAGGGTAGTTCCGTGCTGTTCAACACCTGATTCAGCACAAAACTCGAGCGCACGCTGGTCACGCCCTCAATCCGGGTGAGATGCCCCAGCAACAGTTTCTGATAGTGATCCATGTCCGGCACCACTACTTTCAACTGGTAATCGGCATCCACGCCCGTCACCAGGCTGCACTCCAACACCTGCGGCAACGTGCGAATCGCCGCCTCAAAATTCTCGAAACGCTCAGGGGTATGGCGGTCCATGCCGATCAGCACGTACGCAGTCAGGCTCAGCCCGAGCATTTTGCGATCGAGCAACGCCACCTGGCGTGAGATGTAGCCGTCGTCTTCCAACTGCTTGACCCGTCGCGAGCATGGCGAAGGCGACAGACCGATGCGCTCGGCCAATTCCTGGTTGGAGATGCGGGCATCGCGCTGCAATTCCGCCAAAATGCTCAGGTCGTAACGGTCGAGTTTGCTCATCAATCTGTCCTTGGTTGTAACTATTGCGGCGGATTATCTATCCAGGGTTAAAAATTGCGCAAGTGGTGTTTATTTCAGCAATCTTCGCAATCATCTGTCGCCGCCTCGGGCCTATTCTTATCACCAGAATCACTGCTCGGTAACACAGTCCACGCGGCCCGCCCTATCAGGCCCGCCGCGGCCGCCACCCCCACCGGGGTTGTGCCGGCCCCCGAGCTGCACACTGTCCAGAAGACGGCGTGAGGTGAGCCGACGTCAAAAGCGTCGAGCCAGGACGAAGTTCTCTAGAAGGGAGGCCGACGGGTCTCCCTTTTTTCTTGCCTGCGATTTCATGCGGTCGCGCTCAATAAATAAGTTGCGCGACTGATAACCTGTTGCAGAACCCGCCGTGGGTATTCCCGGTCTTAGCTACAAGCCCTCTTACCTTTGCAGGTCCCGCAGTGAGGAAAAGCATGAATTCGCGCATCTGGCGTCTGGCCGGTGTTGGTTTGCTGTGTGTGAGTGTCAGTGTGCAAACGCTTGCCGATGAACCGCAGAATCGTGGACCGGATGGCGGTGGCCATGGCCAGGATCATCAGGGCAACAATCAGGGCCATGGCGGCAACAACCAGCCGCGCCCGCAGAACAATCCATCTCAAAATCAGCCGCCGCAGAATCAACCGCGGCCACAGAACAACGAGATCATTCGTGGCGACAACAGCCGCCAGTTCGAGCACAACGGCCAGCAGCACAACAATAATGGCCAGTGGCAGAACCACGATCAGAACCGTCCCGCGTACAACCCCAATCCGGTACGCCAGCCGCCACCGCCGCCACAACTGCCGGCCAACAGCCTGCCGATCCAGCCGCGCCCCGACGCCGTGCGCCAGACGCAGGAGCCACGCCAGGGTTACTACCGCGACGAGCGTCCGCTGAACGGTTACAACAATCAGCATTGGCAGACCAATAACCGGCCGCCCGATGACAATCGCTGGCCGGGGCGTCCGGACGGGCATGGCAATGGGTGGGGGCCAGGCCCGCAATATCGGCCGGGGCATGTGATCGACCGCTTCCCGGACCGCGATTACCGCGTGCCGTATCGTGGTCAGGATTACTTCTATTCCGGCGGTTACTGGTATCGCCCGCAAGGCCCACGCTACATCGTCGTGCAGCCGCCGCGCGGGATCCGCACGCAGTATCTGCCGGATTATGCCCGCGAAGTGTGGATCGGTGGATCGCTGCTGTTCCTCGCCGCCGGTTCCTATTACGCCTATCAGGAAGCGACGCAGGATTACGTGGTCGTCGAGCCGCCTGTGCAGCAACAGCCGCAACCGCAGCCGCAATCCCAGGGTTATGACGTCGAAGCCTATCCGGCCAACGGCCAGTCGCCGGAGCAAGTGCAGCAGGACGGTTACCAGTGTTATCAGTACGCCGTGCAGCAAAGCGGCTTCGACCCGCGCACCGCGACGTATCAACCGGCGCCCGAAGTGGTTCAGGCGTACCGTCAGGCGCAGGGCAATTGCCTGAGCAGTCGCGGTTATCAGGTCAGATAGAAGCAGCTGCGAGCAGCAAGTTTCGAGCTACAAGCTTGAAGCTTGCGGCTCGCGACTTGTAGCTGCTTTTATCGGGTCGGCGTGCACCAGCACTTCGGCTCGCGGGTAGGCTTTGTGGATGGCATCGGCGGCTTGATCGCTGATGCCGTGCGCCACTGACAGGGTCAATTCTCCCGGCAATTCCAGGTGCAACTGCACGAACCAGTGGTTGCCGGAGATCCGCGTGCGCAAGTCATGCGCGCCCAACACCCCCGGCACACTGCAGGCCAGTTCGAGCATGTGCTGACTGACGTCCGCCGGCAGTTCCTCATCCATCAGCACCGAAAAACTTTCCCGGGCGATCTGGATCGCGCTCCACAGAATGTACGCAGCAATGCCCAGACCGAACCACGCATCCAGTTGATCAAAGCCGAACCCGGCGAGGATCAGCGCGATCAGAATGCTGCCGTTGAGCAACATGTCCGAACGATAGTGCAGCGAATCGGCGCGTACGGCGTTGGAACCGGTCTGCTTGATCACCCGATGCTGCAACACCAGCAGCGCCGCCGTCAGCAGCAGCGAAAACACGATCACACCGATGCTCAGCCATGGCGCGCCAAGCGGTTGCGGATCATGCAATCGTTCGTACGCCTGGAACGCGATCAGCACCGCACTGCCGCCAATGAACAACGCCTGCGCCATGCCCGCCAGCGATTCCGCCTTGCCGTGGCCATAACGGTGATCGTCATCGGCCGGACGCAACGCGTAATGCACCGCCAGCAGATTGAGCATCGAGGTGATGCCATCCAGCGCCGAGTCGGTGAGGCCGGCGAGCATGCTGACTGAACCGCTCAGCCACCAGGCGATGGCTTTGGCGACGATCAGCGTGCAGGCGACCGCCACCGAGGCGCGGGTCGCCAGCCGCAGGAGGCGGGCGTGTTCGGGGCTGGTGGTCATTGAACGTCCTTTTAAGCGGCGGGTTGCAGGCCGAACATGGCCAGTTGTTGAGTACTGCCCTTGTGCTGAATCAGGCGCGGGTCGTCCAGAGGAAAGTCCCGTCCAAGTTCGCTTTCGAGAATAGCCTGTAGCTTGTGATTATCGACCTGACCGTCCGGGCCGATGGCTTGTTTGAGCTTGGCCGGATCGATCTGCGCGGTGTGGCCCGGTTCGAAGTAGATCGCGCCAGTGGCGAAATCGACGGCAAACGCGATCAGGCCGGGAATGATATAGAACAGCAGGCCCACGGCATCCAGCACGGCAATCGCCGGGTCGACTTTGCCGTCGATCTGACCGCGACGGTCCGGGTAGAAAATCGAACCGCACGCGGTGATTTGCGTGAGCAGGGTGGCGACCAGTACACCGCCGATCAGGCGAAAAGGTAAGCGCATGGGGAAATCTCCTGATTGATCTAAGAACGAAGCGTTGTCGAGTGAAGTTAAGACCCTGACGAACGCCTTGCAGTTCGCCGTTATACTCGGCCCTCTGTTTGGGAGCCAGCATGAATTCTTTGCCGATCGACGATGTTTTACCCGCCCTGCGTGAAGCCCTCGCGACACGCCACGAAGCCGTGCTCGAAGCTCCGCCCGGCGCCGGTAAAACCACCCGTGTGCCCTTGGCCCTGCTCAATGAAGCGTGGCTGGCCGGGCAGACCATTCTGATGCTTGAACCGCGCCGTCTCGCCGCGCGTGCAGCTGCAGAGCGTCTGGCCAGTGAGCTGGGCGAGAAGGTCGGTGAAACCGTCGGTTATCGCATTCGCCTCGACAGCAAGGTCGGCCCCAACACACGTATCGAAGTGGTCACCGAAGGCATTCTCACCCGGCGCTTGCAGGACGACCCGGCGCTGGAAGGCGTGGGCCTGCTGATCTTCGACGAATTTCACGAACGCAGCCTCGACGCCGATCTGGCGCTGGCCTTAAGTCTGAACGGTCGCGAGTTGTTTCGAGCTGAACAGCCGCTGAAGATTCTGCTGATGTCGGCCACGCTGGAAGGTGAACGTCTGGCCGGATTGCTCGACGACGCGCCGATCCTGCGCAGCGAAGGTCGCATGTATCCGGTGACGATGCGCTGGGGCCGGCCGTTTCAGCCTGGCGAATACATTGATCAGCGGGTCACGCAAACCGTGCTTGAAGCGCTGCACGATGAAACCGGCAGCGTGTTGGTGTTTCTGCCGGGGCAGGCGGAAATTCGTCGTGTGCATCAACAATTGGCCGACGCGATCGGTGAGCGCAGTGACGTTTTGCTCTGTCCGTTGCACGGTGAACTCGACCTCAATGCGCAGCGCGCGGCGATCGATCCGGCGCCGGCCGGTCAGCGCAAAGTGGTGCTGGCGACCAACATCGCCGAGACCAGCCTGACCATCAACGGCGTGCGCGTGGTGATCGACGCCGGGCTGGCGCGGGTGCCGCGTTTCGATCCCGGCAGCGGCATGACGCGCCTCGATACCCAACGGATTTCCAAGGCCAGCGCCACTCAGCGTGCCGGTCGGGCAGGGCGACTGGAACCGGGTGTTTGTTATCGCTTGTGGTCGCAGGATCAACACGAACAACTCGCCGCTTATGGCAGTGCGGAAATTCTCTCGGCGGATCTCGCCAGTCTCGCGCTGCAACTCGGACGTTGGGGGGTGACGCCGGGCGAACTGGTGTGGCTCGATGTTCCGCCAGCCGCCGCTTATGCACAGGCGCAGGATTTGCTGCAACGACTCGGTGCACTGGAAGGCGAAGCGCTGACCACTCACGGTCAGGCCATGGCTGAGCTGCCGGCGCATCCGCGCATCGGTCATTTGCTCCTTCGCGGTCAGGCGTTGGGTCTGGCCAACATGGCGTGCGATGTCGCCGCGTTGCTCGGCGAGCGCGATATCTTGCGTGGCGCCGGCGCGGATTTGCACAGCCGCCTGGTGCTGCTGTCCGGCGAAGCACGCGCCGCCCGTGGTGCGCAGGGCGGTGTGCAGCGTGCCCGGCAACTGGCGCGGCAATATCGCGGTTACCTGCGCGGCAAGGCCAGCGAGCCGGTCAGCGATCCCAATCATCCGCGCTGGCTCGGTGCCTTGCTGGCGCTGGCGTATCCGGATCGCGTCGCGCAACAGCGGCGTGCCGGTGGCGCGGAATATCGGCTGGCCAACGGTCGTGCGGCGCTGTTCGCCGAAGCCGACAGCCTGATGAAAGAGCCGTGGATCGTCATCGCCGACCTCGGCAGCCGTCAGGGCCAGCGCGAAGAACGGATTTATCTGGCGGCGGATTTCGATCCGGCGCTGCTCGATTCCGTGCTCGCCGAACAGGTACGCAATGTCGATCAACTCGACTGGGACGAGCGCGAAGGCGTGCTGCGCGCCGAGCGTCAGCGCAAGGTTGGCGAGCTGATTCTCAGCCGTGAACCGCTGACCGGTCTCGATGAAAATGCGCGCAGTCAGGCACTGGTCAATCTGGTGCGGCGCAAAGGTCTGGAGTTGCTGCCGTGGACGCCCGAACTGCGTCAGTGGCAGGCGCGGGTGGCGTTGTTGCGGCAGCTTGAATTGGGTTCGCAAGCTGAAAGCCAATGGCCGGATGTCAGTGATGCGACGCTGCTGGACACCCTCGAAGATTGGCTGATGCCGTATCTGGGCAAGGTCTCGCGGCTCAGTCATTTTGCCAATCTCGATCTGTCGAGCATCGTTCGCAACCTGCTGCCGTGGCCGTTGCCGCAAAAGCTCGATGAGCTGGCGCCGCATCATCTGAGCGTGCCGTCGGGGTCGTCGATTCGTCTGGACTACAGCGAGTTTCCACCGATTCTTGCGGTGCGTTTGCAGGAGTTGTTCGGGCTGGCGGATACGCCACGGATTGCCGGCGGGCGGCAGGTGGTCAAGTTGCATCTGCTGTCGCCGGCGCGGCGACCGGTGCAGGTGACGCAGGATCTGGCGAACTTCTGGCGCAGTACCTATGCCGAGGTGAAGAAGGATTTGAAGGGACGCTATCCGAAGCATTACTGGCCGGATGATCCGTTGGTGGCCGAGGCGACTGCGCGGGCCAAGCCGCGCAGTACGTGAAGGTCAAAAGATCGCAGCCTTCGGCAGCTCCTACAGGATTGAATCGGCCACAGAATTACGGTCCGACACCGATCTACTGTGGGAGCGAGCCTGCTCGCGAAGGCGTCGTTTCAGTCGACGCATCTGTTGCCTGATACTACGCCTTCGCGAGCAGGCTCGCTCCCACAGGTTTTTGCGGCATGATCCGATTTTTAGTGGTGCGTCTTGGCCGTCAGTTGTTCGCGGCAATAATCGGCGAACAACTGCGCCGGTTTGGTCAACTGCCCACGCTTGAGCCACGCGGCGACCAAGCCTGAACCGGTGACGTCTTCGACGATGTCCACGCACACGACTTTCTTGCCGTCGTAGGTGCATTCCGAATGCGGGCGGGTGACCAGAATCGAGAAGCCGAAACCCTGGCCAACCATCCCGCGCACCATCTCGATCGAGGGTGAACTGAACTCGATACGCGGTGTTAAGCCCAGCTCTTCGAAGAGGCTGACGAAATAAGTCCGGCTCGGCTGCACGTCGAGCAGGATCATCGGTTCCAGGCACAAGTCGCGCAGTGAAACCTGCTTGTACTCGGCAAAACGATGGTCGGCGGGTAGCAGCGCATACGGCCGTTGCGCGGGCATCAGCGGCTCGGTCTGGATCGTCGCGTCGAGCTCATGTTCATACAGGATGACCAGATCAAACGTGCCCGACGTCAGGCCTTGCACCAACTCCTGTTGCTCGCCGTCACGGATACGAATTTTCACCCCCGGATACAGCGCCGAGAACCCGGCGATCAATTGCGGCAAGTACAACGGCGCTACCGTTTCGAAGCAACCGATATCGATCTGCCCGGCGACGATGTCGTTGTCGGCCAACGCGTTCTGCTCGAACTCCTTGGCCATGCGCAACAATTCTTGAGCCTTGCGAAAAAACCGCGCACCGCTTGGGGTCAGCGACACACCTTGGGCGTGATGACGGATCAGCAGTTGCACGCCGAAACTGTCTTCCAGGCCTTTGATCGCGGTGGAGATCGCCGGCTGCGCGATATACAGCTTGCGTGACGCCTCGGCAACGCTGCCGCATTCGACGGTGGTGATGAAGTATTTCAGCTGACGCAAATTGTAGGCGGCCACGGCAAACCTCAGGACGAGCGGACTCGACTTCCAAGCAATTTGTGCGCCGCCAGGTCCGTTGCACGACGATGTTCTTATCCCTCAACCATAGCCACCTGCGCAGCATTTGGGGGAAGTCATTGCCCAGTGTTTTTATTGCCTGCGAAGACATTTTTACTATTTTTAGCCCGCGCGAGGCTGAGCGACCATCGAGGCACAATAAAGCCCAAGGAGCATCCGTCGTGTTCGAGCTTGCAGAGTGGCAGCGCCGTGCCGTTGCGTTGAAGTTTCCCGATCAGGCCGTGATTGACGGCATACATTGCGCGGCGCGTTCGGGGCAGACGTTTGCTGCGATCAACCCCGCGACTGGCGAGTGTCTGGCCAATGTTGCGGCGTGTGGCGAGGAGGATGTCGACCTCGCCGTGCGCAATGCGCGGCAAGTATTCGAGGCCGGTATCTGGTCGCAACGCTCCCCGGCTGAGCGCAAGCAAGTGCTGTTGCGTCTGGCTGATTTGCTGATGACGCATCGTGAAGAACTGGCGCTGCTCGATTCGCTGAACATGGGCAAACCGGTGATGGACGCCTACAACATCGATGTGCCGGGCGCTGCGGGCGTGTTCCGCTGGTACGCCGAAGCGATCGACAAACTCTACGATCAGGTCGCGCCCAGTGCGCCGAATGTGTTGGCGACAATTACCCGTGAAGCGCTGGGTGTGGTGGCGGCGGTGGTGCCGTGGAATTTCCCCTTGGACATGGCTGCATGGAAGCTCGCGCCGGCGCTGGCGGCAGGCAATTCGGTGATCCTCAAACCGGCCGAGCAGTCACCGTTTTCAGCGTTGCGTCTGGCTGAGTTGGCGCTGGAAGCGGGGCTGCCGCCGGGTGTGCTCAACGTGTTGCCGGGGCTTGGCGAGCAGACTGGCAGGGCGCTGGGTTTGCACGCGGACGTCGATTGTCTGGTGTTCACCGGCTCGACCCAGGTCGGCAAATATTTCATGCAGTACTCCGCGCAATCGAACCTCAAGCAGGTTTGGCTGGAGTGCGGCGGCAAGAGTGCCAATCTGGTGTTCGCCGACTGTCAGGATCTCGATCTGGCGGCGGAAAAAGCCGCGTTCGGGATCTTCTTCAATCAGGGTGAAGTCTGCTCGGCCAATTCGCGTTTGTTGGTGCAGCGTTCGATTCATGATGAGTTCGTCGAGCGTCTGAAAGCGCAGGCCGAGCGTTGGTTGCCAGGCGATCCGCTGGATCCGCAGAGCAGTGCTGGGGCCATCGTCGATCACAAACAGACGGCGAGCATCATGGGTTTTATTCGCAATGCCGAGCAGTCGGGGGCGACGCGGGTTTGTGGTGGGCAGCAGCGGCGTTTTAACGGCTCGGATAATTTTATTGAACCGACGATTTTTACCGGTGTGACTGCGGATATGCAGTTGTTTCGTGAAGAGGTGTTTGGGCCAGTGCTGGCGGTGATGCCGTTCGATGATGAGGCAGAGGCGCTGCGGCTGGCCAATGACAGTGTTTACGGATTGGCTGCTTCGTTGTGGACGGATGACCTTAACCGCGCCCATCGAGTGGCGCGGCAGTTGCGCGCTGGTACGGTGTCGGTCAATACGGTGGATGCACTGGATGTCAGCGTGCCTTTCGGCGGCGGCAAACAATCGGGTTTTGGCCGGGATCTATCGCTGCATTCGTTCGATAAATACACCCAACTGAAAACCACCTGGTTCCAACTGCGCTGAGACCGAGTCGCCCCCATCGCTGGCAAGCCAGCTCCCACAGGTTTCTGCGGTGTTCACAAAATACGGGGCACATCCGAGATCATTGCAGGAGTGAGCCTGCTCGCGATAGCGGTGGGTCTGTCAACAAATTATCGACTTACCTGACGCTATCGCGAGCAGGCTCACTCCTACAGGTTCAGTGTTGCCCAAAAATCCGAAGTACACCGGATATCACTGTGGGAGCTGGCTTGCCAGCGATGACATTCTCCAATTCACCATTAATCCCCGATCTGCACCCTAGTCGAGCATCCCCGCCAACCCCGCTCTTCAGCGGTGCGCACTACCCAGTTTTTTCATCATTTGCAGCCAACAATTTCCTGATTTTCCTCACCGCGCACATGGGCCACCATCGATCTTGCCCGCCAGCCGAATGTTGTCTGCCCAAGCGTCCGCGAGAGACCAACGGCAGCAACTGCACAACGGCCGGCGACCGTACTGCCCATGACAAAACTAAATCAACAGCGTCGGGAGTGCTCCATGATCAAGTCCTTGTGTATTCGTCTCACTCATCCTCTGGCAATCACCGCTCTGGCCGCCACGGTCGCGACCAGCGCCCAGGCCGGCACCTTGTCCATCGGCCACACCACCTGGGTCGGCTACGGCACGCTCTATCTGGCGCAAGACCTTGGCTACTTCAAGGAAAACGGCCTGACCGTCGAATTGCCAGTGGTCGAAGAGGCGTCGATGTACATGGCCGCGCAGGCGTCCGGGCAATTGTCCGGCTCGGCGTCGACCATCGATGAGGTGCTCAAGTATCGCCCGCAGTTCTGCTTCAAAGCGGTCGCGGCGCTGGATGACAGCCATGGCGGCGACGGTGTGCTGGTCGGTAAAGATGTGAAGAGCCTGCAAGAACTCAAGGGCAAATCCGTCGCGGTCAACGAGGGTTCAACCTCGCAGTTCTGGCTCTCCTACCTGCTGAAAAAGAACGGCATGAAGATGAGCGACATCACCGTGCAGAACATGACCGCTGACGATGCCGCCACCGCATTCATCGCCGGTCGCGTGCCCGCTGCTGTCACTTGGGAACCGCACCTGTCGATGGTCCGCGACAAGCAGCAAGGCAAAGTGCTGATCGACAGCAGCAGCACCCCCGGTGTGATCGTCGATGTGGTCGCACTCAATTGCAGCGTCATCGACAAGCAGCCGGAAGACGTCAAGGCGCTGGTCAGCGGTTTGTACAAAGCCGTGCAATACACCAAGGATCATCCGGAAGACGCTTACAAGATCATGGCGAAAGGCGTCGGCGGTTACCTGTCCGATCCGAAGGAACTGGCCGCCGCCGCACAAGGCGTGCGTTTCTACGATCAAGCCATGAGCGAGAAACTCCTTGGCGCACCGGGCAAGCCGGGCGACAGCGCACCGCTGATTAAACTGGCCAATGAAACCGCCAGCGAATTGCAGGGCAAACCGTACAACGTCAGCAACGACGACCTGGTCGACAACCGTTTCGTCAGCCCGCTCTAGGAGGTCTGCAATGTTCAAGCGCAATTCGTGGCTGAGCCGCAGCCTCACACCGAAAACCGCGTTGCCGGTGCAAGTGGTGTGGAGCGCCAGCGCTCTGGCCTGGGTGTTATTGGTCGGTCTCTGGGCCGGGCTTTCTTACGGTGGCATCGTCCCGGGGATGTTTTTGCCGACGCCGGGTGCGGTGGTCGAAGCTGCCGTGCGCCTGGGTCGCGACGGCACGCTCGGCACGCATGTCTGGGCCAGTGTCGAAGTAGTGATGGTCGGCTTCATTGTGTCATCGCTGGTGGCGGTGCCGTTGGGGTTGCTGATGGGCAGCTTCCGCATCGTCCAGGCCTTCCTTGAGCCGCTGGTGAACTTCATCCGTTACCTGCCGGTGACCTCGTTCGTGCCGCTGTTCATCCTGTGGATTGGCATCGGTCTCGAGCAGCGGGTTTCGGTGATTATCTTCGGCGTGTTCTTCCAGCAACTGGTGATGATTGCTGACGTCTCGAAAGGCATTTCCAAAGATCTGATCAACGCCTCTTACACCTTGGGTTCCAGTCGCCGCGACGCCGTGTTGCATGTGATCGCACCGGCCTCGGTGCCGGGCGTGCTCGACACCTTGCGGGTGACCATGGGCTGGGCCTGGACGTATCTGGTGGTGGCGGAACTGGTCGCCGCTTCCAGCGGTTTGGGTTACCTCAGCCTGAAGGCCATGCGCGGGTTTCAGGTCGACGTGATTTTCCTCGCCATCGCGATCATCGGCCTGTTGGGTCTGGTCACCGATCAATTGTTCCGTTTTCTCCGCCTGAGGGTTGCCGCATGGGCTCAGTGACTGCTGCCAATCATCGTTTTATCGAACCGGTCGCGACTCCCGCACAAGCGGCGGCGCGCTTGCAGGTAGACAAGGTCAGCCTGCGTTACAAGAAGCCTGACGGCGGCACGTTTACCGCGCTGGAAGAGGTGTCGTTCGAGGTGCCGGATCAGCAGTTTGCGGTGCTGGTCGGGCCGTCGGGTTGCGGTAAGTCGAGCCTGTTGTACCTGACCGCTGGCCTGGCCGAGCCGACCTCCGGCGAGATCTATGTCGGCGGCCAGCAAGTGCAAGGGCCGGGCGCGGATCGCGGCATGGTCTTTCAGAGTTACACGCTGTTCCCGTGGCTGACGGTGCGCCAGAACGTTGAGTTCGGCCTCAAACGCCGGGGCATGCCGGCGGCGCGGCGCAAGGAGATTGTTGATTACTACGTCAACGAAGTCGGCCTCGCCGGTTTCGCCGATAACTACGCCAAACAGCTGTCAGGCGGGATGATGCAGCGCGTGGCGATTGCTCGCGCGTTGGCCAATGATCCGCAGATTCTGTTGATGGACGAACCGTTCGGTGCGCTGGACAGCCAGACGCGATTGCAGATGCAGCAACTGTTGCTGCGGGTGTGGGGCAACAGCAAGAAAACCGTATTGTTCGTGACCCACGACATCGACGAAGCCATTCTGCTCGGCGACCGGGTCTATGTGATGGGCGCGAAACCTGGGCGGATCAAACAGATTCTCGACGTGCCGATCGAACGCCCGCGCTCGCTGGACATGGTCATGGAGCGCTCGTTCATCGACATGAAACGGCAGATCTTCGGCCTGCTGCACGACGACCTCGAAGAAGTCCACTGATCCCGATATCCCCCTGTAGGAGCTGCCGCAGGCTGCGATCTTTTGATGTTGTTTTGAAGATCAAGAGATCGCAGCCTGCGGCAGCTCCTACAGGAGGTGTGTGGATTAGGGAGTGGCGGGGAGAAGGAAGCGGGCGATTACTGGCAAGTGATCGGAGATGCGCAGGGTATCGTCCTGGCGAACCATCGCTTCCACGCGTTTGATTTTCGGGCTGTAGAACAGGTAATCCACCGTGCGATCCGGGCCATTCAGACCGGGGTCGTTGGGGTAGTGGGTCAGCCATTGTGCGCGGTCGATGCCGCTGGCTTCGTTGTTGGTCGGGATCATCGGGTACTTGTCCCACAGCAGATGCAATTCACTGTCGGCGGAGTAGGGCGTGCGCTGCTCGGCCGGCAAGCGGCGGTACTGGCCCAGCGGCAACAGATTGAAGTCGCCGCCGATCAACCACGGCAGGCCCTGGCTTTCATACTTGTCGAGGACCTTGGCCACCGCCGCCACTTGAGCTTGCGGCGTGTCATTCGGCTGACTGGCGCGTTCGAGGTGCGTGTTGAACACGGTCAATTGCCCGCCATCGCTGAGCGGCAGCTTGGTCGCGAGCAAGGCATCTTTGGGCTGGAACTGACGGCTGATGACATTCGCCGAGGCCACCGGCAATTGCAGGCGTTCGGCGTGTTCGATGCGATAGCGGCTGAGGGTTGCCAATTGCCGACCGACGCTGCCGAAGATATGCCGGTCGGGGACGAAGTCAGCTTTCCAGTCAAAGGCGCTGACGCTGCACGGATACAGGTCGGCAACGCGTTCCTGCAACAGCTTCAGTTGATCCTGATAATCGCTGGCCTTGGCGCCGTCATCCAGTTCCTGCAACAGCAGCACATCAGGCTGCTCATCGCGGATCACCCGCGCCACTTCGTCGAGGCTGAAGGCCATGTCTTCTTGTGTCGGCGATTCATCATCGCCCTGGGCCAGGTCATTCCAGAACACGTAGCGCTTGCCGGCGAGAAACTGCACGTTCCAGGTCATGACTTTCAGCGCCTGCCCCGGCACCAGCGTCGGTGGCGTCACGGTGCAGCTGACCGGCAGGGTCTCGCGGGCATCGGGGCGCCAGGTCAGGCTGAAGATCAGCCCGCCGATCAGGACGATGGCGAGCACGACAAGCAACAGGGTGTAGCGCAGTAGACGGGTCATGGCTCGGCTTATAGCGTTACAGAAAGTGGCCCCGAGCATACCTGAGCGCGGTCGCCAAGCCCAAGTGCAGCGCTGTCAGACCGCTCCGTCACGTTTGTCAGGCGATTCGCTGATCAGCATGAACAAACGAAACAACACCACGCTGGTGAACAGTTGCAGGAAGCTGTGGGCGCTGTCGATCAGTACGGCGAGCACCGGGTTTTGCGGCTCCGGATACACCGCCAGCGTTGCGCCCTTGAGCAGCCACAACGGCGTCATCACGCACAGAATGCACAGCAGGATCCGCCAGAAGTGGCCACGGGTCAGGCGCAGGCTTTCCTTCATTGCCTGCAACGGGCCGAGGCCGCGCAGCACCAACAGGTATTCGCCGAACGCGAGCATCACCATCAGCATCAGGCCCGGGAGGAAATACAGCGACAGACCGAGCAGGATCAGCAAGGTGTTGAGCGCCGTGAGCAGGGCGAAACGCGGCCACAGGCGTGCAGACATTGCCAGCAGGTCAAGGGTGCGCGGGGATTCGCCACGGGTACGCGCGTCGAGAAAGAGGATCAGTGCCGCGGTGTACAACGGATAAACCAGCAGGCCGACGACCACGCTGACGGAGGAAAAGCTGTCCGGGTCGCTGTTCTGATCGACCAGTTGCAGCAAAACCGCTTCGAAGATCACCAGCGGCAGGCACAACTGCACGATGCTGACCAAATGGCGTTTGAAAAAATACAAGGAGTCGCGCAGTACTTCGAAGGCATTCATCAGTCGGTATCGCAGGTCGAAAACAGTGGCTCACTTTAACCGATGACGCCGACGCCGGCACAAACGTAAACATTCGGTAAAGGTCGTTGAAACATCCTGTCACCGTCTCCATTACAGGAGAGCACCTTGTCCACCGTGGACGAGGGCAACGTTATCCCCGGCAATCTACGAGGTCGCCATGAACAGCGAAGAGCAAACCCTGATCGATGGACTGTTTTCCCGGCTGCAACAGGCCGAAACGGAGGCAGCCCCGCGCGACGCCCAGGCCGAGACGCGGATCAAGGAACACCTGACACGCCAGCCAGCGGCAGGTTATTTCATGACCCAGGCGATTCTGGTGCAAGAGGCTGCGCTGAAAAGTCTCGATGAGCAGAACAAGCAATTGACCCGGCAGGTTCAGCAGTTGCAGGCTGAGTTGCAGTCGGCCAAGTCCCAGGCTGCCGCGCCAGCGCCGAGCGGCGGTGGTGGTTTCCTGTCGAGCATCTTCGGCGGCAGCCCACGTCCGGCGCCGACCCCGAGCGCGGCCCCGGCCTCCACTGGCGGCTGGCGTGAACCGGCGCCGCAGCAGAATTACGCGGCGCCCGCACCGCAACAGAATTTCGCTGCAGCACCGCCTGGCTATGCACAACAGGCGGCGCCCGCAGCGGGCAGCAGCTTCCTCGGCGGCGCCTTGAAAACCGCGGCGGGTGTGGCCGGTGGCGTGATGCTGGCGCAAGGCATCAGCAGCCTGTTCCATCACAACCAGCAGCCGGAAGAAATCGTTGAGGTAATCAAGGAAGAACCGGCCCAGGTCGCCGACCAGAGCAACAACGGCTGGAACGATGATCAGCGGGTGGCGGACAACGGTTTCGCTGGCAATGACCAGGGCGGATTCACCGACACCGATTACAGCGACGACAACTCATCGTTCTTCGATGACGACGATTCCTTCGTCTGACCAACGGTCAATCACCAAGCAACACAATCTCTGTGGCGAGGGGGCTTGCCCCCGTTGGACTGCGCAGCAGGCCTTTCTTGGAAAAGATGGGGTCGCTACGCAACCCAACGGGGGCAAGCCCCCTCGCCACAATGGTTTTTACTGGCATACTGAGCGCCTTTTTCGGGCCACGCGCCTGATCCCGCTTCGTGCGCTTGCGCGCCCACAGGAACTCCGGTGAAAAAAATCGCAGTGTTCGCCGACGTGCAGAACCTCTACTACACCGTGCGTCAGGCCTATGGTTGCCACTTCAACTATGCCGCGCTGTGGGCGGACATCAGCAAGGACGGGCAGATCGTCGAGGCCTACGCCTACGCGATCGACCGTGGCGACAGCAAGCAGCAGCAGTTCCAGCAGATCCTGCGCAACCTCGGTTTCACCGTGAAGCTCAAGCCGTACATCCAGCGCAGCGATGGCTCGGCCAAGGGTGATTGGGACGTCGGCATCACCCTCGACATCATGGACGCTGCCGACCACGTCGACGAAATCGTCCTGGCTTCCGGTGACGGTGATTTCGACATGCTGCTCGAACGCATCATCAGCAAGCACGGCGTGCAAGCGGTCGCCTATGGCGTGCCCGGCCTGACCGCCAATTCGCTGATCCGCGCTGCCAGTCGTTACGTGCCGATCGAAGGCGCACTGTTGCTCAAGAATTGATTTGTACGGAGTTGAACCCGGTTTGGAACGCATTGCAGTCATCGACTTTGAAACCACCGGCCTCTCGCCGAACAGCAGCTGTCGCGCCACGGAAATCGCCGTGGTCATGCTGGAAAACGGCCGCATCGTCGAGCGTTACCAGAGCCTGATGAACGCCGGCGTGCGCGTCCCCGCGTTCATCGAACAACTGACCGGCATCAGCAACGCCATGCTGCGCACCGCACCGCCAGCCGAGCAGGTGATGAACGAGGTCAACGAGTTTGTCGGCTGCACGCCGCTGGTGGCGCACAACGCCTCGTTCGACCAGAAGTTCTGGGACTTTGAGCTGGGCCGCATCAAACGCACGCGTCTACAGAACTTTGCCTGTTCGTTGCTGCTGGCCCGACGCTTGATGCCGGCGGCGCCGAATCACAAGCTCGGCACCCTCACCACGTTCGCGCGCCTGCCGCATACCGGCCAGGCTCACCGGGCCATGGCCGATGCCGAGATGGCCGCCAACCTGATGGCGCATCTGGCAGAGGAGTTGCGCGGCAAGCACGGCGTGCGCGAGCTGTCGCACGACCTGCTGTGCAAATTACAGAAAGTCCCCGCCGCGAAAGTCAGCGAACACCTGCAACGCTACCGCTGATCCCCACCACTTGATCGTTCCCACGCTCTGCGTGGGAATGCCTCAGCGGACGCTCCGCGTTCGGCTTGGGATGGCACGCGGAGCGTCCCGGGCTGCGTTACCACGCGGAGCGTGGGAACGATCAACTGACTCACCGCCATCACCAGCAGGGCTGGCTCCCACATTGGTTCTGTGTTGATTGCTCAAAAGTGTACCGGCGCGATTAACAGGTTTTGTAACTTATTTTTAGCCATTAGCCTTTCTAGAATATCCAATCCCAAGACTCTGACTGTCGAGCTGCTCATGTCCGCCCTGCGCCGTTTTTCCTTACCGCTGATCGCCGCGTTTTTTGCGCTGTATGTGATTTGGGGATCGACTTATCTGGTGATCCGTATCGGCGTCGAGTACTGGCCACCGCTGATGCTCGGTGGTGTACGCTTCGTGATCGCGGGCACGTTGATGTATGCGTTTTTGCGCTGGCGCGGGGCACCGGCGCCGACCTGGGCGCAGTGGAAGGCGGCGGGGATCATCGGGATTTTGCTGCTCAGTTTCGGTAACGGCGCGGTGAGTGTGGCCGAGCACACGGGCGTGGCTTCCGGCGTGGCGGCATTGGCGGTGGCGACGGTGCCGCTGTTTACTTTGCTGTTTGGTTATTTCTGGGGCGCGCGCAATACCCGTCTGGAGTGGGCCGGCGTGGCGTTGGGGATTATCGGCATCGCCATGCTCAACATGGGCTCCAACCTGCAATCGAGTCCGATGGGCGCGGCGTTGCTGATTTTCGCGGCGGCGACCTGGGCGTTCGGTTCGGTATGGAGCAAGCATCTGCCATTGCCACAGGGCGCGATGGCCAGTGCGGTGGAAATGCTAATTGGCGGTGTGGTGCTGCTGATTGGCAGCGCCGCAAGCGGTGAGCACCTGCAAGCGCTGCCGCCGATTGAAGGCTGGCTGGCGTTGGCGTACCTGATCTTCTTCGGCTCGATCATCGCGTTCAACTCTTATATGTACCTGCTCAAGCACGTGCGTCCGGCGGCGGCGACCAGTTATGCCTACGTCAACCCAGCGGTGGCGGTGTTGCTCGGGATTGTGTTCGTTGGCGAGACCATCGGCATCGAAGAAGCGCTGGCGATGCTGGTGATCATCAGCGCCGTGGTGTTGATCGGCCTGCCGCAGTGGCGCCGGCCCGCACAGCCGCCAGTCGTAGCGCCAACAGCCGTTCCCACAGAAACGCGTACGAATTAGGGTAAACTGCGCGGCATTGCATGCCTGCGTTATTTTTTCCTACGGTACTCCCATGACTTTCGCCTCTCTTGGCCTGATCGAACCCTTGCTGCGCTCCCTCGAGAAGCTCGGCTACCAGACCCCGACGCCGGTTCAGGCGCAAGCCATTCCGGCCGTTCTGGCCGGTCGCGACCTGATGGCAGCGGCCCAGACCGGCACCGGCAAAACCGCCGGTTTCGCCCTGCCGCTGCTGCAGTTGCTGGCCATGGAAGGGCCGAAAGTCGCCGCCAACTCGGTGCGCGCACTGATTCTGGTGCCGACCCGCGAACTGGCCGAGCAGGTTCACGAGGCCGTGCGCCAGTACGCTGAAAACCTGCCGCTGCGCACCTACGCGGTTTACGGCGGCGTCAGCATCAACCCGCAAATGATGAAGCTGCGCGGTGGCGTTGATCTGCTGGTGGCGACCCCGGGCCGTCTGCTTGACCTGTTTCGCCAGAAGGCGCTGAAATTCAATCAGCTGCAAACCCTGGTGCTCGACGAAGCTGATCGCATGCTCGACCTCGGTTTCTCCGAGGAGCTGTCGAACATCTACCGCGTGCTGCCGAAGAAACGTCAGACGCTGCTGTTTTCCGCGACCTTCTCCGACGACATCCGCCTGCTCGCCGGGCAGATGCTCGACGATCCGCTGACCGTCGAAGTCAGCCCGCGCAACGTCGCGGCCAACACCGTCAAGCAGTGGATCGTGACGGTGGACAAGAAGCGCAAGGCCGAACTGTTCGTGCACCTGATGCGCAAGAACAAGTGGAAGCAAGTGCTGGTGTTCGCCAAGACCCGCAACGGCGTCGATGCACTGGTGGAAAAACTCCAGGGTCTGGGCGTGAACGCCGACGGTATCCATGGCGACAAACCGCAGGCAACCCGTCAGCGTGCGCTGGATCGTTTCAAGCTCAGTGAAGTGCAGATTCTGGTCGCGACTGACGTGGCTGCCCGTGGTCTGGACATCGAAGATTTGCCGCTGGTGATCAACTTCGATCTGCCGATCGTGGCTGAAGACTACATCCACCGCATCGGCCGTACGGGTCGTGCGGGCGCGACCGGTGAGGCGATCTCGCTGGTGTGCGCGGATGAAGTGAACATGTTGTCGGCGATCGAGATGCTCACGCGTCAGACCTTGACGCGGCAGAACGAGCCGGACTTCGAGCCTGAGCACCGCGTGCCGGACACCGATGCCAGCGGTCAGGTGATCAAGAAGCCGAAAAAACCAAAGAAGCCGAAAACCTCCGGTGGTGGCGGCAAGCGCAATCTGGGCAAGTGGGTCGACAGCGGCGAGACTCAGGCGCCGGAGCCATCAGTCAAGCCTGTGCGCAAAGTGCCGGTGTTCAACACCGGACCACGCAAGCGTAAGCCTTAAGGTCGAAAGCCCCTCACCCTAACCCTCTCCCGGAGGGAGAGGGGACTGATTGGAGGATGCTCGCGAAGTACGCCGACCTGATCCTATGGCTGTGAATCCATAATCGACAAAGCTTTCGCCTGACACCTAGGCTGGCTGACCAAGTCCATAATCGACTCGGTCATTCAGGTCGAGGTATAGCGTCAGACACCTCGGTCGGCCCCCTCTCCCTCTGGGAGAGGGCTGGGGTGAGGGTTTAGCTTTCGAGCCACTGCACAATACCCAACCCTGCCGCGCGGCCACTGGCAAAACACCCCGTCAGCAAATAGCCGCCCGTCGGCGCTTCCCAATCGAGCATCTCCCCCGCGCAAAACACCCCCGGCAACGCCTTGAGCATCAAGCGCTCATCCATCGCTTCGAACGTCACGCCACCGGCACTGCTGATCGCTTCGTCCAGCGGACGGGTTTTGATCAGTGTCAGCGGCAACGCCTTGATCGCCCGGGCCAACAGCGCTGGGTCGGCGAAAGTTGCAGCATCGGTCAGCTCACGCAACAACGCCGCTTTCACCCCATCAATGCCGACCTGACTGTGCAGATGTTTGGCCATCGAACGTGAACCGCGTGGCTTGCTCAACGCCGCCTGCAATTTATCGACAGGTCGGCCGGGCAGCAGATCGATGTGGACAACTGCCGCGCCATATTGATTGATCGCCTCCCGAATCGGCGCCGACAGCGCGTAAATCAGACTGCCTTCAATCCCGGTCGCGGTGATCACACATTCGCCCAAGCGCGGAACGTCGTCGTTCAAACCGATGGCAATATTTTTCAGCGGCGCGCCGGCGAATTTGCTGACCATCAATTCGCTCCAGGCCTGCACCTCAAAACCACAATTACTCGGCTGCAACGGCGCCAGTCCTACACCGCGTTGCTCCAGCGGCAGCATCCACGCACCGTCGGATCCGAGGCGCGACCAGCTGCCGCCGCCGAGGGCGAGCAGGGTGGCGTCGGGTTTGACGGTGATTTCACCTTCCGGGCTGTCGATGCGCAGCGCACCGTGTTCATCCCAGCCGAGCCAGCGATGGCGGGTGTGGATAACTACGCCGCTGTCGCGCAGGCGTTTCAGCCAGGCGCGCAGCAGGGGGGCGGCTTTCATATCAGTAGGAAAAACCCTGCCGGAGCTGCCGATGAAGGTTTCGATACCCAGGTCGTGAATCCATTTACACAGCGCATCGGCATCGAAACCGCGCAGCAGCGGGGCGATCTGCGGTGCGCGTTCGGCATATCGCGAAAGGAATGCCGGATAGGCTTCGGAGTGGGTGATGTTCATTCCACCGACACCGGCGAGGAGGAATTTACGTCCCACCGAAGGCATGCCGTCGTACAGATCGACACGGATTCCAGCCTGGCTCAGCACTTCGGCGGCCATCAGGCCGGCTGGGCCACCGCCGATGAGGGCGACGTGAGCGGGGGAGCGGGCGGAATTCTGGGTCATGGGCATGCGCTGCGGTATGGCGGGATAAGCCGCGCATTCTAACAGCGCAGATCTTTTGTAGGAGTGAGCCTGCTCGCGATAGCGGTGTGTCAGCCAAGTTAATGTTGAAGGTGCTGACGCTATCGCGAGCAGGCTCACTCCTACAGGATAGTGTTGGCTCAGAATGTTGGTTGAAAAATGATCAGTGCGCTGCAGGCCATAAGCGGTGTGGGCTGTAGGCCCTTTCACGCAGGTTATCCACAGGCAGTTCCACAGCGATTGTGGGTAACGCAGCACTGCTCAATGACAACCGTGTGACTGCCAGACCCGCTGTGCGCTGTGATGCAGGATGCCGTGGCGGCGGGCGAGGGCGTGGCGGTCCTTGCTGTAGCCACCGCCGATCACTCCCATCACTGGTATGTCGCGGCCCAGGCAATGGCGCATGACGCTTTCATCACGGGCGGCGACGCCTTCGTCGGTCAGTTGCAGATAACCGAGGGCATCGTCCTTGTGCACGTCGACGCCGGCGTCATACAGCACCAGATCCGGTTGATACAGCGGCAACAGGTAGTTGAGTGTGTCATCGACGACGTTCAAATAATCGGCATCGCCCATGCCTTTGGGCAGCGGGATGTCCCAGTCACTTTCGGCTTTGCGTGCAGGAAAATTCTTCTCGCAGTGCAGGGAAACGGTAATCGCCTCCGGCGTGTCATGAAGAATCCGCGCCGTACCGTCGCCCTGATGCACATCGCAATCGAAGATCAGCACGCGATTGACCCGACCGCTTTGCAGCAGGTAATGGCTGATGATCGCCAGGTCATTGAAGATGCAGAAACCCGCCGGGTAATCGTAATGCGCGTGATGGGTACCGCCGGCCAAGTGACAGGCCAAACCATGCTCCAGGGCTTTTTCCGCCGCCAGAATCGACCCGCCGACTGCGCGCACCGTACGCCGCGCCAAGGCTTCATTCCATGGCAGGCCGAGGCGCCGCTGGTCTTCGCGGGACAACTCGCCGCTCATGTAGCGTTCGATATACGCACGGTCATGGGCGAGCGCGAGGATGTCATTCGGGCAGATTTCCGGACGCAGCAGGTCAGCGTCGCGGGTCAGACCGCTGTCGACCAAGTGATCGCGCAACAAACGGAACTTGTCCATCGGGAAGCGGTGATCCGCGGGAAACTCGGGGCTGTAGTCTTCGTGGTAGATCAGCGGCAGTGGCATGGCGATTTCATGTAGGAACGTAGGAAAGAGTGAAGGATCCTACCAGCGATGTAGACTTGCGGCATGGAAACGGAGGGGCACGATGGAGCCGATACTGGAACTGCAAAGCGCGCGGCTGTTGATGCGTCAGTGGCAGGACGAGGATTTGCCGGCATTTGCGGCGATGTGTGCCGATCCACAGGTGATGCGTTACTTTCCGTCACCCTTGAGCCGATTGGAGAGTGCGTCGATGATCGGGCGGGTGCGCGGGCATTTTGCCGAGCACGGTTTCGGTTTGTGGGCGCTGGAGCGCAAGGACAGCGGCGAATTCATCGGTTTTACCGGCCTCGGTGTGGTGGGCTTCGATGCGCCGTTCACCCCGGCGGTGGAAATCGGCTGGCGCCTGGCCAAGGAACATTGGGGGTTGGGCTATGCCAGTGAAGCGGCGTGGACCGCTCTGCGTTGCGGCTTTGACCGGTTGGCCTTGAAGGAAATCGTCTCCTTCACTGCGCAGACCAATCTGCCTTCAGAGAAAGTCATGCAGGCGATCGGCATGCATCACGCGCCGGAGGACGATTTCGATCATCCGAAGCTCGCCGTCGATCACCCCTTGCGCAGGCATGTGCTGTACCGCATCAGCCGCGAACAATGGCTGCAAACCTTGCATGGATAAGCCGACACGGACGTTTACAATGGCCGCCATATCATTGGCCCGCGCCAGAATCTGAATCGGCCGCCGCAGCCAAGACTGCGCGGCATTGCTTTGTGTGAGGAGAGTCTGAATGAGCCAAGTGTTGGAAGATCTGGTCGACTTGCTGACCCTGGAACCGATCGAAGAAAACCTGTTCCGTGGCCGCAGCCAGGACTTGGGTTTCCGTCAGTTGTTCGGTGGTCAGGTGCTCGGCCAGTCGCTGTCGGCGGCCAGTCAGACGGTTGAAGAGGCGCGCCATGTGCATTCGATGCACGGCTATTTCCTGCGTCCGGGCGACGCCAAGTTGCCGGTGGTCTATTCGGTTGATCGCGTGCGCGATGGCGGCAGCTTCAGCACTCGCCGCGTCACGGCGATCCAGAAGGGCCACCCGATTTTCACGTGCAGCGCTTCGTTCCAGTACGACGAAGCCGGCTTCGAGCACCAAAGCCAGATGCCTGTGGTGGTTGGCCCGGAAAACCTGCCGTCGGAGCTGGAGTTGACCCAGCAACGCGCGCACCTGATCCCCGAGCACATGCGTGAAAAGCTGCTGTGCCCGAAGCCGATCGAAGTGCGCCCGGTCACTGAGAAAGACCCGTACAACCCGCAACCGGCCGATCCGGTGAAGTACGTGTGGTTCCGTGCCGACGGGGCCTTGGCCGACATCCCGGCGCTGCACAAATACCTGCTGGCCTACGCTTCGGACTTTGGTCTGTTGACCACGTCGATGCTGCCCCACGGCAAATCGGTCTGGCAGAAAGACATGCAGGTCGCCAGCCTCGATCACGCGCTGTGGTTCCACAACGATCTGCGCGCCGATGACTGGTTGCTCTACGCGATGGACAGCCCGTGGGCCGGCAACTCCCGTGGTTTCTCCCGGGGCAGTGTGTACAACCGCGCCGGGCAACTGGTGGCGTCGGTCACGCAGGAAGGCTTGATTCGTCATCGCAAGGATTGGGCATGAGCCTGAGCGACGTTCGCCATTGGGTGTTCGACATGGACGGTACGCTGACCGTCGCCGTGCACGATTTTGCGGCGATTCGCGTGGCGCTGGCGATCCGGCCTGAGGACGACATCCTTACGCATCTCGCTGCGTTGCCGCCCGCTGAAGCAGCGGCCAAGCATGCGTGGCTGCTGGAACATGAGCGCGATCTGGCGCTGGGTTCGACCCCGGCGATCGGTGCCGTGGAATTGGTGCGTGACCTGCATGCGCGCGGTTATCGCCTCGGCATCCTCACCCGCAATGCACGGGAATTGGCGCATGTGACGCTGCAAGCGATTGGCCTGGCCGACTGCTTTGCGGTGGACGCTGTGTTGGGCCGAGATGAAGCACCGCCGAAACCCCATCCGGGTGGTTTGCTGAAGTTGGCAGATGCGTGGGATGTGCCGACCAGCGAGATGGTGATGGTCGGTGATTACCGCTTTGATCTGGATTGCGGGCGAGCGGCGGGGGCGCGGACGGTGTTGGTGAATCTGCCGGATAACCCGTGGCCTGAGTTGACCGATTGGCATGCGAAGGATTGTGTCGAGTTGCGGCGGCTGTTGCTGGATTAAGATCAAAAGATCGCAGCCTGCGGCAGCTCCTACACGGGACAAATGTAGGAGCTGCCGCAGGCTGCGATCTTTTGCTTCTAACTATTCAAACAACGCCTTCTGCCCCTCCGGAGAGGTCAGCATGCCATCGCCGTTATGCCCAACCCCGGGCACTTCCACCAGGCGCTGATTGACCCCTTCCGGATGTCGGCGCAGCAAATAGCCGAAGTAAAATTTCCCACGCTCCAGGCGATACGCGCCCTGCGTTTCGGCTTCACAACGCTTGTCCAGCGCTGGATGATTGGGGTCAATATCCTGCTGCCCAAGCAGATAAATCACCTCGCGTTTGACGTAGCTGCTCTCAAGCTGCAACGGCGTTTGCCCGCCGGCATACACCGGCATGTCTGACAGACCGTACTTCCAGCGATTGAAACCTGCACATTTGGCGTGATCGAACGCCACCGGTCGCTGTTCATTGAAGTACGCATAGGAGGACGGATTGGCCACCACGTAGCGCAAACGAATGCCGTTGGCCTTCAGCGCCGGCTGGTCCTTGGCGAGCAGGGCGTAGCGCTGGACCACTTGGCCGCCACCGGAATGCCCGAAAATCACGATCTGCTTCACGTCGGGAAACTGTTTGCGATCGCTGATCCGCGCAACGATTTCGTCCAGTGCCGCATAGGAACTCAACGGATTCGGCCCTGTGGATAATCCACCGCCCATCCATGCGTTGCCTTGCCAGCGCAGCAATGTCGCCGGTAGCGAGTACAGGGCGACATCGCTTTCATTGAGAAATTGCGGCGCGATCACCAGCGTGTGCGCACTTTGCCCGGCCAGTTCAGCCGCGCTCTCGGCGCTTTTGCGATAGGTTTCCGAGTTGCGCAAACGGCCATGAATGACGATCAGCACCCGCTCGATTTTCTCCGGCGCAGGACCAATGCCCACCGCCATCTCCCCGGCCTTGAATTGCAAACGCCCGGGGCTGATTGCGTCGACACCGGCAGCCTGTGCGGTGCTGCCAACGATCAGTAAAGCCAGAAGCCATTTATGCATTTACAGGTTTTTCGCCGCAAAGGTGTCGCACTGGCCGACCTGGCCCTGCGCGAATCCGGTTTTGAACCAGCGCACCCTTTGCGCCGACGTACCGTGGGTAAACGAGTCCGGCACCACACGCCCCTGACCCTGTTGTTGCAGGCGATCATCACCGATGGCGTTGGCCGCGTTCAAGGCTTCTTCGATGTCGCCTGGTTCCAGCCAGTTCAAACGCTTCTGCGCGTTATACGCCCAGACACCGGCGAGGCAATCGGCTTGCAGTTCCTGACGCACGAGCAAACCGCCGGCGCCTTCCATCTGCCGGCCTTGCTGGCGAGCTGTCTGAATTTTCGCCGAGACACCGAGCAGCGTCTGCACATGGTGTCCGACTTCGTGAGCGATCACGTAGGCCTGGGCGAAATCACCGGCGGCCTTGAAGCGTTGCGACATTTCCTGGAAGAACGCCATGTCCAGATAGACCTTCTGGTCGGCCGGGCAGTAGAACGGGCCGGTGGCAGACGTCGCCAGGCCGCAGGCGGAATTGACCCGGTTGCTGAACAGCACGAGGGTCGGATCCTTATATTGGCGACCGGCCTGCTGGAAAATCGCGCCCCAGGTGTCTTCGGTATCGCCGAGGATCGAACGGACGAATTCTGCCTGTTCATCGTTGGCCGGTGGCGCCTGACGGGTTTGCGAAGTCGGTGCCGCTTGTTGAGACGTTTGCCCGGTGAGCTGGCCGAGGATCTGCAACGGGTCCTGCCCGGTGATCCAGCCGATACCGACGATCAGCAGGATGGCCCCCAGGCTCAGGCCTTTGCCACCACCGAAGCGCATGCCGCCGCCACCGCCGGCATCATCACCACGGGCATCGACGACGTTGTCACTGCGTCGGCCTTTTTTCCATAGCATGTGGGAATCCTCTGAATGAATCTGGTGATGAGTGTTGCTGGTGCGTGGGAGTGGCGCCAGTCCGGTCGTCAGACCATCGTTATTGACGACGGTTCTGAGCAACATTGCCTGTTCGACAGCTTACAGCGGCGCAGCGTTGAAGGTATCGCACGCATCAATCCGGCCGCTATCGAATCCGGCTGTGAACCATTGTGTGCGTTGCTGTGAGGTGCCGTGGCTGAAGGTCTCCGGCCGAACCGCGCGGTTTTGTGCACGCTGCAGATGGTCGTCACCGAACACGGTGGCGGCATTCAAGGCTTCTTCGATGTCGCCCGGTTCCAGCCAGGCCAGGCGCTGTTGCGCATGGTACGCCCAGACCCCGGCGAGGCAATCGGCCTGCAATTCGCTGCGCACTCCGAGGCCCGAATCGCCAATCACCGGTTGTCGGGCCGAGAGGGCGGTTTCAAACGGCGCGGACATGCCCAGTTCAACCTGCACATGATGGCCGACTTCGTGCGCGATGATATAAGCCTGGGCGAAGTCGCCGACTGCGGAAAAGCGCTCGGCCATCAGCTCGAAGAACTGCGGGTCGAGATAGATTTGTTGGTTGGCCGGGCAATAGAAAGGGCCGATCGAACTGTCGGCGGCACCGCAAGCGGAGACCACGCTATCACTGAACAGCGTCAGTGTCGGGGAGGGGTAATGGCGTGCGGTTTGGGCAAACAGCAGCGTCCAGGTGTCTTCGGTGTCACCGAGTATCGACTCGATAAAGCCGAGTTGCGCAGCGTCGGCGGACGAAGCGTATTGGCTCGCGTCATCCATCAGGATCGGTTTTGGCCCGGTGTCGTATGACGCGTAGAGTGCCGCGCCCGTGAGGGTGACAGCTGCCAGGCCGGCAGCGATCGTTTTTCCTGTTTGTTTACGGGCATCCTTGCCCTCTCGCGTGTCATTGACGTTGTCGCTGCGTCTCGCTCTGTTCCATAGCATGTTGGCGTTCCTTCATAGGTTGGGGGTGTAAGTCACCTCGCCTATGAATAACCGCGCGCGTCAGAATCTGCTGGGCATAAATGTAAGGGCGCGTAAGACCCTTCTCGAATCTGCCGTTTCGATGTGAGTCATCAGCCTTTTCCCACTCACTGGTCGAATGCATCCCACACTGGCGCGAAGTCCGGGCTGACCTGTCGCTCACGCTTGGACAGACTGGCAATCAGCGCGCGGTCCTGATCATCCAGATTGACCTCAAGTGCCGCCAGATTGGCGCTTTGGTTGCTGGCGCTGCTCGCCTTGGGGATCGCAGCAACATTGCTTTGATCAAGCAGCCATTTCAGTGCGACCTGGGTCGGCAGTACGCCATGCTTGGCGGCAATCTGCTGGATTTCGGCGATGTGTGAAACCTTGTTGCGCGCCAGCGGTGTATAGGCCGTCAGCGCCATATTGTGTTGCCGGGCGTAATCGAGCAGGGCGTTTTGTCCGAGCAGAACGTGGTACTCGACCTGAATGGCCGACAGACCGATGCCGTATTCCTCGACAACTTTGCGCAATAACGGCAGAGGAAAATTCGCCACGCCGATGTTGCGCGTCAGACCTTGTTCCTTGAACCAGGCCAAGGTGTCGAGTGTGCGCGGCAGGTCCCAATCGGTGGTTGGCCAGTGAATCATGAACAGATCGACGTAGTCGCTGCGCAAGGCCTTGAGGCTGCGTTCCATGGAGTGGCGCATCGCGTCGGGTTGCAACTGATCCCACCAGACTTTGGTAGTCAGGTGAATCTGCTCGCGCGGTGTCGGCGTATTCGCCAGTGCTTGTCCGACCGCGTCTTCATTGTTGTAGGCCGCTGCCGTATCGATGTGTCGGTAACCCAGTTCCAGCGCCTGCTCCACGGCACGGGTGCATTCGTCGCCGAGCATCGGCCAGGTGCCGAGACCGAGTTTCGGCATGTTCAAACCCTGGGCGTTAACGATGTGCTGCATGGTCGATCTCCTGTTCGAAAGCAGTAATGCCGGCGATATGCCGGGCGGCGATGTAACCGAATGTCAGTGCCGGGCCGAGGTTGATGCCGCCCGCCGGGTAATGGCCACCCATGATGCTGGCCATGTCGCCACCCGCTGCGTAGAGGCCGGCGATGGCTTGCTCGTTGGCGTCGAGCACTTGCGCGTGCGGGGTGACCTTGAAGTTCGGCAGACATCTACAACGCTTTAGCGATGGGGTGTTTTCGGAATTTGATTCCAGAAAATACCCAGCGTCGGCACTGCTCGACAAGCCTTGTTCCAACAAAGCGGGCGGTTATCGCGCAGGCGGTTCCAGATTTCGCTTTGCCGCCGATGTCTTCTAGAATCGCTGAAATTTCATTCGGATCTCCCCATGGCCGGTAGTCAAATCGAACGGGTTTTCAGTGTGCTGGAAAGCCTCACCAGTGATCCGCGCGGGCTGCCGATGCAGACCCTGGCCGAGCGACTGGATATCCCCAAAAGTGCCACGCACCGCTTGCTCGCCGAACTGATGCGCCTGGGTTATGTCCGGCAGAATCCGGAAACCCTGCGCTATCACCTGTCGACAAAACTGGTCGCGATGGGCTTTCAATATCTGTCGAGCAGCGGCGCCGACATCGTCCAGCCAGTGCTTGATCGACTGGCGCAGGAAACCGGCGAACTGGTGCGCCTGGGCGTAATCGACGGCGAGCGCCAGACCTGGATTGCCAAGGCGCAGGGCGCGCGCACCGGTCTGCGTTATGACCCGGACATGGGCCGCGACGCGCCGCTGTTCTACACCGCCTCCGGGCATGCTTGGCTGGCGTGCATGAGCGACGCCGAGGCGCTGTCGATGGTTGAGCCTCAGGCCGCTGAAGTCCCGGTAGGCGTCGGGCCGAATGCGCCGCGCTCCAATATCGAATTGCTCGAACGTCTGCGTCTCGCCCGCGAACAGGGTTACGCCTGTGTCGAGGAGAGCTCGGCGGTCGGCACTTCGGCGATTGCGGCGGTGGTCAGGCATCCCGGGAATGGCCGAGTGATTGGCGTGCTCAGTATCGCCGGCCCCAGTGCGCGCATGCCTGGCGCACGTCTGCATGAGCTGGCGCCGTTGTTGCTGACATTCAGCGAAGAATTATCCGCAGCCAGCCTGGCCTCCGAACTGTTCATCTAATCCGCCGGATGAAGTTGTGCGGTGTTCGCACGGTTTTGCGATTGTTGGGTTTTAGATTCTGGAACTCGGTTCTAAATTGTTGATGAAGTGATATTCCAACAACAATCACCAGAGGATCGCGCCTTGAATTCGCCCCTTCGAATCGCCCTGATCGGTGCCGGCAATATGGGCCAGCAACATTATCGGCATCTGCAAACCCTCACTGAAGCGACGTTGTGCTTCATGCCGTGGACCGATGCCCGCAACCTCGCGTTATGCGCAGTTATGTGATGTGGCGGGGCCGAGACCGTCAGACATGGCCGAGATCTTGCGTCAGGCGCGCAACGAGCGGCGGTTTCCCGGCGAGGGAGCTTGCTCCCGCTGGGACTGCACAGCGCTTCCAAAATCGGCGACCGCTACGCGGCCTCAGCGGGAGCAAGCTCCCTCGCCACAGTATTGTTTTTCAATTTGAGATAACCCATGACCGTCAGCACCCCGCTCTCCGGTGTCAACCAGCCCTTCAAAGGGATCTTGCTGATTGTCGTGGCAACTTTCCTGTTCTCCAGTCACGACGCACTGTCGAAATACCTCTCCGGTTTCTACCCGATCGTAATGGTCGTCTGGGCGCGTTATCTGGTGCATACGTTATTGATGGCGGGAATTTTTCTGCCGCAGTCTGGGTTGCGCGCCCTACGTACCAAGAAGCCTTTATGGCAGTTGACCCGAGCACTGTGCCTGCTTGGCACCAGCCTGTTTTTCACCACGGCGTTGTTGTACATCCCGCTGGCAGAAGCCACGGCGGTCAACTTTCTTGCGCCGGTATTGGTCACCGCATTGTCGGTGCCGTTGCTTAAGGAAAGAGTCACCCGAGGTCAATGGGTCGCGGTGATCTGCGGCTTCATCGGTGTGTTGATCATCGTTCATCCGGGTGGTGATTTGTTCACCCCGGCGGTGTTGTTGCCATTCTGCTCGGCGCTGTTTTTCTGCTTCTATCAGTTGCTCACGCGCAAGCTTGCCGAGATCGACAGCCCGACCACCAGTAACTTTTTCGCCGGGCTTTGCAACACGTTGGTGATGAGTGCGCTGGTGCCGTTCTTCTGGCAGGTGCCGACGTTGACCCATGCCGGGTTGATGCTGGCGCTGGGCAGTTGCGGGATGACCGCGCATTTGTTTCTGACCCAGGCGTTCCGCCATGCCGCGCCGGCGCTGCTGGCACCGTTCGGTTATTGCCAGATCGTGTTTGCGGGGTTGTTGGGCTGGCTGCTGTTCAATCACACGCCGAGTCTGTTGACGATCATCGGTATCGCAGTGATCTGTTGCAGCGGATTGGCAGCAGCGTGGCAGCAAAGCCGCCGCTGAGAGGGCACACAAACCCCTGTGTAGGAGCTGACGAGTGAAACGAGGCTGCGATCTTTTGATCTTCAACATCAAGATCAAAAGATCGCAGCGTGCCGCAGCTCCTACATGGGTTTATTCGGTGATGGTCGGGATCTTGCGCGGGGCCATGAAGTACATCCACGTCAGCGCAATGAAGTACATCGCCGGGATCAGGGTGAACAACACGGTGTAGTTGTTACTGGTAACGGTAAGGATATGGCCGACGATCTGGGTCATGAACATCCCGCCGATCGCTGCGCACATGCCGCCGAAACCGAACACCGTGCTCATCATGTGCTTGGGCGTGTAGTCCATCACCAGGCTCCAGATGTTCGCCGTCCAGGCCTGATGCGCACCAATGGCCAGGGAAATCGCCGCCACTGCGACCCACAGATTGGCCGAGCCAGCCGCCATGATCACGCCGATGATGCAGCAGGCAAACAGGAACATCGACAGCAGCCGCGCCTTGATCGAGTTCATCCCGCGACCGATCAGGAACGAAGACAGAATCCCGCCACCGACGCTACCGAAGTCAGCCGTCACGTAGATGATGATCAGCGGAATACCCATCTGGGTGACGTTGATGCCCAGGTTGTATTGCTGATTGAGGAACGGTGGCAGCCAGTACAGGTAGAACCAGAATACCGGCGCGGTCAGCGCGTAGGCGATGGCGAACGCCCAGGTGCCACGCATGCGCAGGATCCTCGTGAACGGCACGCGGGCCTGTTCCGGTTCGACTTCTTTCTGGATGTAGTCCAGTTCGGACTGTTTAACGCTCGGATGATCTTCCGGGTTGAAATACTTCAAGCCCCAGAACAGCAACCAGATGCCGCCCAGTGCCGACATGCACAGGAACGCCGCCTGCCAGCCCCAGACGTGGAGGATCAGCGGCAACAGCATCGGCGTGAACATTGCGCCAACGTTGGTGCCGGCGTTGAAGATGCCGGTGGCGACCGCACGTTCGCCGGCGGGGAACCACAGGCGCGTGGTTTTCACGCAGGCCGGGTAGTTCGCCGCTTCCGTCAGACCGAGGATGAACCGGCAGACCATGAAGCCAACGGCTGACGTTGCCAGGCCGTGAGCACCGGTGGCCAGGCTCCAGAGCAGCACGGCGCAGAAGAACACGCGTTTGACGCCGACCCGGTCGATCAAGCGGCCTTGAAGGACGAAACCGATCGCGTAGCCGACCTGAAACCAGAAATTGATGTTGGCGTAATCCATCGCCGTCCAGCTCATTTCCTTGGCGAGGATCGGCTGCATGACGCCGAGGGCGGCGCGGTCGATGTAGTTCAGAGTAGTGGCGAAAAACACCAGCGCCAGCATGCCCCAACGGGTTTTGCCGACCGCCATGGCGCCGCGGATCTTGTCGCCGATGCCACCCGTGGCAGTGCTCATGGCCGGGGCCATGCGGGAAGTCTGTGAAGGAATCATGTGTTCCACCCGTTTTTGGATTTGTTATTTGGTGTGCTTTTTTCTGTGCACGCTGCGACCGGTGGTTCAGATCCGGACTCAATGTGCAGCCGATGTTGGGCAGTGGACGAAAAATCGTCAATTCGCCAAACGGCCATTGTGTTCGATAATCGCACGCAAAACTAACCGGGTAGTACACTTTAAATTGCTGCCACGCTCGATGCAGCCAATAATTTCCCCACTATAAAAACCACCCCATGCAGGAGCTGCCGAAGGCTGCGATCTTTGCTTTTTCAAGATCAAAAGATCGCAGCCTGCGGCAGCTCCTACATTAAAGCGGCGCAGTCCGGGAGTTGAAGCATGCAGCGTTCCATTGCCACCGTTTCCTTGAGCGGCACCCTGCCGGAAAAACTCGAAGCCATCGCCGCCGCCGGGTTCGACGGGGTGGAGATTTTCGAAAACGACCTCCTGTACTACGACGGCAGTCCACGGGAAATTAAACAGATGTGCGCCGATCTCGGCATCGCCATCACGCTGTTCCAGCCGTTCCGCGACTTCGAAGGCTGCCGCCGCGATCGGCTGGCGCGCAATCTGGAGCGCGCCGAACGCAAATTCGACCTGATGCAGGAGTTGGGCACCGACCTGGTGCTGGTCTGCAGCAACGCTTCGGCCGACAGCGTCGGCGATCAACAAATTCTAGTCGATGACCTGCGCCTGCTGGCTGAGCATGCCGGCGCACGCGGCTTGCGCATTGGTTATGAAGCGCTGGCGTGGGGCCGTCACGTGAATACTTATCAACAGGTCTGGGACATCGTGCGTCAAGCCGATCACCCGAGCCTCGGCGTGTTGCTCGACAGCTTTCATACCTTGTCGTTGAAGGGCGATCCCCGCGCCATCGCCGACATTCCTGGCGAGAAGATTTTCTTCGTGCAAATGGCCGACGCGCCGATTCTGCAGATGGATGTGCTGGAGTGGAGCCGGCATTTCCGCTGCTTCCCGGGGCAGGGTGAATTCGATCTGCCAGGCTTCCTTGCGCCGATCATCCAGAGCGGCTACACCGGGCCGCTGTCGCTGGAAATCTTCAATGACGGCTTCCGCGCTGCGCCGCCACGGGCGAATGCTGCCGACGGTTTGCGTTCGCTGCTGTATCTGGAAGAGAAGACTCGCCAGCGTCTGGAGCAGGAAGCGCCGCCTGTGGTCAATCGCGAAATCCTTTTCGAAACGCCGAAGGCCAGCGAGTACAACGGCATCGAGTTTCTCGAATTCGCCGTCGACGAAGCGCTCGGTGCCAAACTCAGTCATTGGCTGGAGCGCCTTGGTTTCGTCAAGGCCGGGCAGCATCGTTCCAAGAGCGTGAGCCTGCTGCGTCAGGGCGATATCAACCTGATCCTCAACTCCGAGCCTTATTCTTTCGCGCACAGCTTTTTCGAAGCGCACGGCCCGTCGCTCTGCGCCACCGCTGTGCGGGTCAACGACAGCGCCAGTGCCTTGGCCCGCGCCGTGGCTTACAAAGGTCAGCCCTATCGCGGACTGGTCGGCCCCAACGAGCTGGAACTGGCGGCGGTGCGCGCACCCGACGGTAGCCTGATTTATCTGGTCGATGAACAGGCCGACGTCTATGGCACCGATTTCAATCTGCTGACGGATGCGCCGGCCCGCGGCGGCCTCAAACGCATCGACCACATGGCCATGGCGCTGCCCGCCGACAGCCTCGACAGTTGGGTGCTGTTCTACAAGAGCCTGCTGGATTTCGAAGCCGACGATGAAGTGGTACTGCCGGATCCATACGGGCTGGTGAAGAGTCGTGCGCTACGTAGCCGCGACAGCTCGATCCGTTTGCCGCTGAACATTTCCGAGAACCGCAACACCGCGATTTCTCACGCGCTCTCGAGTTATCGCGGCTCGGGGGTGCATCACATCGCCTTCGATTGTGATGACATCTTCGCCGAAGTCAGTCGTGCCAAAGAAGCCGGCGTGCCGCTGCTGGATATCCCGCTGAACTATTACGACGACCTCGCAGCGCGCTTCGATTTCGATGATGAATTCCTCAGCGAACTGGCGTATTACAACGTCTTGTACGACCGCGACGCGCAGGGCGGCGAGCTGTTCCACGTCTACACCGAGCCGTTCGAAGGGCGTTTTTTCTTCGAGATCATCCAGCGCAAGAATGGCTATGCCGGTTACGGTGCGGCGAATGTGGCGGTGCGTCTGGCGGCGATGGCCAAATCACGCAGTGGCGCCGTTCGCCAGGCGAAGTTGTAGGAAATTCGTAAACGCGGGATTAAACACGGGCCGTGCGGCTTCCTTCACTGTGCTGCGCGGCCCATAATCGCCGCCTGTGCAGTGATGGCCGTGAGCCCGCAATGACGATGAATACAGAACTTACCGCAGCTACTGAAGTGTCCGCCGTAGAGCCGCGCAAGAGTCGCAAGAACAATCCGGAGAAGACCCGCGAGAACATCCTGCAGGAGGCGATCGTCGAGTTCGTTCAGCAGGGTTTGTCCGGTGCCCGCGTCGACGCGATCGCCGAGCGTATCCACACCTCCAAGCGCATGATCTATTACTACTTCGGCAGTAAGGAGCAGTTGTACGTCGAGGTGCTGGAAAAGCTCTACGGGGAAATCCGCAGCACCGAAAACCGTCTGCACCTGGCCGAGTTGGCACCAGTGGACGCGATTCGCCGATTGGTCGAATTCACCTTCGATCACCACGATCGCAACGTCGATTTCGTGCGCATCGTCAGCATCGAAAATATCCACAACGCCGAATTCGTGAAGCGTTCCGATGCGATCAAGGCGATGAACAACACCATCCTTGATTCGCTGAGCGAAATTCTGCGGCGTGGCGCTGAAGAAGGTGTATTCCGCGCCGGGCTGGATGCGCTGGATGTGCATCTGCTGATCAGCTCGTTCTGCTTCTATCGCGTGTCGAACCGGCACACATTTGGCGAGATCTTCCAGATCGATCTGCCGGATGAAGGCATCAAACAGCGGCATCGCGAGATGATTTGCGAATCAGTGCTGCGCTACCTGCAAGCCTGACAATCAAAAGATCGCAGCCTTCGGCAACGCCTACACCAATAACTGTAGGAGCTGCCGAAGGCTGCGATCTTTTGATCTTCAACCCTTCATGCTTTGAAAATGCGCGAGCATCCGCTGCGCATCCGGCACCACGCCGCTGAACAGCTCAAACGCCTTCACCGCCTGAAACACCGCCATGTTGCCGCCATCCAGCGTCCGGCAACCGAGTGCGCGGGCGTTGCGCAGCAGTTCGGTCTCCAGCGGGAAATACACAATCTCCGCCACCCACAACTCCTTGCGTAACAGCTCGACCGGCACCGGCATGCCCGGCAGTTTGGCCATGCCCATTGGCGTGGTGTTGACCAGACCATCCGCTAGATTCAGCGTGCTCGGCAGATCCCGACCGGCCACCGCGCGACCAAAACCGAAATGCTGATTCAGGTTGTTCGCCAGACTTTCAGCGCGCTCACTGTCGACGTCGAAAATGCTCAGTTGCTGTACGCCTTCGCTCAACAACGCGTGGGCCACTGCCGCGCCAGCACCACCGGCCCCCATCTGGACCACGCGATCACGGGCAGCGTCTTTCAGGCCACGGCGAAAACCCTCGGCGAATCCCAGGCAATCGGTGTTATGGCCGATACGTTTGCCGTCCTTGAGCACCACCGTGTTGACCGCACCGATACCTCGCGCTTCCGGTGACAATTCATCGAGCAAAGGAATGATCGCCTGCTTGCACGGGAACGTGATGTTCAACCCGGTGTAATTCATCCGCTCGGCCGCCAGCAGCAGGTCGGGCAGGGCAGTGCTGTCCATGTGCAACTGATCCAGATCGATCAATCGATACAGGTAACGCATGCCCTGCGCATCACCTTCGTGTTCATGCAGGGCCGGCGTGCGCGAGGCCTGAATGCCGGCGCCGATCAGCCCGGCGAGTATCACGTTATAGCGAGACATGTGATTCACCCCTTCAGCCGCTGACTGAAATGTTCCAGTGCCAGGCGATAACCATGGCTGCCGAACCCGGCCATCACCGCTGTGGCAATCGCCGAGACAAACGAGTGATGACGAAACGGTTCGCGCGCATGCACGTTGGACAGGTGCACTTCAATCACCGGCAATTCACTGGCCACCAGCGCGTCGCGAATGGCGACGGAAGTGTGCGTCCACGCGGCCGGATTGATCACGATCCCGGCGCAACGGCCACGGGCAGCGTGAATCCAGTCGAGCAGTTCGCCTTCGTGATTGGTCTGGCGAAACTCCACGGCCAGGCCGAATTCTTCCGCGGCGCGACCACACAGGGCGGAAATGTCGGCCAGGGTTTCGTGACCGTAAGTCGCCGGTTCACGGGTGCCGAGCAGGTTCAGGTTCGGGCCGTTGAGCACCAGAACGATAGGGGGCATGAGGGGTAACTCCACTTATTGTTTTTGGCTTTGGCCAGAGGTTTCGGCCTGTGGAGATAAAATGTACTAGATGGTTACCATGGTCAATTGAACAAAAATAGCCTTGGCGTTTTATGTTCGGTTATCGCACAGAAGCAAGTTCCAGGTTCGGTCCTGATCTAGATGTAACGACAGCTTTGCTTACGTTTTTTCCTGAAAATTGGTCAGCTATTCGCCTACGCCGACGCTAGCCTCAAAGCAGTGAGGCACGTCGCGTGCTTGATCACCAGTTGTCGGATTTGAAAGGAATATCGAATCCTGAAACTTATTAACCTAACGGATGGGTTAGCATGAAGGTGTGCAGCTACAAGGGATTGTCGATTGTCATCATGCTGCGAGATGAACATTGCCCACCTCACGTTCACGTGAACGCGGGCAGTTGGAGTGCTCGATTGCAGTTCAGTTTCTGGTGCAACGATATTGAGCTTTGGGACGTCGTGCCGCTTTCTCGTCGACCACCCTTGGCCGTGCTGGAAGGCTTGTGTCGGTCCCTTGAGCAGCCTGCTCATCTGCGACGAGCACGCGGGATCTGGTGGTCGAAATTGCAAACTGTCTGTCTCGACAATCAGTTGTGGGACAGCAAATCAAACGAAGTGCTGGGGATGAAACTCGTCACTGACACGACCTATAGAGTGGGATCGGCGCGTTATCTGCCAGACGAGGGCAAGACCCTTCTGACATTGGTAGGCGCATTGGAAGGAGTGGAAATCGATTTATGAAAATCATCAAGGCGAAGCCTCCCGCGCGCAATTCGCTGACGGAAGAAATGATCGATGCAGCCATCAAGCGTGGAGAGGAGCGCCGCTCAAGCAGCCTGCAGGCTGTCTCTGTGACATTTGAAGATCCATCGCTGATCATCCATTTTGAAGACGGCAGCGGTGTGTTGCTCCCGGCGGATCGTTATCCGGAGTTCAGCGGATTCAATGCCGACGATTACAAGCACCTGACAGTCGGATTCGCGGGCACTGTGCTTTGCCACGAAGGCAAGGATCTCGATGTGTCCATCGCCGGAATGATTTCAGCGAGCCCGTCATTGATGCTGATGGCCGCTTCGGTAGTGGCTTCGCGCAACGGCCGTCAGAGCAGCGCGGCAAAGTCTGCAGCCGCGCGGGCGAACGGCAAAAAGGGCGGGCGCCCACGCAAGGTCGATCCTGCTTTGTAAGCACCCACAAAAAAGCCGTCAATCACGACGGCTTTCTCGTATTCGCTGCCAGCACTCAGCGCCGGGTCAGCAACACACCCGATTCCATGTGATGCGTCCACGGGAACTGGTCGAACAATGCGCATTTGGTAATGCGGTGCGTGTCGTGCAACTGGGCGATGTTCGCCGCGAGGGTTTCCGGGTTGCAGGAGATGTACAGGATGTTGTCGAAACGCCGGGTCAGCTCGCAGGTGTCCGGGTCCATGCCGGCACGTGGCGGGTCGACGAAGACGCTGCCGAACTCGTAGCTCTTCAGGTCGATGCCTTGCAGGCGACGGAACGGGCGCACTTCGTTGAGCGCTTCGGTCAACTCTTCGGCGGACAAACGCACGAGAGTGACGTTATCCACAGCGTTTTCGCTAAGGTTGCTCAGTGCCGCGTTGACCGAGGTCTTGCTGATTTCCGTGGCCAGCACTTTGCGCACGCGGGTGGCGAGCGGCAGGGTGAAGTTGCCGTTGCCGCAATACAGCTCCAGCAGATCGTCAGGGCGATCGCCGAGCGCTTCGTACGCCCAGTTCAGCATCTTCTGGTTCACTGTGCCGTTAGGCTGGGTGAACGCGCCTTCCGGTTGGCGATAGCTGAAGGTACGACCGCCGACTTCTAGTTTCTCGACCACGTAATCGAGGCCAAGCACTTCGCGTTTGCCCTTCGAGCGCCCGATGATGCTGACGCCGAGATCCGCCGCCAGCTTGGTGGCTGCTGCATGCCAGTGTTCGTCCAGCGGACGGTGATAGCACAGGGTGATCATCGCGTCGCCGGACAGCGTGGTCAGAAACTCGACCTGAAACAACTTGTGGCTCAGTGCCGAACTGGCCTGCCACGCAGCCTTGAGCTGCGGCATCAACTGATTGATGCGCAGGCTGGCAATCGGGAACTCTTCAATCAGGATCGGCGTGCGTTTGTCGTCCTGAGCGAACATCGCGTAATGCCGATCGCCACCCTCGCGCCACAGGCGGAATTCGGCGCGCAGGCGGAAGTTCTGCAGCGGCGAGTCGAACACGGTCGGCTCGGGGGCATCGAACGGCGCCAGCAGATCACGCAAACGCGTGACCTTGGCTTCGAGTTGTTCGGCGTAAGCCTGGGAATCAAATGTCATGCGTTGAACCAACCCAACTTGATCACGAACAGAATCGACAGAATCACCAGCGCCGGGTTCAGCTCACGGGCACGCCCCGACAGCAATTTGATCACGGTCCAGGAAATGAAACCGAACGCGATGCCGTTGGCGATCGAGTAAGTGAACGGCATGGCCAGCGCGGTCACGACTACCGGCGCGGCAACGGTGATGTCGTCCCAGTCTATTTCCGCCAGGCCGGATGTCATCAACACGGCGACGAACAGCAGTGCCGGTGCCGTGGCGAATGGCGGAACGCTGGCTGCCAGTGGCGAGAAGAACAGCGCCAGCAGGAACAGGATCGCCACCACGATGGCCGTCAGACCGGTACGCCCGCCAGCACTGACGCCGGCAGCGGATTCGATGTAGCTGGTGGTGGTCGAAGTACCCAGCAGCGAACCGGCCATGGCCGCGGTGCTGTCGGCGATCAGCGCGCGCCCCATTTTCGGCATGTGGCCGTCCTTGCCCATCAGGCCGGCGCGCTTGGCGACGCCGATCAGGGTGCCGGAGTTGTCGAACAGGTCGACGAACAGGAAGGCGAAAATCACGCTGACCAGACCGATGTCCAGTGCGCCTTTGATGTCCAGCTGCATGAAGGTCGGGGCCAGCGACGGTGGCATCGAAGTCACGCCGCCAAACGGGGTGAAGCCCATCGCGATGGAGGTGATGGTCACTGCCAGAATGCCGATCAGTACCGCGCCGCGCACTTTCAGCGCTTCGAGAGCAACGATCAGGGCGAAACCGAGGGTGGCGAGGATCGGTGCCGGTTGTTTCAGGTCACCAAGGCCGACCATGGTCGCAGGGTTGCTGACCACGATGCCGGCGTTGTGCAGGGCGATCAGCGCCAGGAACAGACCGATACCGGCAGCAATCGCCGAGCGCAGCGGCAGCGGAATACTGTTGATGATCCATTCACGGATGCGGAAGATCGACAGCAGGAAGAAGCACACGGCCGAGATGAACACCGCGCCCAGCGCCACTTGCCAGGTATGACCCATGTGCAGGACGACGGTGTAGGTGAAGAAGGCGTTCAGACCCATGCCCGGTGCCAGGGCGATCGGGTAGTTGGCGATCAGGCCCATGATCGTCGAACCGATCGCGGCGGCCAGACAGGTGGCGACAAACACCGCGCCCTTGTCCATGCCGGTCTCGCCGAGGATGCTCGGGTTGACGAACAGAATGTAGGCCATGGCCAAGAAAGTCGTGATGCCCGCCAGAATCTCGGTGCGCACGTTGGTGTTGTGTGCCTTGAGTTGAAACAGCCTTTCCAGCATGTCTGCTCCCCGTGGCGCGCGTAGCGCCGTGAATGTATCGACCTCAACAGCAAAGCACAGACCGTCGCAAGCGCCTGGAAAATTGTGGTGGGCCGGAAAAAGCCGCGCATCATACCAGCAGCGTGGGGGATTGGCTGCGATCGTCGGCGATGTTTTGCAGTCAGGCGAAGTGCGCCATACTGCGCGCCTGTTTTGGGGGGAGGGGCATGATGGGCGTCAAGCGCAATTTCGTTCGATCGTTGGGGCTGTTTTGCACGTTTATGGCCAGTGTGCCTGCCGTGATGGCGGCATCGGCGCCGCCGTTGTCCAGCGTCCAGGTGCTCAAGGTGCAGTCGGCCGCTTGTGGCATCGAAAATATTTCCGAAGGGCAGGACAAGACTGCTTGCGACCACGGCGGTGCCAACATCAAGGTTTATGTGCTGGAGATGGGTTACGGCCGTGTACCCAGTGTCGCACTGGACGGTTTCGGGCTCGACGGGATGAAAACCCAGGTTTGCGCCTACGGTAACGGCAACCTGACGGAGTGCACGGGCGCGGCGACGAAGATCGTCGGCGCGTTGTACATCTATGATCTGGAGGGCAAGCAGGAAGGCACGTTCACCTTCAGCAACACCTCGATCAATGCGCCGGGCAACCAGGTCTCGACGCAGCTTTACATCAAGTAACGCCTGGCGCTGCGCGATCCGGAGGAAGCTGACTACGCTTCAAGGATCACCCAGCGGATGGCGCCCATGACTTTTAGAGCCCTGATTACCCTCGCCGAGGGCATCGATGATCTGCAATGCGTGAGCCTGATCGACGTGCTGCGCCGCGCGGAGATCGAAGTCGTCGCGGCCAGCATCGAAGGCCGGCGCATGCTGACCTGCGCGCGCGGCACACGCCTGACCGCCGACGGCATGCTGGTCGATGTATTGGCGCAGAATTTTGACCTGATCGTATTGCCCGGCGGCGCCGTCGGTTCGCAACACCTGGCCGCGCACCAGCCCCTGCAACAACTGCTCAAGGATCAATCCAGCGCCGGCCGCCTGTTCGCCGCCATCGCCGAGTCCCCGGCCGTCGCCCTGCAAGCCTTTGGCGTATTGCGCCAGCGGCGCATGACCTGTCTGCCGAGCACCAGCCATCAACTGTCCGGCTGTACGTTTGTTGATCGACCGGTAGTGGTTGATGGCAACTGCATCACCGCGCAGGGCTCCGGCGCGGTGATGGAGTTTGCGCTGACGCTGGTTGAGCAACTTGGCGGCAAGGCGCTACGGGCGAAAGTGGCGGGGGCGTTGTTGGTCTGAAGGCTTCAGACCTTCGCCTCTTCCACCGGCACATGCATCCGATCGCGGTTAGCCAGTGTCGGGAACAGCTTGATCCATGTGCCCGTCACCACCAGCGTGCCGATCCCGCCCATCACCACGGCTGGCACGGTGCCGAACCAGTGGGCGGTGACGCCGGATTCGAATTCGCCGAGCTGGTTCGAAGCGCCGATGAACAGGCCGTTCACCGCGCTGACCCGGCCGCGCATTTCGTCCGGGGTTTCCAGTTGCACGAAGGAGGCGCGAATGACCATGCTGATCATGTCCGCCGCGCCGAGCACCACCAGCACCGCCAGCGAGAGCCAGAACGAGGTCGACAGGCCGAAGGCGATGGTCGCGACGCCGAAGACACCGACTGCGGTAAACATCACCCGGCCGACCTGACGCTCCACGGCAAATCGTGCGAGGAACAGCGACATTCCCAGTGCGCCGACCGCCGGTGCCGAACGCAGCAGGCCCAGCCCCCACGGGCCGGTCAGCAAAATATCCTTGGCGAATACCGGCAGCAGCGCCGTGGCACCCCCGAGCAGCACCGCAAACAGGTCCAGTGAAATCGCCCCGAGGATGTCCGGGCGGCTGCGAATGAAGCGGATCCCCGCGAGCAATGAATCCAGTGTGGCTTTGCCTTTGTTCAATGGCGTTTGTCGTGCGGGCAGGTTGAGCATCAGCGTGCAGGCAATCACGTACAGCAGTACCGTCGGGCCATACACCCAGACGCTGCCGAACGCATAGAGCAGACCGCCAAGGGCCGGGGCCACGATGGTCGCTGACTGTTGCGCCGACTGCGCCGCCGCAACGGCGCGGGGGAACAACGCACTGGGCACGATGCTTGGCAGCAAAGCCTGGGTGGTCGGCATCTCAAAGGAGCGCGCCGCACCGAGCAGGAAGGCGAGGATGAAGATCATCTCGCGGGTGACATGGTCGGTGGCACTGCCGATGGCCAGCGCCAGGGCGATCAACGCCTGTAACGACTGGCAGATCGCTGCGACTTTGCGTCGGTCGTAGCGGTCAGCGACATGCCCGGTGTGCAACATGAACAGCACGCGCGGAGCGAATTCGACCAGGCCCACCAGACCCAGATCGAGAACGTTGCCGGTCAGTTGATAGAGGTTCCAGCCAATCGCCACGGTGAGCATCTGGAAACCGCTGGCGGTAAAAATTCGCGCCATCCAGAAAGCCAGGAAGGGGCGGTGGTGACGTAACAGCAAAGGCTCTTGGCTGGGCATCTGAAGGCAGGTCTGGTTCGAGGGGAACCGCGAGGTTATCACCAGTCTGTAACAGGAAGTTGCTATGACAAAAAATTTAGTTAGCCAGACATCGATATTCTCGCCATCACAAATTACCCCTGTGGCGAGGGGATTTATCCCCGTTCGGCTGCGCAGCAGTCGCAAATTGGGCGCCACGATTGATCTGAAAAAACGCGTTGGATGGATTCGGGGCCGCTTCGCAGCCCAGCGGGGATAAATCCCCTCGCCACAGGGTTTATGTGTTGTTTCCTTACCATCACATGGCTCCGGGGATTTGTTGCAGGGCGTTGCAGCTGCAATGAGGCAACTTGTCACGCGGCAAACGACCACGCAGTTCATCGGCAAAAATGGGACTACTCTTTCAACGTTGCTTGATCCAGATCAAGACCCCAACGGAATTGATCCAGCGGCCAGTTGGCCAGACTCCCTGCGTTGCGATGGTTGTTTAAAAAGAACGAATCAGAATTCGCCGCACTCCATATCCGTGGGGGCAGTGGGTGCAGGCCTCCGGGTCCGCAGCCGGTATTACCTGACAGAGGAAGCCATATGTTCGGTTTAGAGGCACTAGATCTCGCCCGAATTCAGTTCGCGTTCACCATCTCGTTCCACATCCTGTTCCCGGCCATCACCATCGGTCTGGCGAGCTACCTTGCGGTACTCGAAGGCCTGTGGCTGAAAACCCACAACGACACTTACCGTGACCTCTACCATTTCTGGTCGAAGATCTTTGCCGTCAACTTCGGCATGGGCGTGGTCTCGGGGCTGGTCATGGCCTACCAGTTCGGCACCAACTGGAGTCGCTTCTCGGACTTCGCCGGCGCCGTCACCGGGCCATTGCTGACGTATGAAGTGCTCACTGCGTTCTTCCTCGAAGCCGGTTTCCTTGGGGTGATGTTGTTCGGCTGGAACAAGGTCGGGCGGGGTCTGCACTTCTTTGCCACGATCATGGTGGCCATCGGTACGCTGATCTCGACTTTCTGGATTCTGGCATCCAACAGTTGGATGCAGACCCCGCAGGGTTTTGAAATCATCAACGGCCAGGTGATTCCGACCGATTGGCTGGCGATCATCTTCAACCCCTCGTTCCCGTATCGCCTGATGCACATGGCGACCGCTGCGTTTGTTGCCACGGCGTTCTTCGTCGGTTCATCGGCAGCCTGGCATTTGCTGCGCGGCAAGGACAACCCGGCCATTCGTACCATGCTGTCGATGGCGATGTGGATGGCGTTGATCGTCGCGCCGATCCAGGCAGTCATTGGCGACTTCCATGGCCTGAACACGCTTGAACACCAACCGGCAAAGATCGCCGCGATCGAAGGTCACTGGGAAAACAAAGGCGACGAAGCGACGCCGTTGATCCTGTTCGGCTGGCCGGACATGAAAGAAGAGAAGACCAAGTTCGCCGTGGAGATCCCGTACCTCGGCAGCCTGATCCTCACGCACTCGCTGGACAAACAGGTGCCGGCGCTCAAGGAGTTTCCACCGGAAGACCGGCCGAATTCGACCATCGTGTTCTGGTCGTTCCGGGTCATGGTCGGCCTCGGTTTCCTGATGATCTTCACCGGTCTGTGGAGTCTGTGGCTGCGTAAGCGCGACACGCTCTACACCTCGCGACCGTTCCTCTATCTGGCGTTGTGGATGGGGCCGTCCGGTCTGATCGCGATTCTGGCCGGCTGGTTTACCACCGAAATCGGCCGTCAGCCGTGGGTGGTTTATGGACTGATGCGCACGGCGGATGCCTCTTCCAACCATAGCTTCGTGCAGATGAGCATCACCCTGATCATGTTTGTGGTGGTGTATTTCGCGCTGTTCGGTGCAGGTCTCGGCTACATGATGCGCCTGGTCCGTAAAGGGCCGAAGATCAGCGAAGGCGCAGAAACGCCGGAGGGTGGTCCAGGCAAAAAACGCACACCGGCTCGTCCGTTGTCCGCTGCCGACGATTCGGCGGATGCCGACCACGGCGACGACGACGTCCGCCTGACCAAGGAGATTTGACTCATGGGTATTGATCTTCCGCTGATCTGGGCCGTGATCATCATCTTCGGCATCATGATGTACGTGGTCATGGACGGCTTCGACCTGGGGATCGGGATTCTCTTCCCGTTCATCCCGGGCAAGGTCGATCGTGACGTGATGATGAACACCGTCGCCCCGGTCTGGGACGGCAACGAGACCTGGCTGGTGCTGGGCGGCGCGGCGCTGTTTGGTGCGTTCCCGCTGGCGTATTCGGTGGTGTTGTCGGCGCTGTACCTGCCGCTGATCTTCATGCTGATCGGTTTGATTTTCCGTGGCGTGGCGTTCGAGTTCCGCTTCAAGGCCAAGGATGACAAGCGTCACCTGTGGGACAAGGCCTTTATCGGTGGCTCGGTGGCGGCGACGTTCTTTCAGGGGGTGGCGCTGGGTGCATTCATCGACGGTTTGCCAGTGGTCAATCGGCAGTTCGCCGGCGGTTCACTCGACTGGCTGACACCGTTCACCCTGTTCTGTGGCGCCGCGCTGGTGGTGGCGTATGCCTTGCTCGGCTGCACCTGGCTGATCATGAAGACCGAAGGCAAGCTGCAAGAGCAGATGCACAATCTGGCCCGGCCTCTGGCGTTCGTGTTGCTGGCGGTGATCGGTGTCGTCAGTCTGTGGACGCCACTGGCGCACCCGGAAATTGCCTCGCGCTGGTTCAGCATGCCCAACCTGTTCTGGTTCATGCCGGTGCCGATTCTGGTGCTGGTGACGATGTACGGCCTGATCCGCGCCGTGGCACGCAATGCCAACTACATGCCGTTCCTGTTGACCCTGGTGCTGATCTTCCTCGGCTACAGCGGTCTGGGCATCAGCCTGTGGCCGAACATCGTGCCGCCGTCGATCTCGATCTGGGACGCTGCCGCCCCGCCGCAAAGCCAGGGCTTCATGCTGGTGGGCACGCTCTTCATCATCCCGTTCATCCTGGGTTACACCTTCTGGAGCTACTACGTGTTCCGCGGCAAGGTCACCCATGAAGACGGTTATCACTAAACCTGTGGAAGCGGGCTTGCCCGCGATGGCGTCGGCAACGGCGCCATCGATCTGACTGATGAGGATCGAAACAATGTCCGGCAAACATTCCCTGCACGAGATTGAACAAGCCGAAAAAAAGCCGCTGTGGCAGCGGCTCGGCTGGCTGGCCCTGATCTGGGTCGGCAGTGTTGGCGTGCTGTTTATCGCCGCCAGCCTGATGCGCATGTTCATGAATGCCGCAGGCCTGACCACGCACTGATTCTGAATCATCCCCGTCCCGGCGCCTTCGGGTACGGTTTGTAACCCTCCTCACGGAGGGTTTTTTTTGCCTGGTGCTTTACTTGCGGGCTTTGAGAATCACGAATTTCGGTGTTGCCGCCACTTGCTCGACGCCGCGGAACAACCGCGCGAGTTTGCTGTGATAGCCCAGATGACGGTTGCCGACGATGTACAGCGCACCGCCGACGACCAGTGCTTCACGAGCCTGCTGGAACATGCGCCAGGCGAGGAAGTCGCCAACCACTTGCTGCTGATGAAACGGCGGATTGCACAGCACCACGTCCAGTGATTGTGCCTCCTGCCCGGCCAGACCATCGCCTGCACGCACTACGACCTCGCGATCACCCAACGCCGCGCGCCAGTTTTCAGCGGCCGATTGCACCGCCATGTACGACTCGTCGACCAGCGTGTAATGCGCGTCCGGGTTGCGCAGGGCGCTGGCAATCGCCAACACGCCATTACCGCAGCCAAGGTCGGCCACCCGCGCACTGCCGAGGTTTTGTGGCAGGTGCGGCAGAAAGGCGCGAGTACCGATGTCGAGGCCTTCACGGCAAAACACATTGGCGTGGTTGAGCAGTTCGATCGCTGGTTCATCAAGACGATAGCGCGACGGGTAGGGCGAGACCGCCGGAGCTTTTGCCTCCGGTGTGGCTATCAACAGTCGAGCTTTCTTCACGGCCAGCGAGGCATGTACCGGGCCGATGTAACGCTCCAGCAAATCACCGGCAGCGCGTGGCAGGTGTTTGACCATCGCCGCGGCAACGACTTCAGCCCCCGGCGCCAGTTGCCCTTGCAAGCGGATCAGTTGTTCTTCGAGCAGGGCCAGCGTCTTCGGTACGCGGATCAACACACGGTCGAACGGGCCGACCAACGGCTCGCTGGCCGGGATTGGGCGAATCGCGTCGAATGCCTGGCCATTGCGCAGCAAATTCTTTTCCAGCCCTAGAAAGCCGAGAAACGAGTCACCGCTGCTGCTCACTTCGACTTTGCCCAAGAGGCTCGCAGCCAGCGCGCCGAAGCTGTCATTGAGCACCAACACCCGCGTGTTCGCTGCTGGCTGTTGCGCGGCAAGATGATTGAGCAGGTATTCGTCAGCCGCGTCGAAGGCTTGCAGCGGTTCATTCTGCTGCTCGGGCTGGCGGATCAGATCGAGTTGGGCGAAGGGGGTGTCGAGCAAAGGCATGGGGCGGGACTCTGGGTAATCAACGGGTGTCCCGCGGCCCAGGGTAGCGTGCGGCGGAACCGTCCGAGTGCAATGCGACGCGCAGTCTGGCGTCATCACTCAGGAAGGTCGCAAATGGTACTTTTTTTTCCTTTGGAATACCCGCAGGTTTTCGTCGTGGCGGGGATCTCTCGTCAGATAATGCCGATTCGAGCGGCGGCAATGACGGCAGAAATCTTATTGCAGACGTTGAGCTTCAGAATCACGTTTTGCACGTGATAATTCACGGTTCGCTCGCTCAGGAACAGGATCCTGGAGATTTCATAAGCGGTCTTGCCGACAGATGAGAGTTTCAACACCTCGAGCTCTCGCGGTGACAGGTGTGGTTGCGCGGACTTGAGCGCCGCTTTGGGCAGAGTTTTGGCGAACAGTTCGCTCAAATGAGTGGTCGCGTAAAACATGTAGCCAAAATGCTCGTACAGCTCAAGCGGGCTCAACGGGCCATGTTCTCTGGCCAGGCTGATAATGCTGCACAAGCCGCTCTCCTCATGCAGGAATGACTGCGACCAGCCATGGCGCAAGCCATATTCCTGCTGGGCTTGCCATAATTTCGGGGTAGACGAAAACAGGTTCTCGCTCCAGACGATCGGCAACATTGAGTGGTTGCAATGTGCTATTGCCGGATCAACTTTACTGTAACGCTCCTTTTCATATTGCTGACTGAACTGCTTGGGATAGTTATTGATTTGCAAGGCATTAAAATCGGCATTCCGATTGTTTGATGTCAAATAGATAGCGCAAAAACTGAATCCAATATTCTCGGCAAATCTCAGCAGGATTGGATAAGCGACGTCTATTTCCCTTGCGAAAGTCAGTTGCTTTAACTGCGACTCCTTCCACATTTCCATCACAAACTCTCCATGTGTCCTTCACGGGGGTGCTTTTTGGATCCAATGGATCAGCACGAAAACGAAGTGTAGGACGTTTCTTACAAAATGTTCTGGAATATTTCGCTCTTGGAACATGGTGTTATTTTCAAAAAAAGATATGAGTGCTCGCGGTTTTTATATTGGGGATAGCATCTAAACGAAAAGTGATACTCAGGCCTTACATGTTTGAGAATGCGTTGAGATCTTGTTTGCGCGAGCTTAGTGCTAATGCCATTACAAACCACCGGTGTTTTATCGCAGAGGATTGCGCGAAACTGCGGCTATCCGTTCGATGGAGTGCCTCATGACTGCCAGCACTGAGAAGTTCACCCGACAGACCTTGCTCGATGTCCAGCCGGTTACGGCCAATCTGTTCACCCTGCGTACCACCCGGGATGCCGGGTTCAGGTTTCGTGCCGGCCAGTTCGCCCGACTCGGGGTGACCAAGGCAGATGGCAGCACGGTGTGGCGGGCCTATTCGATGGTGTCGTCGCCGTTCGATGAGTTTATCGAGTTCTTTTCCATCGTAGTCCCCGGAGGCGAATTCACCAGCGAGCTCAGCCGTATGCAGGTGGGCGACACCTTGCTGGTGGAGCGTCAGGCCTTTGGTTATCTGACCCTTGATCGTTTCATTGATGGCCGCGACCTGTGGTTGTTGTCGACGGGCACCGGGGTGGCGCCGTTTCTATCGATTCTGCAGGACTTCGAGGTCTGGGAAAAATTCGAGCGCATCATTCTCGTCTACAGCGTGCGCGAGGCGCGGGAGCTGGCCTATCAATCGTTGATTGCCGAACTGACGCAACGCGATTATCTGCAAGAGCACGCGCACAAACTGCAGTTCATCGCGACGGTCACGCGTGAGGAGCATCCCGGTGCGCTGAATGGGCGTATCACCCAACTGATCGAAAGCGGTGAGCTGGAGCGCAAGGCCGGTGTAGAGCTTTCGCCCGAGCATTCACGGGTCATGCTGTGCGGCAACCCGCAGATGATCGACGACACCCGCGCCTTGCTCAAACAGCGCGGTATGAGCCTGAGCCTGACCCGCAGGCCCGGCCAGGTAGCGGTGGAAAACTACTGGTAGAAAAAACGGCACCTCGCAGGTGCCGTTTTGTTTTGCGCCGCCTGTTCAGGGGCGGTTGTTCTGCGCCTTGAGCAAGTCGCGGATCTCGCCCAGCAGTTCCTCTTCTTTGGTCGGAACCGGCGGCAGAGTAGGGGCCACAGCCTCTTCACGCTTCAGGCGGTTGATGGCTTTGACACCCATGAAAATCGCGAAGGCGACGATCACGAAGTCCAGAATCGTCTGGAGAAACTTGCCGTACGCCATGACGACCGCTGGGGTGCTGCCCTCGGCAGCTTTCAGCGTAATCGCCAGGTCACTGAAGTCCACACCTCCGATCAGCAGGCCGATTGGCGGCATGATGACGTCGCCGACAAACGACGAAACAATCTTGCCGAAGGCCGCACCGATGATGATACCGACGGCCATGTCGACCACATTGCCTTTGACCGCGAAGGCCTTGAACTCACTTAGCACGCCCATAGGTTATTTCCTTGTTACAGATGAGGTTGGTGTACGCAGTGTAAATCAGCAAAACGCGTCCTGCGCGAAACACCTTCTTACAATGCCCGTTTTTATCGACACATTAATCGGTAAATAGTTTGCAAAGTGCCACTAATCGCGCGCGAAATACGCCTTAACTCGCTGATCAGGAAGCTATTTTTCTTAATGGTGAAGTTGTGAAGATTCTATTTATGTTCCAGCGCCACGCCCTCTAGCCTCTGGTTGGCGCACCTGGATGCGCCCAAAAAAACCAGAGGAACCTGATATGACTTCATCGCTTGGCTTAGGGGCTTTTCCCCATCGCCGTACCCTCGGGGTACTCACCGCCAGCCTGCTGACGTTGTCCGTGAATGCCGCGCCGCTGACGCGCGATAACGGCGCAGCGGTCGGTGACAACCAGAACTCGCAAACCGCCGGCGCCAATGGCCCGGTGCTGCTGCAGGATGTGCAACTGATCCAGAAGCTGCAGCGTTTCGATCGTGAACGCATCCCCGAGCGCGTGGTGCATGCCCGCGGTACCGGTGCGCATGGCACCTTCACCGTGACCAACGATCTCAGCGACTTGAGCAAGGCCAAGGTATTTGCCGCCGGCCAGGCGACGCCGGTCTTCGTACGGTTTTCCGCCGTGGTGCATGGCAACCATTCCCCGGAAACCCTGCGTGATCCCCGTGGCTTTGCCACCAAGTTCTACACCGCCGATGGCAATTGGGATCTGGTTGGGAATAACTTTCCGACCTTTTTCATCCGTGATGCAATAAAGTTTCCGGATATGGTGCATGCCTTTAAACCAGATCCGCGGACTAACCTTGACGACGATTCACGTCGCTTCGATTTCTTTTCCCATGTGCCGGAAGCCACGCGAACGCTCACCGAGTTGTATTCCAACTCTGGAACGCCTGCAAGTTATCGAGAAATGGATGGTAATGGCGTACACGCCTATAAGTTGGTTAACGCCAAAGGTGAAGTTCACTACGTGAAGTTTCACTGGAAAAGTTTGCAGGGCATCAAAAACCTCACGCCTGAAGAAGTAAGCAAAGTGCAGGGTCAAGACTACAGTCACATGACCAATGACCTTGTTACGCATATCAATAAAGGTGATTTCCCGAAATGGGACTTGTACATTCAAGTGCTGAAACCACAAGATTTGTCCAAGTTTGATTTCGATCCATTGGACGCCACCAAGATCTGGCCAGGTATCCCTGAGCGAAAAGTTGGACAAATGGTCTTGAACCGAAACCCGGCAAACGTATTCCAGGAAACCGAACAAGTGGCCATGGCGCCGGCTAATGTGGTGCCGGGGATCGAGCCTTCGGAAGATCGTTTGTTGCAAGGCCGAGTGTTCTCTTACGCCGACACGCAAATGTATCGCTTGGGCGCCAACGCGCTGCAACTGCCGATCAATGCACCGAAGGTGGCGGTGAATAACGGCAACCAGGATGGCGCAATGAACATCGGCGCGAGCAACTCCGGGGTCAATTATCAGCCGAGCCGTTTACAGCCGCGTGAAGAAACAAACAGTGCGCTTTACAGTCAATCGGCGCTGTCTGGCAATACTCAGCAGGCGAAAATTACGCGGGAGCAAAACTTCAGGCAGGCCGGTGATCTGTATCGCTCATTCAGCCAGAAGGAACGTCGTGACCTGATCGACAGCTTCGGCGGTTCGCTGGCGACCACTGACGAGGAGAGCAAGCACATCATCCTGTCCTTCCTTTATAAGGCTGATCCGGAATACGGCAGCGGTGTGACAGCGGTGGCCAAGGGTGACCTGAGCCGGGTCAAGGCGTTGGCGGCGAAATTGGTCGACTGATCCCGACGCTATGCCATGCGGGGCCTGAATCAGGCCCCGTTCTGTTCCAGGAGGTGATTTATGCGTGTTGTTGTTTTCTTGCTGCTCGGCTGCCTGTCCATTGTGGCGCTGGCCGAACAGAACCCCGAGGCGATCAAGGCCCAGTTGCAGGACTACTATTTCGACGCCGCCCGGCGCGGCGACGTGCCGATGCTCGAGACTTTCATCGACGCTGGTTACTACCTCGATACACGTGACGCTAAGGGTTACACCGCATTGATTCTGGCGGCTTATCACGGCCAGGCGCCGGCGGTGGAGCGTTTGCTCGCGGCCGGCGCCGATGCCTGTGCGCAGGATCAACACGGCAATACCGCGCTGATGGGGGCGATCTTCAAAGGTGAGTTGCAAATCGCCCGACGCCTGATGGCCACCGATTGCAGCCCTGATCAACGTAATGGTGCCGGACAGACGGCCGCCATGTACGCCGGGTTGTTCCAGCGCCTGGAATTGCTCGATGCGCTGCAAGCCAAGGGCGCGGACCTGCATGCCGAGGATCCGCTGGGCAACAGCGCCACACGTCTGGCCAGCGGGGAAATCCGTACCGCTGCGCCGCGCTGATCGACGGCAGCTGCGTTATCATCGCGGTTTTTGCCGGGGGATCGAGATGGCCAAGGCCAAGCGCATGTACGGCTGCACCGAGTGTGGCGCAACGTTTCCCAAGTGGGCCGGCCAGTGTGGTGAATGTGGCGCCTGGAACACCCTGACCGAAACCATGATCGAAAGCGGCGGCGCTACAGCCCCGACCGGTCGTACCGGCTGGACCGGGCAACAGGCGCAGATCAAGACCCTGGCCGAAGTCAGCATCGAAGAGATTCCGCGCTTCTCCACCGCTTCCAGTGAACTGGATCGCGTGCTCGGCGGCGGTCTGGTCGACGGTTCGGTGGTGTTGATCGGCGGCGATCCAGGTATCGGCAAGTCGACAATCCTGCTGCAAACTCTGTGCAACCTCGCCAAGAGCATGCCGGCGCTGTACGTCACCGGCGAAGAATCGCAGCAACAAGTGGCCATGCGCGCCCGCCGTCTCGGCTTGCCGCAGGATCAACTGCGAGTGATGACCGAAACCTGCATCGAAACCATCATCGCCACCGCCCGGCAGGAAAAGCCCAAGGTGATGGTGATCGATTCGATCCAGACGATCTTCACCGAACAACTGCAATCGGCGCCCGGCGGCGTCTCTCAGGTGCGTGAAAGTGCGGCGCTGCTGGTGCGTTACGCCAAGCAGAGCGGCACGGCGATTTTCCTCGTCGGTCATGTGACCAAGGAAGGCGCGCTCGCCGGTCCCCGGGTGCTCGAACACATGGTCGACACCGTGCTGTATTTCGAAGGCGAATCCGATGGGCGTCTGCGTCTGTTGCGCGCGGTGAAAAACCGTTTTGGCGCGGTCAACGAGCTGGGTGTGTTCGGCATGACCGACAAGGGCCTTAAGGAAGTCTCCAACCCTTCGGCGATTTTCCTCACCCGCGCGCAGGAAGAAGTCCCGGGCAGTGTGGTCATGGCAACCTGGGAAGGTACGCGGCCGATGCTGGTTGAAGTGCAGGCGTTGGTCGATGACAGCCATTTGGCCAATCCACGTCGGGTCACCTTGGGCCTGGATCAGAACCGCTTGGCGATGTTGCTCGCGGTGTTGCATCGCCATGGCGGGATTCCGACCCACGATCAGGACGTGTTCCTCAACGTGGTCGGTGGGGTGAAGGTGCTGGAAACGGCATCTGACCTGGCGCTGATGGCCGCCGTCATGTCGAGCTTGCGCAACCGGCCATTGCCACATGACCTGCTGGTGTTTGGTGAGGTCGGTTTGTCTGGTGAAGTGCGTCCGGTGCCAAGTGGCCAGGAGCGCCTGAAGGAAGCCGCCAAGCACGGCTTCAAGCGCGCGATCGTGCCCAAGGGCAATGCGCCAAAGGAGTCACCGCCAGGCTTGCAGATTATCGCCGTGACCCGCCTCGAACAGGCCCTCGACGCCCTCTTCGAATAACCAGAGATTCCCTGTAGGAGCTGCCGCAGGCTGCGATTTTTTGATCTTCAAACCAAAGTCAAAAGATCGCAGCCTGCGGCAGCTCCTACAGGGGCAACGTTCAGATTTCGATCAGGGCGCCCAGTTCGCGTTCCAATTCGGCTTCGTCAGCCAGATTCAGCTCAATCAACCGCCGCAAGCGCTGGATCGATTCCAGGCTGATGTGTCGGCAGACAAACCCCAACTGGCCGTTCTCCTCATGTGCCAGATGCACATCCATCTCGATATCGACGTCATCGCTCAGATGAATGTCGACGAAAAAATCCTTCTGCGCATCGCCCAGCCACGGTTCCGGCCGTTCGATCAGCAACCCTTTGAGTGACAGGTCGATCAGCTTGACCGGCCAGATGTACTCGCCCTGACTCAGCTCGGTTCTGGCATCGAACGCAATACGTTTGAAGCGACGACGATTGGCTGGGTGCTCGCTCATGGCGCAATCCTCCGAAGGTTCGCTGACTATAGACCCGCATTGTTCAAGCGTGCCAGCGCAGACGGGCCACTCAGACCAATGTCGGGGTATGGTCTTTGCCGCCAGTAGCGCTAAACTCGGGGTGGCTGTCTTTCTTGTCCACCCTGGCTGGAATAATAAAATGAAAAATAATAATAGCCTGCTACGCCACTTACCCTGGCTATTGCTGGCAATCGTAGGAGCGTGCGCCCTGGGCGTAGTGGCATTGCGCCGCGGCGAGGCGATCAACGCCTTGTGGATCGTGGTCGCTGCTGTGGCCATCTATCTGGTTGCGTACCGTTACTACAGTCTGTTCATCGCTAACAATGTGATGCAACTCGATGCGCGTCGGGCCACCCCCGCCGTGATCAACAACGATGGTCTGGACTACGTGCCGACCAACAAACACATTCTTTTCGGTCACCACTTTGCAGCGATTGCCGGCGCAGGACCTCTGGTCGGCCCGGTGCTGGCGGCGCAGATGGGCTACTTGCCCGGCACGCTGTGGCTGATTGCCGGGGTGGTGCTGGCGGGCGCGGTGCAGGACTTCATGGTGCTGTTCATGTCGACCCGGCGCAACGGCCGTTCCCTGGGTGACATGGTGCGAGAAGAAATGGGCCGTATTCCCGGCACCATCGCCCTGTTCGGCTGCTTCCTGATCATGATCATCATCCTCGCGGTGCTGGCGCTGATCGTGGTCAAGGCGCTGGCGGAGAGCCCGTGGGGCATCTTCACCGTGATGGCGACCATCCCGATCGCGATGTTCATGGGCATCTACATGCGCTACATCCGCCCGGGCCGCATCGGCGAGATCTCCGTGGTCGGCGTGTTGCTGCTGCTCGGTTCGATCTGGCTCGGTGGGCAGATTGCCGCTGATCCGGTATGGGCCAAAGCGTTCACCTTCACCGGCGTGCAGATTACCTGGATGCTGGTCGGTTACGGCTTCGTCGCGGCATCGTTGCCGGTCTGGCTGATTCTCGCACCGCGTGACTACCTCTCCACGTTCCTCAAGATCGGCACCATCATCGCTCTGGCGATCGGCATTCTGGTGACCATGCCCGAGCTGAAAATGCCCGCGCTGACCCAGTTCGTCGACGGCACTGGCCCTGTGTGGAAAGGCGGTCTGTTCCCGTTCCTGTTCATCACCATCGCTTGCGGTGCGGTGTCCGGCTTCCACGCGCTGATTTCTTCGGGCACCACGCCGAAGCTGCTGGATAACGAAACCAACGCCCGTTACATCGGTTACGGCGGCATGCTGATGGAGTCGTTCGTCGCCATCATGGCCATGGTCGCCGCGTCGGTGATCGAGCCTGGCGTGTACTTCGCCATGAATAGCCCGGCCGCCGTGGTCGGCAGTGATGTTGCTTCGGTTGCGCAAGTGGTCTCCAGCTGGGGCTTTGCGATTACGCCGGAAGCGCTGCAAGCCGTCGCGCACGACATCGGTGAAACCACCATCCTGGCCCGTGCCGGCGGTGCGCCGACCCTGGCAGTCGGTATCGCGCAGATCCTGCACAGTGTCCTGCCGGGTGAAAACACCATGGCGTTCTGGTACCACTTCGCGATCCTGTTCGAAGCGCTGTTCATTCTGACCGCAGTCGACGCCGGTACCCGTGCCGGTCGTTTCATGCTGCAGGATCTGCTCGGCTCTTTCGTCCCGGCACTGCGACGTACCGAATCGTGGACCGCCAACCTGATCGCCACAGCCGGTTGTGTGGCGATGTGGGGCTGGTTGCTCTACCAAGGCGTGATCGATCCACTGGGCGGCATCAACACCCTGTGGCCACTGTTCGGTATCTCCAACCAGATGCTGGCTGGTATCGCGTTGATGCTCGGCACTGTGGTCCTGATCAAAATGAAGCGCCAGCGCTACATTTGGGTCACCCTGTTGCCAGCGGCCTGGCTGCTGATCTGCACCACGACTGCAGGCTTCATCAAGCTGTTCGATGCCAACCCGGCGATCGGTTTCCTGTCGCTGGCGAAGAAATACAGCGACGCGCTGGCCAACGGTCAGATTCTCGCCCCGGCGAAGAGTATCGATCAGATGCAGCACGTGATCTTCAACGCCTATACCAACGCAACGCTCACCGCGCTGTTCCTGTTCGTGGTCTTCAGTATCCTGTTCTATGCGCTCAAGGTCGGCATCGCCGCCTGGGGCAAAAAAGAGCGTACGGATAAAGAATCGCCATTCCAGGCCCTGCCGGACGCGTAACCAGAGGATTGCACCATGTTCAATGACCTGAGTCGCCTCGGTAAATACCTCGGTCAGGCTGCGCGCCTGATGGTCGGCATGCCCGACTACGACACCTACGTCGAGCATATGCAAACCAAGCACCCGGACAAACCGGTGATGAGCTACGAGATGTTCTTCCGCGAACGTCAGGAAGCGCGTTACGGTGGCAAGGGTGGGCCGAAGTGCTGTTGAGCTGACAGCGCAAAGGTTGAGGTAATCCCCCTGTGGGAGCGGGCTTGCTCGCGAAAGCGCTGTGTCATCGAGCAATGATGTCGACTGACACGACCCTTCGCGAGCAGGCTCGCTCCCACAGTTGTTTTTGTGTTGTTCATTCATTTTGTGAAGGGGATCTGTTTTGTCTTCTCCCATACCTGTAACGGTACTCAGCGGTTTCCTCGGTGCCGGCAAGACCACCTTGCTGCGCCACATTCTGAAAGCCGAGCACGGCCTGAAAATCGCCGTGATCGAAAACGAATTCAGCGATGCCGGCATCGACACTCAGTTGCTCGGCGACGAACCCGTGCAAGTCATGACGCTGGCCAACGGCTGCGTCTGCTGCACCATTCACACCGATCTGACCAAAGCCCTGTACCTGCTGCTCGAGCGTTTGGACAGCGGCGAAATCGCCTTCGATCGCCTGGTGATCGAATGCACCGGGCTGGCCGATCCTGCGCCTGTTGCCCAGACTTTTTTCATCGACGAAGAGCTGCGCGAGCGTTACTTGCTCGACGGCATCATCACGCTGGTCGATGCCGCGCACGCGGATGTGCATCTGACCCAGACTATCGCACAGGCGCAGATCGGGTTCGCCGACCGTTTGCTGGTGAGCAAGACCGATCTGGTCGACGAAGCCACCTTCAATGCACTGAGCGAACGCCTGACGCGAATCAACCGTCGTGCGCCGATTCGTGTGGTTGATCACGGCAACATCGATCTGGCTGAACTGCTGGATGTGCGCGGCTTCAATCTCAATGCGGATCTTGGCGGCGGTTTGAGTCTGCGTCCGGTGACCAAGGCGCCATCGATTGATCGCATTTCCAGCCTGGTGCTGCGCACCGATCAGCCGCTGGATATCGATCAGCTCAGTGAATTCATGAACGAGCTGCTGGAAGAGCACGGCAAACAATTGCTGCGCTACAAAGGCGTGCTGAGCATTGCCGGCGAAGATCGGCGGTTGGTGTTTCAGGGCGTGCTGAAACTCTATGGTTTCGACTGGGACACCGCATGGGCCGAGGGTGAAGCGCGGGAAAGCGTGATTGTGTTTATCGCCGATGATTTGCCGGAAGAGAAAATTCGGGCGGGGTTTGCGCGGGTGACGGCGGGTTGACGTTTCCGTAGCGTCAATGATGACGCCATGGCGAGCAGGCTCACTCCTACATTTGAAATGCGTCCCCCTGTAGGAGTGAGCCTGCTCGCGATAGCAATCTAACCGACAGCACAATGCCCAACGTCTGAACCCAGCAGTGTCTGCTCAAGATGATCCAAATGCCGATTCATCAGCATCCCGGCCCTGGAAGCATCGCCTTGTTCCACCGCTTCAACCAACGCCAAATGCTCCCGCCAAGCGCAACAGCTGTGCGTAGAACCCTCACACCGCGCAATCGCCAACGACGTGAGTGGGACCAGACTGCCGAGAAAATGCGCCAACGGTGAATTCCCCGCCATCTGCGCCAACGTCAGATGAAATTCCCCGGACAAGCGAATCGCCGCCCCACGTCGATCCTGCTCAACCGCCAGCCGCTCACGCTCAATCAACCCACGCAAGCGTTGCAAGCCATCAGCCTGCGGACGCTGACAAGCCAGGCGCACCAACGTGCTTTCAGTCAGTCGCCGCGCATGCAAGGTCTGCCGGGTCTGCTCGCGATCCGGCGCCGCCACGCGCGGACGATGATTTGCGCGCAGCACAATGACTTGCTCATGGGATAACTGCGTCAGCACCCGCCGCACATCGGCGCGGCTGACGTTGAACATGTCTTTCAGACTGTCTTCGGTGAAGCGGCTGTCGGCATCGATGCGCTGTTCGAGAATGGCATCGAACAGTCGCGGATACAGATCCTCCACCGCTGCGCGCGGACGGGAGAAGGGCAGAGGCGTCGTGGTCTGGCGAGTGTGCGACGCTGCGGCAAAACTGTTCATGGCCTGTCTCCAATAGGAATCAGTGACTCAGGTTGTCATCCGGAATATTCAGCTCGATGCCCATACGCTGACCTTCGCGCAAAATGTGTCGACGCATTTCGGCGCTGGCCTGGGCGCTGTTCTTGCTGCGAATTGCACGCACCACGGCTTCGTTTTCTTCGAGGCGTTCGGCTAGGTGCTCAGGCGAGTTGCGCAATACTTCGGCACTTTGCTTGAGGGCGTTGCTGGTCTGCTGCACGACGCTCTGGAAGATCGGGTTCGAGGTGAGGGTGAACAGCTCCTCGTGAAACGCGATGTAGGCACTGACCCCGGCTTCGCTGTCGCCGGCTTCGAGGGCCTCGCGCATGTCCATCAGGGTCAGGCGCAACTGGCCGACTTCCTTGCTGCTGATCGACTGCGCGACCAGACCGACGATGAATGGCTCCAGGGTGTAACGCAGTTGCAGCACGTCCTCGAGGCTGGCACCGGCGACTGCGCTGTCGTGGCTTTGGCTGTCGCTGAGTTGTGCATCGAGGACGACTACGCCTTTGCCCGGCATCGAACGGACGAGGCCGAGGGTTTCCAGGACGATCACGGCTTCACGCAGGCTCGGGCGGCTGATGCCCAGTTGTTCGGCGAGCTCGCGCTGGCCCGGTAACATGTCGCCGGAGCGCCATTGGCCACGGGCGAGGGCGGCGCGGAGTTTTTCTACGACTGAGTTGACGACGGTTGATGTGGTGATCACTGGTCTTGCTCCGTGAGCCCGTTGGGTGCGCCGCAAGCAAGATCAAAAGATCGCAGCCTGCGGCAGCTCCTACGGGGTTGAAATCAGAACTCCTGCTGGTGCGCCGGAGTTGCTGGTTTACGCGGTTGAAAGGTGTAGCCCTGCTGACCGCTGAGTACTTTGTTGGCGCGTTGTACGTCGATGTCTTTTTCCCAACGGGCGATGGCGACGGTGGCGACGCAGTTGCCGATGAGGTTGGTCAGTGCCCGACCGATCCCCATGAACCAGTCCACGGCCAGCACCAACACCAGACCGACCACCGGAATCGCCGGAATGGCGGTCAGCGTCGCCGCGAGGATCACCAGCGCTGAGCCGGGAATGCCGTGGGCGCCTTTGGAGGTGATCAGCGACACCAGCAGAATCGTCAGCAAATCGGTCATCGCCAGCGGCGTGCCGGTGGCGTTGGCGATGAACACGATGGCGAGGGTCAGGTAGATCGAAAAGCCGTCGAGGTTGAACGAGTAACCGGTGGGGATCACCAGGCCCACGGTCGAGCTGCCGATACCGAGGTGTTCAAGCTTGCGCATGATCTGCGGCAGTACCGCGTCGGACGATGCCGTGCCCATGACGATCAGCAATTCTTCCCGCAGGTACTTGAGCAGAGGCCATAGGCGCAGGCCGGACGCACGCATCACCAGACCGAGAATCACGCCGACGAAAGCCATACAGGTCAGGTAGAACAAACCGACCAGACTGCCCAGGTGCTGCAGCGAATCGAGGCCATATTTGCTGGTGGTGAAGGCGATGGCGCCGAACACGCCGATCGGCGCCAGGCGGACGATCATGCCCATGATGCGGAAGATCACGTGGCTCAGTTCGTTGATCAGTCGGGAGATCCCGGAAGCCGCTTCACCGACCAGATTCAACGCGCTGCCGAACAGCACCGAGAACAACAGCACTTGCAGGATGTTGTTGTCGGCGAAGGCGCCGATCACCGAGGTCGGGATCAGGTCCATGAGGAATTGCGTGGTGGTGTGCATGTGCTGGCCGCGTTCGGCGAGATCGCCCATGTCGGCGGTGGACAGCTGCTCCAGATGAATATTCGCGCCGCTGCCGATGCCGGTGCTGAAAGCAAAAACGAGGCCGATGACCAAGGCGATGGTGGTCAGCACTTCAAAGTAGATGACTGATTTAAGGCCGATGCGCCCGACCTTCTTCAGGTCGCCCGCGCCGCTGATGCCGCTGACCACCACGCAGAACACGATGAGGCCGATGAGCATCTTGATCAGTTTGATGAAGCCGTCGCCGAGCGGTTTCAGCTGGGCGGAGTATTCAGGAAGGGTCAGCCCGCAGACGATGCCGAGCATCAGTCCGAGAACCACTTGGAGGAAGATTGAACGCGAGCACCATCTGAGCATGGGAGGAATCCTGGTCGGTGTCCTGACTGCCGTGCGCGTGGCGCATCAGATTCAGGACTTAATTATTGTGGTCTTACCGGTATGTCCAGTGCAGGCGCAGTCTACGCTCGGGTTTTTCCGGAATACAAGAGGAAAACACAAAATTGGCATGACCGGTCAGACCAGTGGTGCTGCGCTCAGTGATTGCGGGAACGACGTCCGCAAATAGAGAAGCCCGGCCATGCTCGCCGGGCTGTTTTGGTGCTGAGGCTCCTTGTGTGAATCTGCTCAGTAGGGCACGTTGCGCTGCAGGATATTCAGCTTGAAGTCCAGAACACCTGCACTGCGATTCGAGTTGGTGCGCACGAACGTGCCCACTTTCGGATCGTATTTACTGCGACTTTGCCCTGCACAGAGCAGAGCACCGCCTCGGGTCTGTATTCTGACGGTGGGGTTATCCGTGTCGATCTCATCGAGGGTGATGATGTTGCCTTTGGCGTTCAGCAAGTTGAACGTGGTCTGATCTCCATCTTCGGTTGAATAAGAATTCAGGAAGTCTTTTTCTTCACGACTGATGGTTCTGTAGTAATACTCGCCAGGCGTGAAAATGTAGAGGGTGTAATAGTCGTCGAGGCACCGGAAATAAAAGGTCAAGGCATCGGGAGCGACATTGGGCTTTAGAAAAAGATAGTTTGAAACATCTATCTGATGCGAAAAGTTAAAGGCCTCGTAGTCCGGACGTGGTGTGCTGATTGCTCTGCCATAGGTCAACTTTGGAAAGTGTGGATAACCAAAGCGAGTGCTCATGGTTGCAGTAAAGGATTTTTCCTGGTCGGTGCTCATGAGTGTTTTCTTTTTTAATGAGAATAGATAAATCGCTCGGCCACAAGTGGGCGCAAGCATTCAAATGCTTGTGTGGTCAGATTTTATCTGGATCACTGAGGAACGATGCGTTGCGCTCAATGATTCGCAGTGTGAACGGGATGCCGTCGTTATCAGTCCCGGCCAGGTAGCTGTTTTGATGGATGCTTCGGTAAAAAAGCCCCCCGAAAAGGATCTATCAATGCGCAGGATCGGTGTTTCATATAGCTCCCCGAGAATATCAAGGTAATGGCGGTCAAGTTCCAGTGTTGCTATAAAGGATTTCTGCCTGTTGGTGCTCATGAACTCTTCCTTGAATTCTGAATGATAGGGTTTTTAGAGTTTGTTAAAAGTCTTGTCTATGAATTTTTAGTTGTTGTTGGGGTGTATGTTTGTACCGGCCAAACACTAGCAGCTAAGTTTTGTGGGTGGGGGTGTTTTTATTTAAGTTATTGTTTCAATTTTCAAACGCAGAAAATGATCAGCCCAGAAGATGGGATCAATATCGCTTTCCTGCAGACGAAAAAAAACCGGCCAATCACTTGGCCGGTTTTTCATGCTGCGGATTAAACGTCGCTATTAAGCGCCGTACACCGGCAGTTTCTTGCAGATGGCTTTGACTTTCTCACGAACGGCGTCGATCACCGCTTCGTTGTTCAGGTCAGCCAGGATGTCGCAGATCCAGCCGGCCAGCTCTTTGCACTCGGCTTGCTTGAAACCACGAGTGGTCACAGCCGGAGTACCGAAGCGCAGGCCGGAAGTGACGAACGGCGAGCGTGGATCGTTTGGCACGGAGTTCTTGTTCACGGTGATGAAAGCTTTGCCCAGAGCGGCGTCGGCGTCTTTACCGGAGATGTCCTGCTTGATCAGCGACAGCAGGAACAAGTGGTTCTTGGTACCGCCGGAGACCACGTCGAAACCGCGTTCGATGAACACTTCGGCCATGGCCTGGGCGTTCAGCACCACTTGTTCCTGGTAGGCCTTGAACTCTGGCTGCAGCGCTTCCTTGAAGCAGATCGCCTTGGCGGCGATTACGTGCTCCAGCGGGCCACCCTGGGCGCCCGGGAATACTGCGGAGTTGAGCTTCTTCTCGATGTCGGCGTTGGCGCGAGCCAGGATCAGGCCCCCACGTGGACCGCGCAGGGTCTTGTGCGTGGTGGTGGTCACGACGTCAGCGAAAGGCACCGGGTTCGGGTAGACGCCAGCGGCGACCAGACCGGCCACGTGAGCCATGTCGACGAACAGGTAAGCGCCAACCTTGTCAGCGATTTCGCGGAAACGCGGGAAGTCCAGAATCTGCGAGTAGGCAGAGAAACCGGCCACGATCATTTTCGGCTTGTGCTCAACCGCCAGACGCTCGACTTCGTCGTAGTCGATCAGGCCATTGGCGTCGATACCGTACTGCACGGCGTTGTACAGCTTGCCCGAGGAGGAAACGCTGGCGCCGTGGGTCAGGTGACCGCCGTGGGCCAGGCTCATGCCCAGAATGGTGTCGCCACCTTGCAGCAGGGCCAGGTAGACAGCGGCGTTGGCTTGCGAACCGGCGTGCGGCTGAACGTTGGCGTAATCGGCGCCGAACAGCTCTTTGGCGCGGTCGATGGCCAGTTGCTCAACGATGTCGACGTACTCGCAACCACCGTAGTAACGCTTGCCTGGGTAGCCTTCAGCGTACTTGTTGGTCAGGACCGAGCCTTGAGCTTCCATCACCGCTGGGCTGGTGTAGTTTTCCGAAGCGATCAGCTCAATGTGTTCTTCCTGGCGCTGAGCTTCTTGCTCCATGGCGGCAAAAAGGTCGGCGTCGTACTTGGCAATAGTCAAATCACGGCTGAACATGGCGGTCCTCAAGGATCGGGGGCAGAAAAGGGGGGCATTCTAACCCAACGGGTTTTGGATGGCATATGAAACGACATCATGTCGCAGACAAGTGGCGTTCATGACAGATGTGCGGTGCTTTTGCTGGCCTGAAAAGATCGCAGCCTTCGGCAGCTCCTACATTATCCGAGGCGCACACAAATACCGTGACCGACATCAATCCCGGTAGGAGCTGCCGAAGGCTGCGATCTTTTCTTCAGTCGAACATGAACAGCGCGTCATTGCTGAACTGCGCCTCAAACCGGCTCGCCGGCATCGGCCGCCCGAACAGATACCCCTGAACCTCATCGCACCCATGCTCACGCAAGAAGTCCAGTTGTTCATGGGTTTCCACACCTTCGGCGATCACCGCCAGATTCAGGCTGTGCGCCATGGCGATGATCGCTCGGGCGATCTGCGCGTCCTGTTCACCCGACGGCAAACCGTCAACAAACGTGCGGTCGATCTTCAGCACGTCGATCGGGAATTGCTTGAGGTAGTTCAGCGATGAATAACCGGTGCCGAAGTCATCGACCGCAATGCTCAGGCCAAGGTTTTTCAAGCCGGCGAGAATCTGCATCGCCTCGCTGACTTCACGCATCAGGATACTTTCGGTCAGCTCCAATTCCAGGCACGCCGGCGGCAGGCCGGTTTCGCGCAGGATCGTGGCGATCCGCGTGCCGAGCTGGCCATCGGAGAACTGCCGGGCGGAAATGTTCACCGACACCTTCGGCACGCGCACGCGGTTCTGGTGCCAGGTCTTCAACTGGCGACACGCCTCGCTGATTACCCAGTCGCCGACGTCGACCACCAGCCCGAGTTCTTCCAGTACCGGAATGAAATCCCCCGGCGGCACCAGCCCGCGACGCGGATGACGCCAGCGCAACAGCGCTTCGGCACCGGTCAGGCGTTTGCCGTCGCCACTGAATTGCGGTTGGTAATACAAGACGAATTCGTCTTGTTCCAAGGCGTGGCGCAAATCGCTTTCCAGCTCCAGGCGTTCCAGCGCACTGGCGTTCATGTCGGCCTGATAGAACTGGAAATTGTTCTTGCCGCGCTCTTTGGCGTGGTACATCGCGGTGTCGGCGTTCTTCATCAACTGGCTGAGTTCGTTGCCGTCCTGCGGGCTCAGGGCAATGCCGATACTCGCGGTGACGAAAAACTCGCGGCCTTCGAGCACGAACGGTCGCACCAGACTGGCGAGGATCTGCTCGGCGACATGAATCGCCCGGTTCAGCGCCAGCTCGCGGCTGGAACGGTGTTGCAGCAGCAGGGTGAATTCGTCGCCGCCCATGCGCGCCACGGTGTCGTCATCGTCGACGCAGGCCAGCAGGCGCGTGGCCATGTCTTTCAACATGCGGTCGCCGGCAGCGTGGCCGAGGGAGTCGTTGATCGGTTTGAAGCGGTCGAGGTCAAGGAACATCAGCACTACCCACGACTTCTGCCGCTCGGCCGATTGCAGCGCGGTGTGCAGGCGATCCTGGAACAGCGTGCGGTTCGGCAGGTGCGTCAGGGCGTCGTAGTAGGCGAGGCGGTGAATGCGTTGCTCGCTGGCCTTGCGCTCGCTGATGTCGCTGAAAAAGCACACGTAGCTGGCCAGGTCGCCCTCGTCATCGAGCACCGCGGTGATGCCGACCCACGCCGGGTAATGCTCGCCGTTACGGCGCTTGAGCCAGACTTCGCCTTCCCAGGTGTTGTGCTGGTGCAGTTGCTTGAGCACGTAACGCAGGTGCGCATCCTGTTGCTCGTCGACGGTGAGCATGTTTGGCAACTGGTCGAGTACTTCGGCCACGGCGTAACCGCTGACCCGGCTGAACGCTTCGTTGGCCTGAACGATGTAACCCGCCGGATCGGTGATCAGGATCGCCGAGGTCGAGTGTTCGAATACTGTCGCTGCCATGCGCAGGTCTTTCTCGGCGCGGCGCTGCTGACTGATATCGCGACCGACACCGAGCACGCCTTCAAAGCCGCCATGCTCGTCCCACACCAGCACCAGACGCAGCTCGATCGGGATCTTGCGGCCGTCGGCGCGCAGGCAGTCGAACAGGAACAATTGCGTCTGCACCTGACTGCGCAACAGCGCCAGTTGTTCGGGTTTATCGAGGGCTTTACTGACGCGATCCATCAGCGTGTAGATGCCGCTCAGTTGCTGCGGGTTGGCGATGGTCGACTGCCAGCCGTTCTGGAAAATCCACTCGGCGTCGTAACCCAGCACGGCTTGCACCGACGGGCTGACGTAGTTCAGCGAAAGCTTGCTGTCGGTGGAGAAAATCACGTCGCTGATGCTTTCGGCGAGCATGCGGTAGCGCTGCTCGCTGTCACGCAGGGATTCGCTGGCCTCGATCTGCTCGGTGATGTCCTTGGCCACGCCGATAATCCGCGTGACCTGATCATGCTTGTCCCGCGCCAGCGCCTGTTCGCGGATATCGAAACGCCGCCACTTGCCGTCGCGATGACGGAAGCGCAGCTGGCATTGCAGCAACTGACTGTACCCGGCGTGACGCTGCATCTGCCGCGAGCGATGGTAGTAATCGGCGTCTTCGGGGTGCAGGAGGATTTCCCAGAAGTACTCGCCCATCTGATGCAGTTCAGTGCGGTTGTAACCGAGCGTCTGGCCGAGGTGGTGGTTGCTGAAAATCATCCGCTGGCTGATCACGTCCTGTACGTAGAGGTGATCCGGCACGGTGCGCACCACGTCCGACCAGAAACCTTCGCGCTCCAGCAGCGACAACTCGATCAGCTTGCGGCTGGTGATGTCGTTGATGCTGAGGATCACCGCTTTATAGTCGTGCTGCTCGGTCGGCAGGCGCAGCACCATCCACAGGTGCTGGTCGCGGCCATTGATGTCCGGCAGTTTGATTTCCAGTTCCAGTTGATCCTGTTGCTGCAACACGGCATCGAGGACCTGATTGCCGATGGCGCACTGGCGGTGTGGATGGCCGTCGATCAGCAGTTGCCAGGCATGCTCGCAGGAATTGACGTTGAGCAGTTGCAACGCCACCTGATTGACCTCGGTGACGCGCAGTTCCTGGAGCAATTGCTGGCGCTGCTGCGGCTGGTCTAGCCAGGCCTTGAGCTGATCGCTGGTCTGGATCTGGGCCTTGTCGAAAACCTGCTTGAGACCGGAAAGATCGAGTACGCAGAGGGCGACGCCAGTGCCTTCGAAAATATCCTGATAACGTCGACGACCTTCATGCAACTGGCGCTGGCGGCGGCGCATGTTCAGCAAGGCAATCACCGGCAGCATCGAGAACGCCAGGCCGAGCAGGCATTTGCCGATGAACGCCGGGAGCAACTCTTCGAGCACGCGTTGACGGTCGAACAGGCCACGCAACTGCCAGTCGCTGCTGCTCAGCGGCACGGTCAGCACCGTGTTGGCGAGATCGTCGGGGGTGAGCACGCCTGGTTTGGCCGAAGGCAGTGCCTCATCGCGGCTGATGATCTGGTGATTGTTGCGGTTTTCCACCAGCCACAGCGGGCGGGCGCCGGTTTCACCCTGCTTGGTCAGCGAGTTGAAAAACGTTGGCGTCAGGCGCAAGGCCCAATAACCGCGCGTGCTGCCGCTGGCCTGATGCAGCAGCAAATGCACCACCGAGCCATCGTCGGCGTTACTGAAATAGTGCGCTTGGGCGCGGCTGCGCCGGACCAGTTCGGTCAGGTAGTCGGCGTCGGCACTGTCGGCCGCGCTGTCGCTGAGGATCCGCCCGGAAGGGCTGAGCAATGCCATGCTGCGCAGATCCGGCAGCGACTGCTGAAGTTTGCGCAGAAGCGCCTGCTGTTCGTCGGCGGTTTGCGGTTGCTCGACGATCGGTAGCAGATTGAGGGCGATTTGCGCGTTCAGCGCCATGTTCAGGCTGACCTGCGAAGCGAGGTCGGCGGTGTAGTCGATGGTGTACTGGCGCTGGTTCTTCTGGGTTTCGCGCAGTTGATCGAGCAGTTGCCAGAACAGCAATGCCAGCAGCAACAGCACCAATGTCGCCAGCGCACCCTTTAATGTTCCGCGCAGGGGCGAGCCGGTCGCCGGATTGGACGCGCTCACAGAAGCTGGCGGAGTGACATTGGACAAGCTGTAATCCTGCGGTCTGGCTGGACTGGCGCGACGTGCACTATAAGCCGGACGCCCAAAGGGCGGCTAGCATGCCTTGAGTTGTGGCGAAGTGCCAGCCCCGCTCGGCTGGACTGCCTTCCGTCATTAAGGTAGCTTTGCCGGTTACGCGGGAGCGTTCCAGCTCCTAGACTCAGACTTTTTCAGCGCGCACGCATTGATAACCATCAAGTGAACGACGCGCATGGTCTGGCCGGGCATCGCCCGCGCTGCAATCATTCATCTGTCACTGACCCAAGGTTCTCCATGGCTCAATACGTCTTCACCATGCATCGGCTGGGCAAAGTTGTTCCGCCGAAGCGGGAAATTCTCAAAAACATTTCGCTGTCCTTCTTCCCCGGCGCCAAGATCGGCGTACTCGGCCTCAACGGTTCGGGTAAGTCCACGCTGCTGAAAATCATGGCTGGCGTCGACACCGAGTTCGAGGGCGAAGCCCGTCCGATGCCGGAACTGAACATCGGTTATCTGCCGCAAGAGCCACAACTTGATCCGACCAAGACCGTGCGTGAAGTGGTCGAGGAAGCGGTCAGCGTGATCAAGAACGCCCAGGCGCGCCTGGACGAGGTCTACGCGGCTTACGCTGAAGAAGATGCCGACTTCGACAAACTGGCTGCTGAACAGGCCAAGCTCGAAGCGATCCTGCAAGCCAGCGACGGTCACAACCTCGATCGTCAACTGGAAGTCGCCGCCGACGCCCTGCGTCTGCCGGCGTGGGACGCCAAGGTCGAATTCCTCTCCGGTGGTGAGAAGCGTCGTGTGGCCCTGTGCCGCCTGCTGCTGTCCGCGCCGGACATGCTGCTGCTCGACGAACCAACCAACCACTTGGACGCCGATTCCGTTGCGTGGCTGGAGCACTTCCTGCACGACTTCCCGGGCACTGTGGTAGCGATCACGCACGACCGTTACTTCCTCGACAACGTCGCCGGCTGGATTCTCGAACTCGACCGCGGCGCGGGCATTCCGTACGAAGGCAACTACTCGGGTTGGCTCGAAGCCAAGTCCGATCGTCTGGCCGCTGAATCCAAGCAGCAGTCGGCGCACGAAAAAGCCATGAAGGAAGAACTGGAGTGGGTGCGCAAAGGCGCGAAAGCCCGCCAGTCGAAATCCAAGGCACGTCTGCAACGCTTCGAAGAAATGCAATCGCAGGAATTCCAGAAGCGCAGCGAAACCAACGAGATCTACATCCCGGCCGGTCCACGTCTGGGCGACAAGGTCATCGAATTCAAGAACGTCACCAAGGGCTACGGCGATCGCGTGCTGATCGACAACCTGTCGTTCTCGATGCCGAAGGGCGCCATCGTCGGCGTGATTGGCGGTAACGGTGCCGGTAAGTCGACCCTGTTCCGCATGCTGATGGGCAAGGAACAACCGGACTCGGGCAGCATCGAAGTCGGCGAAACCGTGCAACTGGCCTGCGTCGATCAGAGCCGCGATGACCTCGATGGCAGCAAGACTGTGTTCCAGCAGATCTCCGACGGTTCCGACCAGATCCGCATCGGCAACTACGAGATCCCGTCGCGCACCTACGTCGGTCGCTTCAACTTCAAGGGCGGCGATCAGCAGAAGTTCGTCAAGGATCTGTCCGGTGGTGAGCGCGGTCGTCTGCACCTCGCGCTGACCCTGAAGGAGGGCGGTAACGTCCTGCTGCTCGACGAACCGTCCAACGACCTCGACGTTGAAACCCTGCGTTCGCTGGAAGAAGCCCTGCTGGACTTCCCGGGCGCCGCGATTGTGATCTCTCACGATCGGTGGTTCCTTGACCGCGTGGCGACACACATCCTCGCGTACGAAGACGACTCGCAAGCGATCTTCTTCGAAGGTAACTACACCGAGTACGAAGCGGATCGCAAAAAGCGTCTCGGCGAAGCGGCTGCCCAGCCACACCGGGTACGTCACAAGAAACTGGCCTGATATCGGGTTGGTTGCATGAAAGAGCGGAGCCTTCGGGCTCCGTTTTTTTTGCCCGGGTTTTTTCAGAGAGACCGTGGAATGACCATCGCGAGCAGGCTCACTCCTACATTTGAAATGCGTTCCCTTGTAGGAGTGAGCCTGCTCGCGATAGCGGTATAACTGTTGGTGCATCAATCAGATTTGATCTCCCCATTCAGGTGCAAATCAGCGCCAAAAACCGGCAGGATTTATATCTTGTGCACCATTTAATTTCATATCTGCGACATTTTGCTCTGTTCCTGTGCGCAATTCGTTTGTTACAGTCCGGCCAAATCTCCTCCAACGACAAAAAATTTGCCGAGACTTTTGCCATGATCGAATCCGTCGAATCCTTCCTTGCCCGACTGAAAACACGCGACCCGGATCAGCCTGAATTTCATCAGGCCGTCGAAGAAGTCCTGCGCAGCCTGTGGCCGTTTCTCGAAGCCAATCCGCACTACCTGACCTCGGGGATTCTGGAGCGCATTTGCGAACCAGAACGCGCGGTGGTGTTTCGCGTGTCGTGGGTCGACGATCAGGGCAAAGTCCAGGTCAATCGCGGTTTCCGCATCCAGATGAACAGCGCCATCGGCCCGTACAAGGGCGGCTTGCGTTTCCATCCGTCGGTGAACATGGGCGTGCTGAAATTCCTCGCCTTCGAACAGACCTTCAAAAACTCCCTGACTTCGTTGCCCATGGGCGGTGGCAAGGGCGGTTCGGACTTCGATCCGAAGGGCAAGAGCGACGCCGAAGTCATGCGTTTCTGCCAGGCGTTCATGAGCGAGTTGTATCGCCACATCGGTGCGGACGTTGACGTCCCGGCCGGAGATATCGGCGTCGGTGCGCGCGAGATCGGTTTCCTCTTCGGCCAGTACAAACGCCTGAGCAACCAGTTCACTAGCGTGCTGACCGGCAAAAGCATGACCTACGGCGGCAGCCTGATTCGCCCGGAAGCCACCGGTTTCGGCTGCGTGTATTTCGCTGAAGAAATGCTCAAGCGTCGCGAGCAGACTGTTGAAGGCAAACGCGTAGCGATCTCCGGCTCCGGCAACGTTGCGCAATACGCTGCGCGCAAGGTCATGGATCTGGGCGGCAAGGTGATCTCGCTGTCCGACTCCGAAGGCACTTTGTATTGCGAAGCGGGTTTGACCGAGGCGCAATGGCTGGCGCTGCTGGAGCTGAAAAACGTCAAGCGTGGACGCATCAGTGAACTGGCAAGCGCATTCGGTCTGGAATTCCGCGCCGGTCAGTTGCCGTGGTCGCTGCCGTGCGACATCGCGCTGCCGTGCGCCACGCAGAACGAACTCGACGCCGAAGCCGCGCACGCGCTGCTGCGCAATGGCTGCGTGTGCGTGGCTGAAGGCGCAAACATGCCGACCACGCTGGCGGCTGTGGATATCTTTATCGAGGCCGGCATTCTTTTCGCGCCGGGCAAAGCGTCCAACGCTGGTGGCGTCGCGGTGAGCGGTCTGGAAATGTCGCAGAACGCCATGCGTCTGCTGTGGACCGCGGGCGAGGTCGACAGCAAGCTGCACGCGATCATGCAGTCGATCCACCATGCTTGCGTGCATTACGGCGAAGAGAACGGCCGGATCAACTACGTCAAAGGCGCGAACATCGCCGGCTTTGTCAAAGTCGCCGATGCCATGTTGGCGCAAGGCGTGGTTTAAGCCGGCTGGATGCGGATCACTTCGATGACTTGATCACCGGCGGGGCGTTGCCACAGCACTTCATCATTGAGCTGGGCACCGAGCAGGGCGCGGCCCAGTGGTGAGCCCCAATTGATCAGGCCCTTGCCCGCATCGGCCTGATCTTCGCCGACCAGTTGCACGCGGCGCTCGGTGTCGTGTTCGTCGGCGTAGGTGACCCAGCTGCCGATCTGCACTTTGTCGGTGGACGTTGCCGGCACCGCCACTTGTGCACTGCTCAGGCGCTGATTGAAATAACGCAGATCCCTTTCCAGATCAGCCAGGCGTTGCTTGTCGGCCTGCTCACCTTTGGCCGTTTGCTCGGCATGCAGGGTTTGCAGTTCGGCGACTTTCGCCTGCAACTGCGCAAGCCCCTGTGGCGTGACGTAATTGGGCTGCGCGCTGACCTGCCGTTCGACCGGCTGATCGGCTTGCGCGGCGGCGTTGTCTTCGTTGACGAATGCGCGGCTCATGCTGTCCTCCTCGTATGAGGTTTGGGCCATGTTCGCAGGCATTTGGTTTCACTGGATGTCTGCAAGCGACCTATGGCGAGCGATAAGCCCGCCCGGCGTCCTGATCTTTCTGTTGCTGCCAGGCGCGCTCGCGTTCGTCCCAGTGTTCGTTGCGATAGTCGTCGCGATCCTTGTTTTCGAGCATCGCCTGACACTGGCGAAAGCCGTCGGTCCAGCCTTCGGCGTATTGCTTGTCCTTGATATAACGCGGCACGTTCTTGCGGAACTCGCCGCTGATTGCCCCGGCGGCCTGACGACCGCTGACGCAACCATCATCGAAACCGTCGGCGAACGCCGGTGGATAACCTTTGGCGATCAAGTCTTCGTGAGTCGACTGGCAACCGCCCAGCAACAACAAAACACCCAGCAATCCCGCACACCGCCACATCGCACTCTCCCGCGCCGGTTCTCGGCTTATGGGGAAAGTCTAGAAGGGGATTCGTTGGTGGGGTGTGAAAGAAAGATCAAAAGATCGCAGCCTGCGGCAGCTCCTGCATGAGCGCGCGATCCCTGTAGGAGCTGCCGCAGGCTGCGATCTTTTAATAGTGATACCACTTCACTTCGAGCATGACTTCCGTTTCCGGCGTGGCGATGTGGCTGAACTCGCGTTGTGCACTCAGGCGCAGGCCAAGATTGCGCGACAATTCCCACTGCTGATTCAGGCTCAGGCTACGGCGCACTTCGCCGTTGAAGAAATAATCACCCTTGGCTTCCAGGCTGAGATTGCCCAGCGGGTTTTTCCACAGCACCCCGGTATTGAAGCCGCCGGCCGGGGACACAAACGCGGCGAAGTCATTGTTGTGCTCGACCCGCACCGTGCCGAGGGCAAAACCCAGCACATCGTCGCCCAACGCCCACGTACCACCGCCGCCACCGTTGACGTGGCTGACCAGTGTTTCGTCATCATGCTTGCCCGGTACCCGCTCCAGGCCACCGGTGACCTGCCATGACAACGGCTGCAGCAGCTCATTGCGCGGTGTCAGCGAACGAATCGTCGCCAGGTCCAGTTGCTGGAACTGCCAGTGATTGCCTTCGTACTGACGCAATTTCATCTGCAGGATTTCGATCTGCGCGCCGAGCGGGAAGCTTTCGGCGTTGTCGTTGAGATCGTGATAAGCCATGCGCAAACCATACTCACCGAACGCACGATCGCCACGGGTGCCGAGTCCGGCCTGCCAGGTGCGTGATTCGTGGCCATCTTCGGGCAGGCCCGGTTGCGGAATTGCCAGCTCGGGTGCCGGGTTCTTGTTGATCGCCCGCAACAGTTCGAAACTGCGCTGCGCCCGCTGCGGATCACGCTCCTGACCATTGGCGCGGTAGCGCTCCAGACGATACGCAGCGTCGATGATCAACGCCTGGCGATCGCGCGGCAGGGCTTTGAACGCCGGGTCCTGCAATTGCTGTTGATCGGCGCTGACTTTCAGCACCCATTGTTGTTCTTCATCGCTGAGCGGCTCGGCGCGGCTGAGCAGCTCACGCTCGCGGGACGGGCGGTATTCGATACTTTCCACCAGCCCGGCTTCTTTCACTGCTTTGACGGTGTCGGTGGGAATCGCGGTCAGCGGGAATTGTTCGGTCAGGCGCAGGCTCGGCCGAGCCACTTGCAGCAACTCGAGCAAACGGTAAGAGCAGTTTTCATCAAAGAAGAAATAGTCGAACTGGATCTGCTTCAGCTCCCACACATGTTCGACCATGCGTGCGGTTTCTTCCTGGGTCAGATTGAGTCGGTATTCCCAAAGGTCGCGGTTTTCCAGGCTGCGGTACTCAGAGAGTTTCTCTTGGTACGGCACCAGTGCGAACAGGCCGGGATAGCCGCCCATCAAGCCTTTCCAGGCGTAAAGAATGCTGTTGTCGGAACCTTCGATGTAGGCGCCGAAGTTGATTGCGTAACTGAGCAGCGAAGTCTTGTCGGCCTGCACGTCGGCCTGATCGATGCGCAGCAGGGTGTGGCCGAACATCGATGACGGGCTGTTCAAATAAGCTGCCGGGAAGATCATCACCGCGCTGTGCGGCGAGACGTCCTTGAACCACTTTTTGTACTCGGCGCACTCGGGTGTCGGCAGATCGCTGAGCTTGAGCTGCGCTTTCAGCCAGCGGGTGCGTGCAGGATAAACGCACTGTGCATGTTGCTCGCCAAGACTGGCCGGGGCGTACAGCGCTTGCACGGTGGCTGCCAGTTCATGGTCGGGATGTTCATTGCCATCGGGGGCGAGAAAGAATTTCTTGTCGCTGACATAGCTGCGCCAGCCGCCGAGCTTGGCGGTTTCGTAGTGACCGAGGGACATCCAGAAGCGGTCGTTGGCCAGTTGCTGCAAACGTTGAGGGTCGATATGTGGCGCGGCGGACAGCGGGGCGCAGACACAGAGCGCCAGCCAGGCAAGGCGTTTGAGCATAAGTGGCAACTTAAGTCGAAAGAAAATAAAACCCGAATCGGGGGTCAACACTCCACCCTGTGGCGAGGGGATTTATCCCCGTTGGGCTGCGAAGCGGCCCCAAAACCTGTATCCCCAATGCATCAGATACTCCGTATGCACAGGTTCACGACTGCTTCGCAGCCGAACGGGGATAAATCCCCTCGCCACAAGGTTCTGCGTCACGATGGACTGACGGTATTCAAAACAAAACCCGCTTCCCGAAGGAAACGGGTGGAGTCGAGCTTAAGCCTGAGTAGCGTACTTGGCCAGACGAGGATCCGATTTCAGTACGGCCAGGGTGTTGGTATGCACGTCTTCAGCGGTCACGTCAGCCTTGCTGAAGATTTGCTGGAAGTGCTCGTGAGTCACAGCAGCGAAATGCGCGCGATCTTCCGGCGCCACGCCCAGTACCACGGCATAAGTCGTCAGCGCTTCGCCGTTGCCTTTGGCCATGTCTTCGGACAGCTCGTTCATCATGCCATTCATGGCAAACCAGGATTTGCCGCCGTAGGTCAGCGACGCGTTGGTCGAGCAACCGTTGGTGCCGGAAGTCATACCAAACGTAGCGTTACCGGAAGTGCCGTTGGTGGTGGAAGCGAGGAAGTGCGCCGGGGTGCCACGCTGACCTTCGAACAGCATGTTGCCCCAACCGCAATCCGGGCCGCCTGGAGCTTGCGCCATTGCGTTGATGGATACAGCGGTGAAGAGAGTACCGAGAAGAATCCGTTTCATAGCTTTGTTCTCTTTATGTGCATACCAATGGACAGGGTTCTGGCCCCCCAAGCTCTGTACGAGACAGACCCAAACGAAGCCAGTGGGCCGGTATTAGTTCCAGCCGCGCAGTTTGGAGTTTAGGCACGTTCCCGGGGTTCCGTGATTTTTTACAAAAGATTCGCTCATGACCCCGGTTTCCGGGGGCCTGCTGCGTAGCGGGGCGGTTGTCTATGCTTTGTCACATGGCGCGCCTTGCCAGTGGGGCACGGGCAGCGCCAGAATGCCGCTATCTGCCCCGCCTGATTGTTAAGGAAGCCCGATGCCTGATCCTGTTGCTGCCAGCTTGCGTCTCGCGCCCGAAGCGCTGACCCGTCCGTTTTCCGCTGAACAGTTCAGCTTCACTACCACCAATGATCTGGAGCCCTTTCGCGGTGTGCTCGGCCAGGAACGCGCGGTCGAAGCCTTGCAGTTCGGTGTGGCGATGCCACGCCCCGGTTACAACGTCTTCGTCATGGGCGAGCCCGGCACCGGCCGCTTCTCGTTCGTCAAACGCTACCTGAAGGCCGAAGGCAAACGCCTGCAGACCCCGGCGGACTGGGTCTACGTCAACAATTTCGATGAACCGCGCGAGCCGCGTGCGCTGGAACTGCCTTCGGGCACGGCCACCTCGTTCACGGCTGACATCAACGGCTTGATCGACAACCTGCTGGCGACGTTTCCGGCGGTGTTCGAGCATCCGTCCTACCAGCAGAAGAAAAGCGCCATCGACCGCGCCTTCAACCAGCGCTACGACAAGGCCCTCGACATCATCGAACGCCTGGCGCTGGAAAAAGACGTCGCCCTGTACCGCGACAGCAGCAACATTGCCTTCACGCCGATGCTCGATGGCAAGGCGCTGGACGAAGCCGAATTCGCCCAACTGCCGGAAGCCGATCGTGAGCGTTTCCACGAGGACATCTCCGGTCTCGAAGAGCGCTTGAACGAAGAACTCGCCAGCCTGCCGCAGTGGAAGCGCGAATCGAACAATCAGCTGCGTTCGCTCAACGAAGAAACCATTACGCTGGCCCTGCAGCCGCTGCTGTCGCCGTTATCCGAGAAGTACGCGGAAAACGCTGCGGTCTGCGGTTATCTGCAAGCGATGCAGGTGTACCTGCTGAAAACCGTGGTCGAGCAACTGGTCGACGACAGCAAGACCGACGCTGTCGCGCGCAAACTGCTCGAAGAGCAATACGCGCCAAGCCTGGTCGTCGGTCATCCGGCCAGCGGTGGTGCGCCGGTGGTGTTCGAACCGCACCCGACTTACGAAAACCTCTTCGGCCGTATCGAATACACCACCGATCAGGGCGCGCTCTACACCACTTATCGTCAGTTGCGTCCGGGCGCCTTGCACCGCGCCAACGGCGGTTTCCTGATTCTTGAAGCGGAAAAAATGCTCAGCGAGCCGTTCGTGTGGGATGCGCTCAAGCGCGCCCTGCAATCGCGCAAGCTGAAAATGGAATCGCCGCTGGGCGAGATGGGCCGTTTCGCCACTGTAACGCTCAACCCGCAGCACATTCCGTTGCAGGTCAAAGTCATCATCATCGGTGCGCGGCAGCTGTATTACACGCTGCAAGACCTCGATCCGGACTTCCAGGAAATGTTCCGCGTGCTGGTCGACTTCGACGAAGACATCCCGATGGTCGACGAGAGTCTCGAGCAGTTCGCCCAATTGCTGAAAACCCGTACCTCGGAAGAAGGCATGGCACCGCTGACCGCCGATGCGGTGGCGCGTCTGGCCACTTACAGTGCACGACTGGCCGAGCATCAGGGACGTCTGTCGGCGCGTATCGGCGATCTGTTCCAGTTGGTCAGCGAAGCGGACTTCATCCGGCATCTGGCCGGCGATGAAAGAACCGACGCCGGGCACATTGAACGTGCATTGAAAGCCAAAGCCACCCGCACCGGGCGTGTCTCGGCGCGGATTCTCGACGACATGCTCGCCGGGATCATCCTGATCGATACCGATGGCGCCGCAGTCGGCAAGTGCAACGGCCTGACCGTGCTCGAAGTCGGCGACTCGGCGTTCGGTGTGCCGGCGCGGATTTCCGCCACGGTGTACCCGGGCGGCAGCGGTATCGTCGACATCGAGCGTGAGGTCAACCTCGGCCAGCCGATCCACTCCAAAGGCGTGATGATCCTCACCGGGTATCTGGGCAGCCGTTACGCTCAGGAATTCCCGCTGGCGATTTCCGCGAGCATTGCGCTGGAGCAATCCTACGGTTACGTCGATGGCGACAGTGCGTCGCTGGGTGAGGCGTGCACGCTGATTTCGGCGCTGTCGAAAACGCCATTGAAGCAGTGCTTTGCGATCACCGGTTCGATCAACCAGTTCGGCGAAGTGCAGGCGGTGGGCGGGGTCAACGAGAAGATCGAAGGCTTCTTCCGTCTCTGTGAAGCGCGCGGACTGACCGGTGAGCAGGGCGCGATCATTCCGCAGGCCAACGTTGCCACGTTGATGCTGGATGAGAAGGTCCTGGCGGCGGTGCGTGCCGGGCAGTTCCACGTTTACGCGGTGCGTCAGGCTGATGAGGCGTTGAGCTTGCTGGTTGGCGAGCCGGCGGGTGAGCCGAATGCCGACGGTGAATTCCCGGAAGGCAGCATCAACGCGCGGGTAGTGGAGCGCTTGCGCGACATCGCCGAGATGATCAGCGAGGAAGACCTCAAGGAAGCGGAAAAGGAACTGGCCCAGGAGGCTCTGGCCGAAGCCAAACCGGCTTAAGCCTTAACGCGGTCAAAACTGTGGGAGCGAGCCTGCTCGCGAAAGCGGTGCATCAGACGACGAATAAGTTGCCTGGCACTCCGCATTCGCGAGCAGGCTCGCTCCCACATTTGTTTGGTGTTAATCCATCGGAAATTCGTCACTACTCTGACGTCAAACTTCACACAATGACCATTCGGCGCCTTCTGGTCTGATTCGGTTTGTGCGGCGCGCTTTTCTTCTATTCTCAGCTCAAGGATATCGACAGTATCACTGGATCGAGCCAGTCCTCCCGTGGGGGCTGAATACCGGCTTCACCGAGGGTCGCCGCCATGTCGCGCAACCTCTGTCTCACCCGTCAGTGCCTGGGTCTGGTGACCCGAATCGAATGCGCCATCAAGCCGTTGGCCGGCGATAACGGCATGTGGACGCTGCTCTTCGCGGCCGGCATGGCCGGCGAACAACCATCCGCGATCAAAGCCCAGGGCCCGTTTCACGGACCGATCGCCGCCGAGTCGATTCTCGACACCATCGTTGAAAGTCTGACCCTGCACGGCTACGAACTGGCCGATGATCCGCAGATCTGGAGCCTGCACCTGCAAGCCCAGCTGCGGCAGATCAACGGTGGCCGCAGCCGCAGCCTCAATTAACACCTACCCTGTAGGAGCTGCCGCAGGCTGCGATCTGTTGATCTTGTTTTTTACGGCGCCGAGTTGCCCGCCTGCGCCTTGTCGAGTTTGACCTCAAAGCCGTATTGCACGGTGGCGAGGTCGGTCCGCTGATAGGTTTCCACGCGTGTCGGATGGCCGTAGAAATAGTGCACGCCGAACAGTGCCGGGCCTTCTGCCTTCGCATCGTGGCTGACCGAAAGAATCTGCTTCAGGTAATTGCCGCTGTCGTCCTTGACGAAGAAACGCCATTCGTTGGCCGGAAACAATTTCAGATCCACCACCAGTGTGTTGTTCTTGATCTCCAGGCCTTTGGGCAGGGAATTGGCGTCGTATGCTTGCTGGGCCACGGTGGCGAGAAACAGCGGCATCGAACCGACCGCGATCGCCGGGGTTTCCGGAAACAGATTCAAATCGTAGGTAATCGTCGCTTGCAGCGGATCGACCTGATACGCCTCGGGCGGTAATTCGATGGGCTCGTCGAGTTTGCCGTTGTGTTTTTCCGTGAAGAACGTCACCGGGCTTTCACCGGGGCTGAAGTCATCGCCGAGCAATTCATCGTTGAACGTGCGGCGATGGGAAAACTCGATACGGGCAGCGCTCGGGTCTTCGACCGACTGATGAATACGGATCCCGGCTTTCAGCTGTTCTTCCGTCAGGCTCGCGCCTTTGAGCCAGCTCACGGCCTGGTCGTCGTAAACCACCACCGGCAGATCCAGCGGCTGTATGGCTTTTTCCGTGGTGTGCTGGCTGAACGCGCGGATCGGCAGATCCAGCGCCTTGCGGGTCACCGTGGCAGACGAGAAATCCAGCACGCTGACTTCCAGAGTCTCGATCGGGCCGTTGAAGTAGACCTTGTTGTAGCGTCGCGGGTGTTGCTGTTCGAAAGTTTGCTGATCGTTGGTCAGCTGTGTTTCCAGGCTATCGCTCCAGCTCTTCTGCTGTTGCAGGTGCACCAGTTGTTTCTCGTAGAAGGCCACTTGTTCCGGGCTCTCGTTGATCGAACCGGCGCGCACCAGGTATTGCCCGGTGTTGTCGCGCGCCTGCACGATCAGTGGATTGAGCGGGGTGCCAGCGACTTGCGCGGCGAGGGGCAGGCTGTTGCTGACTTCGACTTCGGCGTAGTTCTTTTCAAGCTTGAGCAGTTTGACGCTGAGATTGTCATTGGTGCGGGTCTGGCCGAGGTCTTTTTTCGTCAGATCGAAAGTGTACAGGCGACGCGGTGCGATGACTTCGACCTGGCCTTGCAGGCTCACCGGTTGCGGCTGGGTCTTCTTGTCGACATCCAGGCCCTCGATGAACGGGTACGTCACAGTCAGGTCATCGGGGTTGGTGACGTTGGAACTGGACGGGCTGAGCTGAATGCCGGGATCGGTTTCCGACCATTCCGGCTGCCAGGCAATCACGCGTTTGTTGCTCAGGGTCACCGATTGCCATTCCACGCCATGCGGGAACAGGAAGCCGCCGGGGGTGTTGAGAATGAACGGGAATACCGGTTGCAGATCGGTGAGGTAGTCGGAGCTGGCGTCCTTGTGCAGGACGAACAGGCCGTTGATAAAGGTGTCGACCAGCGCCTGCGGGGTAGGGTAGTGCTTGAGTACGCCAAGGGCGTCTTCGCCGTACTCGATACGCATTGGAATGCCGTCGAGTTTCTGCTGTGCACGTTCGAGCAGCAGCAGCGAGCCGCCGAGTTCGCTGACGGCGTCCTTGAGCTTCGGATCGGTAATGGCGTCGAGCGACTGTTCAAACTGTGCGGTCTTTTCTTCAAGGCTCAGCGCGTGCTTCTCTTCACCCGGCGAGCAACCGCCGAGCAGCAGGGCGAAGCAAATTCCGGCGGTCGTTAACGGCAATCGCACATCCATTTCCACACGTCCTGTCCACTGTCGCTGGGCTGTCAATGGTTTGGACACTAGCAGAAAAAAAATGACACACACACGCAGGTGACGGATTTGCGGGCGGTTTCTGGCTGTCATCGGTGGCTGGTATACTCGCCGCCATTTCCAGCCCCCTGTGTGAGATTCAATGGAACGCTTTATCGAAAACGCAATGTACGCCTCGCGCTGGCTGCTGGCGCCGATCTATATCGGGCTGTCCCTCGGGCTGCTGGCGCTGGCACTGAAATTTTTCCAGGAAGTTTTTCACATCCTGCCCAACGTCTTCTCGATGGCCGAGTCGGAACTGATTCTGGTGCTGCTGTCGCTGATCGATATGGCGCTGGTCGGCGGCCTGCTGGTCATGGTGATGATTTCCGGCTACGAGAACTTCGTCTCTGAACTGAACATCGATGAAGGCAAGGAAAAGCTCAGCTGGCTGGGCACCATGGACTCTTCATCGCTGAAGATGAAAGTCGCCGCCTCGATCGTGGCGATTTCCTCGATTCACTTGCTGCGCATCTTCATGGACGCCAAGAACGTCGATCCCGAGCATCTGATGTGGTACGTGATCATCCACATGACTTTCGTGATCTCGGCATTTGCCATGGGTTACCTGGACAAGCTCACCAAGCACTGATCAACCTCTGATCACGGCAATGAACACCGCCCGTCTGTTGTGAAACAGACGGGCGGTGTCGTTTGTGGCTTGTGCTTTGGGGCGCGCGGGCATATCCCTGTAGACGTCCTGATTCGCCACCGCGTGAGGTGCGCTGATGAACCTGCAAGAGTTGAATGCGTTTGCCATTGCCAGGAAGGTCGATGAGCTGAACCTGATCTCCATGGAGGGCGGGATTTATCTGCTCGAAGCGCGCATGCATGGCGCCGCGTATCCATTGAGTGATCCCAAGGGCAACATGCTGACGCTGCGTTCGGTGGAGCATGCGCGGGATTTGCTGCATGCCTTTCCGGTGCTGCCGTTCAACCTCGTACACACCTCGGTACATGATGAAATGTGCGGCATGGGCCCTAGCAGCGAGGAAAGCCTGAAAGTGCCGCTGGCCTGGCGTTCGGCCCTATAGGCCTTGCGCGCCATCGCCGGAACATCTGTGCTAGTCTGCTCGCCCTTTTGGTTCCGGGCGCGCCGGGACGCGCTGTGCACGCACGGCAAGTCTTGTGGCCGTCCGCACAGCGGAGCAGTGTCATGTCCGAAGTAAATCTGTCCACCCACGAAACCCGCGTCAGCTACGGCATCGGCCGTCAGCTGGGTGATCAGCTGCGCGACAACCCGCCACCTGGCGTTAACCTGGACGCGATCCTGGCGGGTCTGACCGACGCTTTCGCCGGTAAGGAAAGCCGTGTTGGCCAGGAAGAGATGTCCGCCAGCTTCAAGGTTATCCGCGAAATCATGCAAGCCGAAGCAGCTGCCAAAGCTGAAGCCGCTGCTGGCGAAGGCCTGGCCTTCCTGGCTGAAAACGCCAAGCGTGATGGCATCACCACTCTGGCTTCCGGCCTGCAGTTCGAAGTGCTGACTCAGGGTGAAGGTGCTAAGCCGACCCGTGAAGATCAAGTGCGTACTCACTACCACGGCACACTGATCGACGGCACTGTGTTCGACAGCTCCTACGAGCGCGGCCAGCCTGCAGAATTCCCGGTTGGCGGCGTGATCGCTGGCTGGACCGAAGCCCTGCAACTGATGAATGCCGGCAGCAAATGGCGTCTGTACGTGCCGAGCGAACTGGCTTACGGCGAACAAGGCGTTGGCAGCATTCCGCCGCACAGCGTTCTGGTATTCGACGTCGAGCTGCTGGACGTTCTGTAATCCCGGGCCTGCCTTGATGGCGGGCTAATGTGGGAGCGGGCTTGCTCGCGAAGGCGGTGTGACAGACAACCTATGTGTTGGATGTTGATCAGTCTTCGCGAGCAGGCTCACTCCTGCAGTTTTTACCGGGTTTCATAATTCGATCTTGTGGTGTAGCTCACTGGTCGGGCGCAAGGCCCGGGCATAGCAGAACAGGAACAGATTGCGCACCAGCTCCTTGAGCACCAACGGTTCGCTGGAATTCAGGCTGCTGACGTCCAGATCCCCTTGATCCTGCAGTTCATGTAAGGCTTCTTCTTCAAGCACCGCGCAGACTTCACCGGTCTCCCGATGGAGGATTCTGAGGTAAGGGTGTGGGCGATCCAGCCAGGCGTCGATCAGATAAGTCATGGTTCTCATCTCCATTGAAGGTGTTTGATGAGAATAATTCTTATTATCTAAATAGCAAGCGCCTATTGGCAGATTGTGAATTTTTCCGGGTAAAGATTGCGTAAGGTCAAAACGGCTGGCGTTTGGCTATTGCACGGTTTTATCGGGTTGAAACGGGGGGAGGGTGAAGCGCCATCCCACGGCTGGCGCGGGATGGATCACAGCAGAATCAGACTTTTCTGACGAACTCGGATTTCAGTTTCATCGGGCCGATGCCGTCGATCTTGCAGTCGATGTCGTGGTCGCCATCGCACAGGCGGATGTTCTTGACCTTGGTGCCGACCTTGACCACCAGCGAGGTGCCCTTGACCTTGAGATCCTTGATCACGGTGATGGTGTCGCCGTCCTGCAGGACATTACCGACCGAATCTTTCTTCACGGCATCATCGGATGCCACTTCGGCTTCGCCACTGGCGGACCACTCGTGGGCGCACTCAGGGCACACCAGTTGGGTACCGTCTTCGTAGGTGAATTCGGAATTGCATTTCGGGCAGGGTGGCAACGTGCTCACTAAGGCTCCTTGGGTAGGGATCGCTAAAAGTCGCACATTATATAGGGTTTATCTGTTCGTGGCGCCAAAAGCAAAAAAACGCAGCCCGACAGCCCGTGTAGGAGCTGCCGAAGGCTGCGATCTCTTGATCTTGCTTCAGCGATTTCAGTGCGTACGCGCGACCGCAAACTCGCTCAGTTCAACCAGCGCATCCCGGTATTCGCTGGCCGGCAGCGCCTCAAGGCACTTGATCGCACGGGCCACGTAATCACGCGCCAGTTGTGCGGTGTACTCCAGCGAACCAGAGGCTTCCACGGCAATGCGAATGCTCTCGAGATCTTCGATCCCGCCTTTCTGGATCGCCTGACGCACCAGCGCAGCCTGTTCCGGCGTGCCTTCGCGCATGGTGTAGATCAGCGGCAGGGTCGGCTTGCCTTCGGCCAGATCGTCACCGACGTTCTTGCCCAGGGTTTCCGCGTCGCCCTTGTAGTCGAGCAGGTCGTCTACCAACTGGAACGCCACGCCGAGGTGATCACCAAAGGTGCGCAGCGCTTCAGACTGTTCAGGCGTTGCTTCGCACAGGGCCGCGGCGCTGTGGGTCGACGCTTCGAAGAGCATTGCGGTCTTGCCGCGGATGACTTCCATGTAGGTTTCTTCGGTGGTGCTGGCGTCACGTACCTTGGACAGCTGCAACACTTCGCCTTCGGCGATGATGCGCGTGGCCTGGGACAGGATCTTCATCACCGGCATCGAACCCAGTTCGACCATCATTTCGAATGAGCGCGAATAGAGGAAGTCGCCGACCAGCACGCTTGGCGCGTTGCCCCACATGGCATTGGCGGTCGAGCGGCCACGGCGCATGCCGGACATGTCGACGACATCGTCATGCAGCAGGGTTGCGGTGTGCAGGAATTCGATGGTGGCGGCGAGCAGGCGCAGATCGTCGCCTTCACGGCCCAGTGCCTTGCCACACAGCAACACTAATAAAGGACGCAGGCGTTTGCCGCCGGCCGACGTGATGTAATCGCCGATTTTCGATACCAGCGGCACTCGGGAAGTCAGCTGCTTCTTGATGATGCCGTCGACGGCGCTAAAATCGTCCGCCACCGCGCGGTAGAAAGCTTGGGGTTGCATCAGCGAGAGTCGCTCCAGAAGGGTTGCGCGGCATGCTAGGACCCCAGTCCAGACCTGTCAAGGCGCGGTCGGGCACTGTGAAAGCTGCTGCGCTCGGTAATCCTGCGTCAAAAACAGGCTCGGAATGCTCATTTACAAACCGTAAACTCCGCTTCCTCGCCTGTTTTTTCCTTGTCTTCCCTTCGCTCGCGACGCTTTCACAGCGCCTGAAGGCTACTTGCGTGACGGTCGCGCCTTGCGTACAATCGCGCACCCTGAACTTCCTGGGCAGCACCTGCCTTACGCAATTGCAACAGGCCTTCCAGCCCAATGCAGCCATGCCAGCCAATACCTCTTCTTATAAAGAGCTGGGTGAGCAGGATTATCGGAGAAATACCATGTCTTATGCAGTAATCGTTACTGGCGGCAAGCAGTACAAAGTCGCCCCAGGTGAATACCTGAAGATCGAAAAACTGGAAATCGCTACCGGCGAATCCGTTACCTTTGATCGCGTTCTGTTGGTTGCCAATGGCGACGACGTGAACATCGGCGCTCCAGTTGTTGCTGGCGCTACCGTTGTGGCTGAAGTGATCTCCCAAGGTCGTCACGATAAAGTCCGCATCATCAAGTTCCGTCGTCGTAAGCACCACATGAAGCGTATGGGCCACCGCCAGTGGTACACCGAGATCAAAATCACCGGTATTCAGGCTTAATTTCAGCCTAATTCCTCACTAGGAGAATTGACTCATGGCACACAAAAAAGCTGGTGGTAGTACCCGTAACGGTCGCGACTCAGAAGCCAAACGCCTTGGCGTTAAGATGTATGGCGGCCAGAAAATCATTCCGGGCAACATCATCGTGCGTCAGCGCGGCACCCAATTCCACGCCGGTTACGGTGTAGGCATGGGTAAAGATCACACCCTCTTCGCTAAAATCGAAGGCGTGATCAAGTTTGAAGTAAAAGGCGCGTTCAACCGCCGTTACGTGAGCGTTGTCGCAGCTTAATTGCGCAATCGCTGGAAAAGCCCTGTCTCGCGACGGGGCTTTTTCGTTTGTGGGGTGAGTCTCTTGCAAAACTGTTTGTATGGGCTGTCGGCGTACGATGTAGGTCGTGGATTGGGGTCGCTGCGCTCATTTTTGCAAGAGTCTTATGTCTTGATTGTTTTTCGGCTCGTCCGTACGGCGAGAGGCGTTGGTTATGAAGTTTGTTGATGAAGTATCGATTCGCGTAAAGGCTGGTGATGGCGGCAATGGCGCCATGAGTTTCCGTCGGGAAAAATTCATCGAAAATGGTGGCCCGAACGGTGGTGATGGCGGTGACGGCGGTTCCATCTACATGATGGCTGACGAAAACCTCAACACCCTGGTTGACTACCGTTACACCCGGCACTTCGATGCCGAGCGTGGTTCCAACGGTGGCAGCACCGACTGCACCGGCAAGAAGGGCGAGGACCTGATCCTGCGCGTGCCGGTCGGCACCACGGTGATCGACTCCGCCACCCAGGAAGTCATCGGTGACCTGACCAAGGCTGGTCAGAAACTGATGGTTGTGCAGGGCGGCTGGCACGGTCTGGGTAACACCCGTTTCAAATCGAGTACCAACCGTGCTCCGCGTCAGACCACTCCGGGCAAGCCGGGTGAGCAGCGCGACCTGAAACTGGAAATGAAAGTACTGGCCGACGTCGGTCTGCTGGGCTTGCCGAATGCCGGTAAAAGTACCTTCATTCGTTCGGTTTCGGCCGCGAAGCCGAAAGTTGCCGACTATCCGTTCACCACGCTGGTGCCGAACCTCGGTGTGGTCAGCGTCGATCGCTGGAAGAGCTTCGTCATTGCCGACATCCCGGGTCTGATCGAAGGCGCTTCCGACGGTGCCGGCCTGGGTATTCGTTTCCTCAAGCACCTGGCGCGTACGCGTCTGTTGCTGCACCTCGTCGACATGGCGCCGCTGGATGACACCAGTGCGCCGGACGCTGCTGAAGTCATCGTCAACGAGTTGATCAAGTTCAGCCCGTCCCTGGCTGAGCGCGATCGTTGGCTGGTGCTGAACAAGTGCGACCAGATCCTTGAAGAAGATCACGATGAGCGTGTCAAGGAAATCGTTGATCGCCTCGAGTGGACCGGTCCGGTCTACGTGATCTCGGCCATCGCCAAGATCGGTACCGAGCGTCTGTGCCACGACATCATGCGTTACATGGAAGACCGTGCCGATCGCCTTGCTGCCGACCCGGCTTACAAGGAAGAGCTGGCCGATCTCGATCAGCGCATCGAAGACGAAGCGCGCGCGCAACTGCAAGCGCTGGACGACAAGCGTGCCCTGCGTCGCAGTGGCGTGAAGTCGGTCCATGACATCGGCGACGATGACTGGGACGAAGAAGATGTGGATGACGAAGACGGTCCGGAAATCATTTACGTGCGTGACTGATTCGTTGCGATAAACTTGAACGCCGCTCAATCGAGCGGCGTTTTAGTATCTGGAAATCGGTTGTTGGTCGGTAATGGCCAAGAATAACGTCACGGGCGGCGCTGGGTCGCGCTGCCCTCAAGCTAAGGTTGAAGATGATGCGGAGCAAGGTGACAGGTGCGCAGCGTTGGGTCGTGAAGATCGGCAGCGCTTTGCTGACAGCTGATGGCAAAGGGCTGGATCGCGCGGCAATGAGTGTCTGGGTCGAGCAGATGGTGGCGCTGCATGAAGCGGGCGTCGAGCTGGTGTTGGTGTCCTCCGGGGCAGTAGCAGCCGGCATGAGCCGTTTGGGCTGGACCGCACGACCCAGTGCGATGCACGAGCTCCAGGCGGCTGCAGCGATTGGCCAGATGGGTCTGGTGCAGGCATGGGAATCGAGCTTCGCCGAGCATGGCCGGCACACCGCGCAGATTCTCCTGACTCACGACGACCTGTCTGATCGCAAGCGCTACCTGAATGCCCGCAGCACCTTGCGCGCGCTGGTCGAACTGAAAGTGATCCCGGTGATCAACGAAAACGACACCGTGGTCACTGACGAAATCCGCTTTGGCGATAACGATACGCTGGCCGCGCTGGTGGCCAACCTGGTCGAGGCGGATCTGCTGGTGATCCTTACCGATCGCGACGGCATGTTCGACGCCGATCCGCGCAACAACCCTGATGCGCAGCTGATTTACGAAGCGCGCGCCGATGATCCGAGCCTGGACGCGGTGGCGGGCGGTACCGGTGGGGCGCTGGGGCGCGGCGGCATGCAGACCAAGCTGCGGGCGGCGCGACTGGCGGCACGTTCCGGTGCGCACACCATTATTGTCGGCGGGCGTCTTGAGCGCGTGCTTGACCGCCTGAAAGCAGGCGAGCGCATTGGTACGTTGCTGTCGCCTGAGCGCGGCATGCTCGCGGCGCGCAAGCAATGGCTGGCCGGGCATCTGCAGACTCGCGGCACCCTGGTGTTGGATGATGGTGCGGTGGCGGCGTTGTCCAAGGGCAACAAAAGCCTGCTGCCGGTGGGCGTCAAACTGGTTCAGGGCAGCTTTCGTCGCGGTGAGATGGTGGTCTGCGTGGCGCCGGACGGTCGTGAGATTGCCCGTGGCCTGGCCAACTACAGCGCGCTGGAAGCGCAAAAAATCATCGGTCAGTCGTCGGATACGATTGTCGGTTTGCTCGGTTACATGGCGGAGCCGGAACTGGTTCACCGTGACAACCTGATTCTGGTCTAAGGAAAACTCCATGCGTTTAGCAAAAGGATTGTTGGGCTTGCTGATGGCGCTGCCATTGCTGGCCTCGGCCGAAGAAATCGGTCAGGTGTCGACGGTGTTCAAGTTTGTCGGCCCGAACGACCGGATCGTCGTCGAAGCGTTCGATGATCCGAAGGTTGAAGGGGTGACCTGCTACCTGTCGCGCGCCAAGACTGGCGGCGTGAAGGGTGGTTTGGGTCTGGCTGAAGATCGCGCAGAGGCTTCGATCGCTTGCCGTCAGGTTGGGCCGATCAGGTTCAAGGGTGATCTGAAGGACGGTGATGAGGTGTTCAAGGAGCGCACCTCGCTGGTGTTCAAGACCATGCAAGTGGTGCGTTTTCTCGACAAGAAGCGCAATACGCTGGTGTATCTGGTCTACAGCGACCGCTTGATCGAAGGCAGTCCGCAGAATGCCGTGACTGCAATCCCGATCCTGCCATGGGTGCCGGTCCAGCAATAACCTCGCGAAACCAACTGTAGGAGTGAGCCTGATCCGGGCACACTCCTACATTTTTTTGCGCTGGATTTTGTTAAATCACAGGCAATAAAAAACCGACCCTAAGGTCGGTTTTTTAATGACTACGTCGATTAAGCAGCTTCTTTCAGCGCTTTAACGTGGCCATTCAGACGGCTCTTATGACGAGCAGCCTTGTTCTTGTGGATGATGCCTTTATCGGCCATGCGGTCGATTACTGGCACAGCCAGAACGTATGCAGCTTGAGCTTTTTCAGCGTCTTTTGCGTCGATGGCTTTAACTACATTCTTGATGTAGGTGCGAACCATGGAACGCAGGCTGGCGTTGTGGCTGCGACGCTTCTCAGCCTGTTTTGCACGTTTTTTGGCGGAAGGTGAGTTGGCCACCGTCGAGCTCCTCGAAAGACTTTTTAGGAAATAGCAAACAAAATAGGCCGCGAATCATGCCGATGAGTTGAAGTCTTGTCAAGGGCACTTGAAACGTTCCGCTAAGTGGTAGGTATAAAGAGGCGGGATATTTATTTCCGGCGCTTGACCTGTAAACTCGCGAGCTTTGGCTCTGTGCTGCTGCGGCGCGGAGTATCGCACAAGTAGGCGCTTTGTTCGCCTGCTGTTTATCGACAGGCACAAATTCCCTCAATGAATCTGCTCAAATCGTTGGCCGCCGTCAGCTCTATCACGATGCTTTCCCGGGTTTTAGGGTTTGTTCGTGACACGCTCATTGCCCGTACATTCGGCGCCGGGATGGCGACGGACGCCTTCTTTATTGCCTTCAAATTGCCCAATCTGCTGCGGCGGATCTTTGCCGAGGGCGCTTTCTCGCAGGCATTCGTGCCGATTCTGGCCGAATACAAAAGCCAGCAGGGCGAAGAGGCGACGCGTACGTTCATTGCTTACGTTTCAGGTTTGCTGACACTGGTACTGGCGATCGTCACTGCGCTGGGCATGATCGCCGCGCCCTGGGTGATCTGGGCCACGGCTCCCGGTTTCACCGACACGCCGGAAAAATTCCAGCTCACCTCCGATCTGCTGCGGGTGACGTTCCCCTATATATTGCTGATCTCGCTGTCATCGCTGGCCGGTGCGATTCTCAATACCTGGAACCGCTTCTCGGTGCCGGCGTTTGTGCCGACCCTGCTTAACGTCAGCATGATCGTCTTTGCGTTGTTCCTTACACCGTACTTCGATCCACCGGTCATGGCCCTTGGCTGGGCGGTGTTGGTCGGTGGTCTGGCGCAGTTGCTCTATCAACTGCCGCACCTGAAAAAGATCGGCATGCTGGTACTGCCGCGTCTGAATCTGCGCGATACCGGCGTATGGCGGGTGATGAAACAGATGCTGCCGGCGATTCTTGGCGTGTCGGTCAGCCAGATTTCGCTGATCATCAACACCATCTTCGCCTCGTTTCTGGTGGCGGGCTCGGTGTCGTGGATGTATTACGCCGATCGCCTGATGGAGTTGCCATCCGGTGTGCTGGGGGTGGCATTGGGTACGATTCTGCTGCCGACACTGGCCAAAACTTACGCCAGCAAGGATCGCCACGAGTATTCGCGGATTCTCGATTGGGGCCTGCGCCTGTGCTTCGTGCTGGTGCTGCCGTGTTCGCTGGCGCTGGGGATTCTCGCCGAACCGCTGACCGTTTCGCTGTTCCAGTACGGTCAGTTCAGTGGCTTCGACGCCGAAATGACGCAGCGCGCACTGATTGCCTATTCTGTCGGTCTGCTCGGCATTATCGTGATCAAAGTGCTGGCGCCGGGCTTTTACGCGCAACAGAACATCCGTACCCCGGTGAAAATCGCAATATTCACTCTGGTGGTTACCCAGTTGTTCAACCTGGTGCTGATCGGTCCGCTGGCGCATGCCGGTCTGGCCTTGGCGATCAGTGCGGGTGCGTGTCTGAACGCCGGACTGCTGTTCTATCAACTGCGCAAGCAGCAGATGTACCAGCCGCAGCCGGGCTGGGCCAAGTTTGGTTTCAAACTGGTGGTGGCGGTGGCGGTGATGTCCGTGGTGCTTTTGATCGGTATGCATTTCATGCCGCCATGGGATCAAGGGCACATGCTTGAGCGCTTCCTGCGTCTGGGCGCATTGGTTGCGGCGGGCGTAGTCGCTTATTTCGGTATGTTGCTGCTGCTCGGTTTCCGCTTGCGCGACTTCAATCGCAAGGCCTTGAGCTGAGGTTTTACCCTTTATGGATGGGCGCGGGCCGGCAGTTTTGTCGGCTCGATCACTTTGCGTTACGGTGTTGCCTGTCGTCGACCGTCGGGTGTGGTTATAATCGACCACTTTATGAGCAAGAAGCGCGTTATGCAGCTGGTTCGAGGCCTCCACAACTTGCGCCCCCAGCATCGGGGCTGCGTCGCCACTATTGGCAACTTTGACGGTGTTCACCGTGGTCACCAGGCTATCCTGGCCCGACTGCGTGAGCGTGCGCTCGAGTTGGGCGTACCCAGCTGCGTGGTGATTTTCGAGCCGCAGCCACGGGAATTCTTTGCCCCCGAGACCGCCCCGGCGCGTCTGGCGCGGTTGCGCGACAAGCTGCAACTGCTGGCCGCCGAAGGTGTCGACCGGGTGTTGTGCCTGGCCTTCAACCAGCGCTTGAGCAAGCTCAGCGCCAGTGAGTTCGTCGATACCATCCTGGTGGATGGCCTCGGTGTGCAACACCTGGAGGTCGGTGACGATTTCCGTTTCGGTTGCGACCGCCTCGGCGATTTCGATTTCCTGATGCAGGCCGGGCAGGTTCACGGTTTTACCGTCGAAGCCGCGCAAACCGTCGAGCTGGACGGCATTCGTGTCAGCAGCACGCAGGTGCGTAACGCGTTGGCCGCTGCCGATTTTGCCTTGGCCGAACGCTTGCTCGGCCGCCCGTACCGGATCGCCGGTCGCGTGCTGCACGGCCAGAAACTGGCCCGGCAACTGGGTACGCCCACTGCCAACATTCAACTCAAGCGTCGTCGCGTGCCGTTCACCGGGGTGTATCTGGTGGATGTCGATATCGACGGCAAGACCTGGCCCGGCGTCGCCAATATCGGCGTGCGGCCCACGGTACAAGGTGATGGCAAGGCCCACCTTGAAGTTCATCTTCTAGATTTTGCCGGCGATCTGTATGACCGGCGTTTGACGGTGGTTTTCCACCAAAAGCTGCGTGAAGAGCAGCGCTTCGCCTCTCTGGAGGCATTGAAAACGGCGATCAATGCGGATGTCGCCACCGCCCGTGCACTAGCCGCACCTAGCGCCCATCGCTAATGAAGAGCCTTAAATGACCGACTATAAAGCCACGCTTAACCTTCCGGACACCGCCTTCCCAATGAAGGCCGGCCTGCCACAGCGCGAACCGCAGATTCTGCAGCGCTGGGACAGTATTGGCCTGTACGGAAAGTTGCGCGAGATTGGCAAGGATCGTCCGAAGTTCGTTCTGCATGACGGCCCTCCGTATGCCAACGGCACGATCCACATCGGTCACGCACTGAACAAGATTCTCAAGGACATGATCATCCGCTCGAAGACCCTGTCGGGCTTCGACGCGCCGTATGTTCCGGGTTGGGACTGCCACGGCCTGCCGATCGAGCACAAGGTTGAAGTGACCCACGGCAAGAACCTCGGCGCGGACAAGACCCGCGAGCTTTGCCGTGCCTACGCCTCCGAGCAGATCGAAGGGCAGAAGTCCGAATTCATCCGCCTCGGCGTGCTGGGCGACTGGGCCAACCCGTACAAGACCATGGATTTCAAGAACGAGGCCGGTGAAATCCGCGCCCTCGCCGAAATCGTCAAGGGCGGTTTCGTGTTCAAGGGCCTCAAGCCTGTGAACTGGTGCTTCGACTGCGGTTCGGCCCTGGCTGAAGCGGAAGTCGAGTACGAGAACAAAAAGTCCTCGACCATCGACGTTGCGTTCCCGATCGCTGACGAAGCCAGACTGGCTGCCGCGTTCGGTCTGCCATCGTTGAGCAAACCGGCGTCGATCGTGATCTGGACCACCACCCCGTGGACCATTCCGGCCAACCAGGCGCTGAACGTTCACCCGGAGTTCAACTACGCCCTCGTCGACATCGGCGACAAGCTGCTGGTGCTGGCTGAAGAGCTGGTTGAAGCCTGCCTGGCGCGCTACGGCGTTGAAGGTTCGGTGATCGCCACCACCACCGGTAAAGAGCTGGAACTGATCAACTTCCGTCACCCGTTCTACGATCGTCTGTCGCCGGTGTACCTGGCTGACTACGTCGAACTGGGCGCTGGCACTGGCGTGGTTCACTCCGCTCCGGCCTACGGCGTGGACGACTTCGTGACCTGCAAGAAGTACGGCATGGTCAACGATGACATCCTCAATCCAGTGCAGAGCAACGGCGTGTACGTGCCATCGCTGGAATACTTCGGCGGCCAGTTCATCTGGAAGGCCAACCCGGCCATCGTCGACAAGCTGACCGAAGTCGGTGCGCTGATGCACACCACCGTCATCGAACACAGCTACATGCACTGCTGGCGCCACAAGACTCCGCTGATCTATCGCGCCACCGCGCAGTGGTTCATCGGCATGGACAAAGAGCCAACCAGCGGCGACACCCTGCGTGTGCGCTCGCTCAAAGCCATCGAAGACACCAAGTTCGTCCCGACCTGGGGCCAGGCGCGTCTGCACTCGATGATCGCCAACCGTCCTGACTGGTGCATCTCGCGTCAACGTAACTGGGGCGTGCCGATCCCGTTCTTCCTGAACAAGGAAAGCGGCGAACTGCACCCACGTACCGTTGAACTGATGGAAGAAGTCGCCAAACGCGTTGAAGTGGAAGGCATCGAAGCCTGGTTCAAGATGGACGCTGCCGAGCTGCTCGGCGACGAAGCGCCGCTGTACGACAAGATCAGCGACACCCTCGACGTCTGGTTCGATTCGGGCACCACGCACTGGCACGTCCTGCGCGGTTCGCACCCGATGGGTCACGAGAGCGGCCCGCGCGCCGACCTGTACCTGGAAGGTTCCGACCAACACCGTGGCTGGTTCCACTCGTCGCTGCTGACTGGTTGCGCCATCGACAACCACGCGCCGTACCGCGAACTGCTGACCCACGGTTTTACCGTCGACGAAGCCGGCCGCAAGATGTCCAAATCGCTGGGCAACGTGATCGCGCCGCAGAAAGTCAACGACACCCTGGGCGCCGACATCATGCGTCTGTGGGTTGCTTCGACCGACTACTCAGGTGAAATGGCGGTTTCCGACCAGATCCTGCAACGCAGTGCGGACGCCTATCGTCGTATCCGCAACACCGCGCGATTCCTGCTCTCGAACCTGAGCGGTTTCAACCCGGCCAGCGACATCCTGCCGGCGGAAGAAATGCTCGCGCTGGATCGTTGGGCGGTCGACCGCACCTTGCTGCTGCAACGCGAGCTGCAAGAGCACTACGGCGAATACCGTTTCTGGAACGTCTACTCGAAGATCCACAACTTCTGCGTGCAGGAGCTGGGCGGTTTCTACCTCGACATCATCAAGGACCGTCAGTACACCACTGGCGCCAACAGCAAGGCCCGCCGTTCGGCGCAAACCGCGCTGTTCCACATCTCCGAAGCGCTGGTGCGCTGGATCGCGCCGATCCTCGCCTTCACCGCCGACGAACTGTGGGAATACCTGCCGGGCGAGCGCAACGAATCGGTGATGCTCAACACCTGGTACGAAGGTCTGACCGAACTGCCGGCCGACGTTGAGCTGGGCCGCGACTACTGGGAACGCGTGATGGCGGTCAAAGTAGCGGTCAACAAAGAGATGGAAATCCAGCGCGCGGCGAAAGCCGTCGGTGGCAACCTGCAAGCCGAAGTGACGCTGTACGCCGAAGACGCGCTGAGCGCTGACCTGGCCAAGCTGAGCAACGAGCTGCGCTTTGTCTTGATCACCTCGACGGCCAGCGTGGCGCCTTTTGTTAGCGCACCTGAAGATGCGGTAACCACCGAAGTCAGCGGCCTGAAACTGAAGATCGTCAAATCGGCCTTCCCGAAATGCGCCCGTTGCTGGCACTGCCGCGAAGACGTCGGCGTGAACCCGGAGCATCCGGAAATCTGCGGCCGTTGCGTCGACAACATCAGCGGCGCTGGCGAGGTTCGTCACTATGCCTAATGCCGTTGGCCGTTTTGGACGGTTGAGCTGGCTCTGGTTGAGTTTGCTGGTTCTGGTCATTGACCAGGCCAGCAAGTTCTACTTCGAAGGCAAGCTCGAAATGTTCCAGCAGATCGTGATCATTCCCGATTACTTCAGCTGGACCCTGGCCTACAACACTGGCGCTGCGTTCAGCTTCCTGGCTGACAGCTCCGGCTGGCAGCGCTGGCTGTTCGCCCTGATCGCGATCGTGGTCAGCGCGGTGCTGGTGGTCTGGCTCAAGCGTCTGGGCCGCAACGAAACCTGGCTGGCCGTCGCTTTGGCGCTGGTGCTGGGCGGCGCGTTGGGTAATCTGTATGACCGCATTGCCCTCGGCCATGTGATCGATTTCATTCTGGTGCACTGGCAGAACCGTTGGTACTTCCCGGCGTTCAACTTCGCCGACAGCGCGATTACCGTTGGCGCGGTGATGCTGGCACTGGATATGTTCAAAACCAAGAAAACCGAAGAGGCCGTTCATGACTGAACAGGTATTGGCTGAGCAACGCATTGGCCAGAACACGGAAGTCACCTTGCACTTTGCATTGCGCCTGGAGAACGGCGACACCGTCGACAGCACGTTCGACAAAGCCCCGGCGACCTTCAGGGTCGGCGACGGCAACCTGTTGCCGGGTTTTGAGGCGGCGCTGTTCGGCTTCAAGGCCGGCGACAAGCGCACGCTGACCGTCGAGCCGGAAAACGCCTTCGGCCAGCCGAACCCGCAAAACGTGCAGATCATCCCGCGCTCGCAGTTCGTCGATATGGAGTTGTCAGCGGGTTTGCTGGTGATCTTCAACGATGCGGCCAATACTGAGCTGCCGGGTGTGGTGAAGGAATTCGATGACACGCAAGTGACCATCGACTTCAACCACCCGCTGGCCGGCAAGACGCTGACCTTTGACGTGGAAATCATTTCCGTCAAAGCGCTATAAAAATGTAGGAATGAGCCTTTGTGGCGAGGGGATTTATCCCCGTTGGGGTGCGAAGCGCCCCCTAACCAGGCACCGCAATTCTGAATGAATGCGCTGAAAGGTCGACGACTGCTACGCAGCCGAACGGGGATAAATCCCCTCGCCACAGAGAGCTGATCCCTACAATGGTTTTTCATTGTTTTCGCGCGCAAGACACGAGGCACAGCATGCAAATCAAACTCGCCAACCCCCGTGGCTTCTGCGCCGGCGTGGACCGGGCGATCGAAATCGTCAACCGCGCCCTGGAAGTCTTCGGGCCGCCGATCTACGTGCGTCATGAAGTGGTGCACAACAAGTTCGTCGTTGAAGACCTGCGCAGTCGCGGGGCGATCTTCGTCGAAGAGCTGGATCAGGTGCCGGACGACGTCATCGTCATCTTCAGTGCCCATGGCGTCTCCCAAGCCGTACGCACCGAAGCCGCCGGTCGTGGCCTGAAAGTGTTCGACGCAACGTGCCCGCTGGTGACCAAGGTGCACATCGAAGTGGCGAAATACAGCCGCGACGGTCGCGAGTGCATCCTGATCGGCCACGCCGGTCACCCGGAAGTCGAAGGCACCATGGGCCAATACGACGCCAGCAATGGCGGCGCGATCTACCTCGTCGAAGACGAGAAAGACGTTGCCGCGTTGCAGGTGCACAACCCGGAAAAACTGGCTTTCGTGACCCAGACCACGCTGTCGATGGACGACACCAGTCGCGTCATCGATGCCTTGCGCACGCGCTTCCCGGCCATCGGTGGCCCGCGCAAGGACGACATCTGCTACGCCACACAAAACCGTCAGGACGCGGTCAAGCAATTGGCCGACGAGTGCGACGTAGTGCTGGTGGTCGGCAGTCCGAACAGCTCCAACTCCAACCGCTTGCGTGAACTGGCCGAACGCATGGCTACGCCGGCCTATCTGATCGACGGTGCCGAAGACCTGCAGAAAAGCTGGTTCGATGGCGTTGAACGGATTGGCATCACTGCGGGTGCATCTGCGCCGGAAGTACTGGTGCGTGGCGTGATCCAGCAACTGCAAGCCTGGGGGGCGACCGGTGCCGACGAGCTGGCGGGTCGCGAAGAGAACATCACCTTCTCGATGCCTAAAGAGCTGCGCGTCCGTTCGATTTGACCCTTTCGGCTTTCTGACACAGCGCCTGCACGGTTTTCACACTGCTCAGGCGCACACGACCGGTCGCAGCCAGCACCACCTGGAGCTGGCTGACCGGCTCGTGAGCCGAGCAAATATGTAGCGTCCCTGCCTGAAATGCCCGCTCGGGCATCAGTGGTTGCCCCAGACTGCTGAACCGCACATATCGGCTCACTGCCCAATTGCCCACCACTGGCACCTGCGCATCACTGGCGTGCTCGCGCAATAACGGATTGCTCGCGTCTTGCGGCCCCTTGCCGCTGATATCCAGAATGATCCGCCAGCCTTGGCTCCAGTCGCCGTTGATGCCATGGATCACCACGCTCTGATTGTGTGTGATCGCCATCGATCGGGCGTTGCGAATACCGTCGAGCAACGACTGCGCAGCCACCTCCCGATGGCTGGATGCCTTGAGCGTGGCAAATGCCGGACTGACCAGCAGCAGAACAATTGCGCCAATCGCCAGTCCCATAAGCAGTTCGATCAGGCTGAAACCCTGTTGCGACATGAAAACTCCCTCCCTGGAGCGTGATGAAAGGCGCGATCCGTGCGCCAGGCAGGACAAATCAACCGACACAGGTCGGTCGAATGTTCTAGCGTGTAGAAGCAGGTATAGCCGACGGCAACGGAGGGCATCGATGGATCTTCGTACAAAAGGTTTCACGCTGGTCGAGTTGCTGGCCGCGATTGCTATCTTCGTGATCCTTGTCACCCTGGCGGTGCCGGCGTTCACCAGTTCCATTCAGCGCAGCAAGGCCGATACCGAGGTGGGCGACCTGCAACGCGCAATCAGTTTCACCAGGCTCGAAGCGATTGATCGCGGCACCACCTTGCGCCTGCGCCCGACGGCGGGGGGCAGCGTCTGGACCGGTGAATTGTCGGTCTACGACAGTACTGGCACGCCGGCCAATGTATTGCGGGTTGTTCCAGCGATGAGCAGCGGCGCCACTCTGACGCTAACCTCTGGGGTGACTGCGCTGGATTTCAATAACCTCGGCGGTCTGGCGGCACCTTCGACGGCGGTGGTCATCAGTTACATGCTGGGAACGCAAAGCAGGACGCTGAACGTGTGTCTGAACGGACGAATTCAATTGGGTGGAAGTTGCGGATGAGGGCAGGGAGCAAGCACGCACAGGAGGGCATGACGCTGATCGAGGTGCTGGTCGCGTTGTTGATCCTGACGGTAGGGCTGTTGGGCGCGGCGGCGGTGCAACTGAATGCGCTGAAGTACACCGACAGTTCGCGCATGACCAGTCAGGCCAGTTTCATCGCCTACGACATGATGGACCGCATCCGTGCCAACTCCGGTGCCGACTACACCGTCACGCCACCGACCTCGGGCAACCTCAGTGTTGCGCGGGATCAGGACCTCTACGACTTCACCAGCAACATCGTCAACTTCGGTGGCCCGACCGCCACGGGCAGCATCACCCTCAATCAACGCGTGTACACCATCACCATTACCTGGAGTGATGCGCGCGCAGCCAACACCGCCAGTGCCCCGCGCAGTTTCGTGCTGAGCAGCCGTGCCGCGGTTGATCCGGTGGCGACGCCATGAACCGTCATGCGCGTGGTTTCGGCCTGATCGAGTTGCTGATTGCTTTGGCGCTGGGGCTGATTGTGGTGCTCGGCGTGGTGCAGACGTTCATCGCTGCAAAAAACACCTATGTCAGCCAGAACAGCGCCGCTGCGATGCAGGAAGACGCGCGTTTCCTGCTGAGTAAAATGATCCAGGAAATTCGCATGGTGGGGATGTTCGGTTGCCTTGGCACTATCACCGATTCGAGTACGGCGGGGGATTTCAACGCCGCGCAAATCACCCCGATCAGTTGGGACAATGCCAACCTTAAACTGACGCTGGTGACGGCGGATGTCGGTGGCAGCGGCGGCACGCCGACCTGGACGGTGGTTTCCGATTGCCGTAACACCTCGACCGCTTACACCGGTTTGCGCAGCCCGGCGACCGGGCAAATCGCCTTCCCGATCCGGCGTCTGCTCTACAGTTTCAGCAACAACCAGATCCTGATGGGCACTGGCAGCGGCACGCCGACCCAGCAGGTACTGATCAACAACGTCAGCGCTTTCACCGTGACCTTCGGCCTGGCCAGTTCGGCGACCGATGTGGCAGCTTCGACCTACAGCGCCAACCCCAGTGATCCGGCGCGCATTCGCAGTGTGCGCCTGAGCCTGACCCTCACCGACCCCAACAGCCGGGTCGCCGCGCAAACCTTCAACGTGGTTGCCGCTTTGCGCAACCGTCTGCAATGAGGGGCGTAACGATGAGGCGCTCTCTGCACAGGCGTCAGGCGCAGCGCGGGATGATATTGCTGGTCACGCTGGTGTTCCTGTTGTTGCTCACGGTGATCGGCCTGTCGTCGATGCAAAGCGCCAATCTGCAGGAAAAGATGGCTGGTAGCGTGAGCCTGCGCAATCAATCGTTCCAGACCGCCGAGGCGGCGTTGCGCGTAGGTGAAAGTGCGGTGCAACTGGACAACTACACGCTGGCGGTGTGCAGCGGCACCACGCAATGTGCGCCACCGGCGGAATCGTCAGTGGTCAGCGCTGCGGGGCTCAACTCGACGTCCGGCGTCACCTGGATCGCTGCCGGCAACGGCTTTTACGGGGTACAGAACATCGGCACGACCCTTACCGCCGTGAACGTGCCGAGCAATACCTCGGCGACCTTGTATCGAGTGACCGCTGTCGGCATCGCCGGCACTTCGCGTAGCGTTGTGGAGAGTGTTTATGCGAAGTATTAAACGCTGCCGGTCACTGCTGATCGGCATGCTGCTGAGTTTTTATCTGGCAGCGCCGGCCTATGCGTTCACGCCGTCCGATTCGCCGTTGCTGAGTGCAGCAGCGGTACCACCGAACGTGATGTTGCTGATCGACGATTCAGGGAGCATGAACAGCATTATCTACGCGGCCGGTTTTGATCCGACGGTCGATCGCACGCCGGCCCGGCAATGCAACGCGTTGCTCGGGTTATGCCTGAGTTCGACAACGATTACCGGCGACCCGATATTCCTTTCCAGCCTGCCGACTGCCGGCTGCTCCGGCGGCGCCTATGCCTTCTACAACAACAGCCTCGCGCCCCTGTGCCTGAAACTGCCAGACCCGGTGGGCAGCGGTAACACCCGCTATACCGGCGATTACATCTCCTATGTGGTCAGCCTCGCCATCAACAATGGCACGCGCGATTTCACCACGGGGGCGATCCCCAACGATTACCGGATCAACGTTGCGCGTAACGTTTCCACCGCACTGGTCACCAGCAACCGCACATTGCGCATGGGCCTGTCGACGTTCAACCCGGTCACCAGCAACAACTCCGGCAATGGCGGTTACATCGCCCGGGCGATCAGCGATCTGTCACCGGTATCCGGCAGCGTCACTCAGGCCCAGGCGGATACCAACTACAACGCGCTGATCTCATCGATCAACGCGTTGAGCGCCGTGGCCAACACGCCGTTGGCGGAAACCTATTACGAGATCACCCGCTACATGCGCGGCATGGCGCCGTACTACAACAGCACGCCAACAACCTACACCAGCCCGATCCAGTATCGCTGCCAGAAAAACTACGGCGTGGTGATCACCGACGGCTTACCCACCTTCGACCGAACCTTCCCGACCAACGATCCGCTGGGCGGCAGTCGTCTACCGAACTGGGATGGCATCAACAATGACGGCAACAACCTCAATGGCGACAACGAAGGCGACACGCTGTATCTGGACGACATCGCCAAGTTCGCGTTCGACATCGACATGCGTTGGACCGGCACCGATGCCGCCGGCAAGAGCTGGAACGCAGTGGATTTTCCCAAGCAGAACATGAACACCTACACCGTGGGCTTCACCGCTGCCAATGACATGCTCTCGGATGCCGCCAGTTACGGACAGGGCAAGTATTACCAGGCGACCGACAGCACTGGACTCAACGCCGCGTTGTCGTCCGCCTTGAGTGATATCACCTCCAAGGCCGGTTCCGGCGGCAGTGGCGTCACCAGCGGCACCACGCTCGCCAGCGGCACCAGCTATTTTCAGACCAGCTACGACCCCAAGGACTGGCGCGGCACGATCAAGTCATTCGGCTTCACTGCGGCCGGTGCGGTGAATACGTCGACGACACTCTGGACCACTGATACGACCATCGTTCCGGGCGCCACCGCACCGACCTATCAATCGTGGAACACCACCAGCAACGCTGCAGTAACCCTGGCCTACGGCAACTTTTCCGCCACTCAGCAGACCACGCTCGGTCAGAGTCTGCCCACCGGCATCAGCGGCAATGATCTGGTGGAGTGGAGCAAAGGCACCAACAAGACCGGGCTCAAGGTGCGCAGCGTGCTGCTCGGCGACATCATCAACTCGCCGTTGGTACTGGCGTCGCCTTCTGACAAGACCGCCTCTGACCTGTCGGGCGATACGACTTACACCTCCTACCTGAGCACCAAAGCGGCAAACATGAATGCCAGTCTGGTGGCGAACGCCAACGACGGCTTCGTCAACGTCATCAACTCGGCCAACGGCACCCGGCGTTATGCCTACATGCCTTCCAGTGTGTTGCCGTCGTTGCGTTTTATCGCCGATCCAACTTACATCAACGGTGTCAGCCACAAGTTTCTGGTAGATGGGCAGGTCGCCGTGTATGACGCCCAACTCAACAGCGCATGGAAAACCCTTGCTATCGGCGGTACGGGGGCAGGGGGCAGGACGTTCTATGCACTGCAATTGTTCGACGCCTCGGCGGGCAACGTTTTGCGCGCGTTGTGGGAGGTCAGTGCACCCACGACCGCCAACACTGCCAATGTGTTTAATGATCTGGGTTATGCCTATGCCCGCCCGGAAGTGGCACGCTTGGCCGATGGTCGCTGGGCGGCGTTCATTTCCAACGGTTACGGCAGCAACTCCGGAGTGGCAGCGCTGTATGTCCTGGATGTACGCGACGGTTCGCTGATCAAGAAAATCGTTATCGACAGCACGGAAACCACCAACGGCTTGTCCTCGGTAAAGCTCAAGGTCAACTCCTCGAACGTGGTCCAGGCCGCCTATGGCGGCGACTTGAAAGGGCGGCTGTGGAAGTTCGATCTGAGCGCGACGTCCACCGATAGCTGGGGCGTAGCGTTTTCCGGGAAGCCGTTGTTCACCGCGGCGGGCGGCGCAACTCAGCCGATCACCACGCAGCCGTTGCTGGCGGATAACTCATTGGGCGGCAAACAGATCTTTGTCGGAACCGGCAAGTTCAACGAAACGGCCGACAAGACCAACAAGGATTTGCAGGCGTTCTATTCGGTGTGGGATGCCGATGGTGGTTCGGGGCAACTCACCGTCAGCAGTTTGCAGGCGCAGGCGGTCACGGGCGTGTTCTCGGGGACTGGTGGTCAGTTCGTCACTACCACGCAAAACGACACAACGTACCCTGCAGAAAAGGGCTGGTACCTGCCGTTGGTGTATAACAACGCGTTGATCGGTGAGCGGGTGATCAATCAGGCCAGCCTGGTTCTGGGACGTATCCTCTTCACCACGGCGAGTGTGGATACCACCGATCCCTGTTCGAGTTTTGGCACGGGCAAACTGGTCGAAACCGATGCATTCAGCGGTAAGATGCTCAACTATGCAGTGCTCGATACCAACGGCGATGGCGTGGTCGACAGCAACGACACGATTTCCAGTGGTGTGATATTCACGGGTGGCATCCCGACCCTGAACGCTGTCGTCAACGGCGCGACGCGCAAGATTTTCAACGATTCCAGCGGCAACATCACCACCTTGGTGGAAAAGGGCGGCGGCGGTAGCCGTCGTATCATGTGGCGACAAATACAGTAAGCGAGAGTTTGAGGCATGCGTAGAAGCAACCGCGGTTTTACCCTGATCGAAATCATGATCGTGATTGCGATCATCGGCATTGTCATGACCATCGCCGCCCCGAGCTTTACCGAATACCTGAAAAAGGGCCGCCGTGCCGAAGTGGTGTCGCTGCTGTCCGAGCAGGCGCAGACCCTTGAACGTTTCTATACCAAGAACAGTGTCTACACCGGCGTCACCGGTCTGAGTACGGGCAATGATTTCTACACCATTACTCCGACCATCGCTGATCAGACCTTCCTGCTGACCGCCACCCGCAAGGCGGGTACGTCCATGGCCACCGACAAGTGCGGGGATTTCACCCTGACCAATACCGGTGTCAGGAGCATGAACAACGCGACCACCGGGCTTGCCACCAAGGATTGCTGGGGCCGCTGAGGCGCATATCTTCGGGCGCCTTTTGCGCCCACTGTCTTTTTTACGGTTGGATCAAACATGACCAGGCAACAGCAAGTGGTGATTGTCGGTGGCGGGGTGATTGGCCTGCTGACCGCTTACAACCTCGCCTCCGAAGTGCGCAGCGTGGTGCTGCTGGATCGCGCGAACCTCGGCCAGGAATCCTCCTGGGCGGGCGGCGGTATCGTTTCGCCGTTGTATCCGTGGCGCTATAGCCCGGCGGTCACCGCACTGGCGCACTGGTCGCAGGATTTTTATCCACAGCTCGGCGAGCGTCTGTTCGCCGATACCGGCGTCGATCCTGAAGTGCACACCACTGGCCTGTATTGGCTGGATCTGGATGATGAAGCCGAAGCGTTGGCCTGGGCTGAGCGCGAAGGCCGTCCGCTGCGGGCTGTGGATATCTCGGCGGCGCACGATGCGGTGCCGGTGCTAGGTGGTGGATTTTCACGGGCGATCTACATGGCTGATGTGGCCAACGTGCGCAATCCGCGTCTGGTGAAATCGCTGAAAGCGGCGTTGCAGGCACTGCCGAACGTGACGATTCACGAACAGTGCGAAGTCAGCGGATTTGTTCGCGAGGACGAGCGGATTGTCGGCGTCGAGACGTCTCAAGGCGTGATCAACGGCGATCAGATCGTGCTGACGGCGGGTGCGTGGAGCGGCGACCTGCTCAAGACCCTGAGCCTGACGTTGCCGGTCGAACCGGTCAAAGGCCAGATGATTCTCTACAAATGTGCAGCGGACTTTTTGCCGAGCATGGTATTGGCCAAAGGTCGTTATGCGATTCCGCGTCGCGACGGCCATATCCTGATTGGCAGCACGCTGGAGCACGAAGGCTACGACAAGACGCCGACCGATGTGGCGCTGGAAAGCCTCAAGGCTTCGGCAGTGGAGTTGCTGCCGGCGCTGGCGCATGCCGAGGTGGTGGGCCACTGGGCGGGATTGCGTCCGGGGTCGCCGGAAGGGATTCCGTACATTGGCCGGGTGCCGGGGTTTGAGGGGTTGTGGCTGAACTGCGGGCATTACCGCAATGGGCTGGTGCTGGCGCCGGCGTCGTGCCAGTTGTTTGCCGATGTGATGCTCGGACGTGCGCCGATTATTGATCCGGCGCCGTATGCACCGGCTGGTCGGATCTGAAGCAAAATCAAAAGATCGCAGCCTGCGGCAGCTCCTACAGGGAACGTATTCCAATGTAGGAGCTGCCGCAGGCTGCGATCTTTGGCGATCTAATCCAGGCCCAGTTTCTTCAGCCGATAGCGCATCGACCGAAACGACAGGCTCAAGCGCTGCGCCGCCGCCGTACGATTCCAGCGCGTTTCCTCCAGCGCCTGCAAGATCAGTTTGCGCTCGACGTTCTCCAGATAATCTTCCAGATTGTCGATCTGTGTCAGGTCGGCAATCCCTCCTTCAGCCGCGCAATTGCCTTCGCTCAAGCGCAAGTCTGCAGACTCGATCACGCGGTTCTCACACAAGGTGTGCGCGCGTTCGAGCACGTTCTCCAGCTCCCGCACATTGCCCGGAAAACGGTAGCTCTTCAGTGCTTCCAGCGCCTGCGGATGCAACCGCGCCACCGGTTGGCCGGTGTCTTTGGCCAAACGCTTGAGCATGTGCGCCGCGAGCACTTCAATGTCGTCACGCCGCTCGCGCAGTGATGGCACGCGCAGTTCGATGACGTTGAGCCGGTAATAAAGGTCCTGGCGGAAACGCTCGGCAGCCACCTCGGCATCAAGATCCTTGTGGGTGGCGCAGAGAATGCGCACATCGACCACGGTTTCCTGCTGACCACCGACGCTGCGCACGGCTTTTTCCTGAATCGCCCGCAGCAGTTTTACCTGCATCGACAGCGGCAAGTCCGCCACTTCGTCGAGAAACAAGGTGCCGCCGTTCGCCGCCTGGAACAGCCCCGGCTTGTCCTCGACGGCGCCGGTGAAACTGCCTTTGCGATGGCCAAAGAATTCGCTTTCCATCAGCTCGGACGGAATCGCCCCGCAGTTCACCGGTACGAACGGCTGGCTGGCGCGCGGCCCTTGCTCATGAATCAGGCGCGCGACCCGCTCCTTGCCGCTGCCGGATTCACCACTGATGTACACCGGCGCCTGGCTGCGGGCGAGCTTGTCGATCTGCTTGCGCAGGTCGCGCATCGGTAACGAATCACCGAGCAGGCGTCGATCGATTGAAGTGCTCGCAGCGCTCGCGGCCGGCATGCGCAGGGCCGTGCCAACCAGTTCACGCAGGCGGGTGAGGTCAACCGGTTTAGTCAGAAAGTCAAAGGCGCCGGCCTTCAGTGCGTTGATTGCGGTTTCCAGGCTGCCATAGGCGGTGATCATCGCCACGGGCAGTTGTGGATAACGCTGCTGGATGTGCAGCACCAGATCCAGCCCCGTGCCGTCGGGTAGACGCATGTCGGTCAGGCATAGGTCAAAGCGCTCGCGGTGCAACAACGCTTGGGCTTCGCCGAGATTACGCGCGCTGTAGGTGTCGAGCTTCATCCGTCCCAGGGTGATTTCCAGGAGTTCGCGGATGTCGGGCTCGTCGTCGACGATGAGGATTTTTTGCCGTGGGCTGTTAGTCAACTTTGTTTCCGTCCGTGAGCAAAGGTGATGCGAAAGCAGCCGCCGCCTTGGCGTGGTTTGAAGTCTAGGCGCGCTTGGTTGCTTTCGCACAGCTCACGGGACAGATAAAGCCCAAGGCCGGTGCCCTGGCTGCTGGTGGTAAAGAACGGTTCGAACAGATGCGTCTGTTCGTCGACTGGCACGCCGGGGCCGTTGTCCTGCACCTCAAGCACCGCCAATTGGCTGTCCGGGTCGACGAACAATGCCAGCCAGACCTCGGCCTGATCGTGCAGTAACGCGCTGTGGCGCCAGCCGTTGCGTAACAGATTGTCGAGAATTTGCGTGAGCTGATTGGGATCCATCAGTGTGGCGAAGTCACCCGAGTTGATCCGCAGATGAATGTGCTGGCGCTCGCTGGCCTGTTCGCGGCTCTCGGCGACGAAGTTTTCCAGCCACGGCTTGAGATCCAGCCGTTGCGGGGCACTTTGCTGGCGTCGTGAAAGTTGCAGGACGTTTTCGATGACTCGGTTCATGCGCTGGGAGTGATCTTGAATGATCTGCGTCAGACGCCGATCGGCGCTGTCGAGTTCCTCGGATTCGCCCAATAGCTGTGCGGCATGACTGATGGCGCCGAGTGGATTGCGAATTTCGTGAGAGATGCCGGCGGTCAGGCGCCCGAGTGCGGCAAGTTTCAGTTGCTGGGCCTGCTGGGATATTTGCGCCAGGTCTTCGAGAAATACCAGGGTTTGCTGATTCGGGCTTTGTTCGAGAGCAATGAAGCTCGGCTGCAATTCAAGGCCATTGCCGGGAATCTTCAGGCTTTGCGGGCGCAGGCTCGGATTGTTCATCCACAGTTGCAGGCGTTCGACCAGTGCGGGCGAGTAGGCGTCGATCAGATGGCCTTGCAGGTGTGAGCGCGCGAGCAGGTTCTGCGCACTCTGGTTGGCCAGTTGCACACGACGTTCCTCGTCGAGCACGAGAATCCCGGTGCGCATGCGCTGCAGAATCAGTGCGTTCAACGCCTCCAGGCCGACCACCTCGCTGGCCCGTTGCTCGGCCAGTGTTTCGCTGACTTCAAGACGGCGGATCAGCCCTTGCACCAGCAGCGATGCGGCAAAGCACAGTGCGCCGAGCGTGCCGGCTTGCAGGTATTCGTTGGCGCTCAGGGGATGGCTGAAACTGAGCAGGAAACTCAGGCCGACGATGCCGAGAGCGCCGATGGCGGCGATCAGCAGGCCGATGCGTCGGCGCAGCAGGGTGTTGCTGATCGCCACCGAGACAATCAGCAGATTGCCGAGGGCGCTGGCCACGCCGCCCGCCGCATAGAACAGGCCGCACAGCAACAGCACATCGACGAGGGCCAGGCTGAACAGTTGCGCCGGTCGCCGGGTGTTCTCGAGAAACACCACCAGCAAAATGTTGATGACCAGATATAACCAGCTGCCGCCGCGCAGCAGATCGTCGTTGGCCGACGTCAGCAGGCGGTTGTCCATGTTGCTGGAGATCAGCAGCACCAAAGTGATGCCGACGCTTAAACGGTAGAGATGATAAAGGCGCAGCAGGCGCTGAGCCTGTTTGCTGTCGGCGTTGGCGGCCTCAGCGATCACTGGCACCCGGGCCTTGCTCAAGGTGTGCCTGGCTGCAATACCACTGTTGTTGCACGCTCAATGCGCGATCACGCGGCAAGTGCACGCCGCAATGGGCGCAACGGACCATGGGTGGGGCGTCCTGCTCGCGGGGGGCGCGATCGGACTGATTGGCAGCGGGTGCCTTGAATTTTCGCCACAGCCATACCGCAGCAAAAATCAGGACAATCCAGAACAATAAACGAAGCATGATGAGCGGCTTTTCGACTGATGATCCGGCAGTTTAGCCAAGCTCCCGACAAGCGCACAGCCTATTAACGCGCGGCAATAAAAAAGGGAGATCCGCAGATCTCCCTTTCTTGTCCATCCGGTGTGATCAGTCGAACACGCCGAAGGTCATGTAGCTGAACCACGAGCGGTCGGTGTTGCTCGACTCAGGCTCTGGTTCTTCGATCACGTCGCCGTTTTCGTCTTTAGGCTTCAGATCGTTCGGGATCGCGTCTTTCGCGTCCTGGTACTGTTTCTGCACGTCCTGGTTGGCGCGGGTTTCGCCCGGCGGCAGCGGCGGACGCGACTCGATCAGACCGAGTGTTGCCTTGCTCAGGAACGAACGGTTATCGGCTTCAGCAACCCGTGGCACGAACTGGCCGTCTTGCAGGCTCGGGTGGTTCGGGTAGTTCAGCTTCAGGGTTTCCAGGCTGGTGTTGGCCAGTTCGTCCAGGTGCAGACGCTGGTAAGCCTCGGTCATCACCGCCAGGCCGTCGCCGACCGATGGGGTTTCCTGGAAGTTTTCCACGACGTACCGGCCACGGTTGGCAGCGGCTACATACGCCTGACGGGTCAGGTAGTAGTCGGCCACGTGGATTTCGTAGGCTGCCAGCAGGTTGCGCAGATAAATCATGCGCTGCTTGGCGTCCGGCGCGTAGCGGCTGTTCGGGTAGCGGCTGGTCAGCTGGGCGAACTCGTTGTACGAGTCGCGGGCAGCGCCCGGGTCACGCTTGGTCATGTCCAGCGGCAGGAAGCGCGCCAACAGGCCGACGTCCTGGTCGAAAGAAGTCAGACCTTTCAAGTAGTACGCGTAATCCACGTTCGGATGCTGCGGATGCAAACGAATGAAACGCTCGGCAGCGGACTTTGCAGCTTCCGGCTCGGCGTTCTTGTAGTTGGCGTAGATCAGCTCCAGCTGTGCCTGATCGGCGTAGCGACCGAACGGATAGCGCGACTCCAGAGCCTTCAGCTTGGCTGTGGCGCTGGTGTAGCTGTTGTTGTCCAGGTCAGTCTGAGCCTGCTGATACAGCTCGGCTTCGCTGAGGTTTTCGTCTACGACTTCCTTCGATGAGCAAGCAGCGGTCAATGCGAGGATGGCGATCAGCAGCAGGTGTTTCACTTGCATGGCGGCTTGCGTCCCTATGACGGCCGCTGTCTTGGGCGGGGCCGTCCTGTTATGATGAGCGCCCCGTTGAAAAGCCTCGGGGCAAAAGACGCCGTATTTAACCACAAGCGCGCAGCCGAAACCAAAAGCTGTGCCGACGCACAGTCAGAGCATGTCCGATAAAATTGAACTTCGCGCAGAGGTGCCGTCCGAATTGGGCGGCCAACGCCTCGATCAAGTCGCTGCCCAACTCTTCGCTGAGCACTCTCGCTCGCGCCTTTCCGCCTGGATCAAAGAAGGTCGCCTGACTGTGGACGGGGCGGTCATCCGCCCTCGCGACATCGTGCATGGCGGTGCCATCCTTGAGCTGACTGCCGAGCAGGAAGCCCAGGGCGAGTGGATCGCCCAGGACATCGAGCTCGACATCGTCTATGAAGACGACGACATCCTGGTGATCAACAAGCCTGCGGGCCTGGTGGTGCACCCGGCTGCCGGTCATGCCGATGGCACCTTGCTCAATGCCTTGCTGCACCACGTGCCGGACATCATCAATGTCCCGCGCGCCGGTATCGTGCATCGTCTGGACAAGGACACCACCGGTCTGATGGTGGTGGCCAAGACCATTCAGGCCCAGACCAAGCTTGTTACTCAATTGCAGAGTCGCAGCGTCAGCCGGATCTACGAGTGCATCGTGATCGGCGTGGTCACCGCCGGTGGCAAGATCAACGCCCCGATCGGTCGTCACGGCCAGCAGCGCCAGCGCATGGCAGTGATGGAAGGCGGCAAGCCTGCCGTCAGCCACTACCGCGTGCTGGAGCGTTTCCGCTCGCACACCCACGTACGGGTGAAGCTGGAAACCGGTCGTACCCACCAGATCCGTGTGCACATGTCGCACATCAACTTCCCGTTGGTCGGCGACCCGGCGTACGGCGGTCGTTTCCGCATTCCGCCAGCCGCTAACCCGACGATGGTTGAATCGCTCAAGCATTTCCCGCGTCAGGCCCTGCACGCGCGTTTCCTTGAGCTGGATCATCCGACGACCGGTGTGCGCATGAGCTGGGAATCGCCGCTGCCAGAAGATTTCGTCTGGTTGCTGACCCTGCTCAAGCAGGATCGCGAGGCATTCATCGGATGAACTGGCTGACGCCGGACTGGCCCGCGCCGGCCAGCGTCAAAGCCTGCGTTACCACTCGCGAGGGTGGTGTCAGCGAGGCGCCGTTCGACAGCCTCAATCTGGGCGATCATGTCGATGATCGTCCTGAGGCTGTTGCCGAGAACCGTCGGCGCCTGACCGATCACTTCTCTATACAGCCTGCCTGGTTGCAGCAAGTGCACGGGATTGCCGTGGCGCATGCTGATCCGGGCATTGTTGCGACCGCAGATGCCAGTTGGACAGCAACACCCGGTATCGCCTGTGCGGCGATGACGGCTGATTGCTTGCCAGCGTTGTTTTGCGATCGCGCTGGCACTCGCGTGGCGGCGGCCCATGCCGGTTGGCGTGGTCTGGCGGCGGGTGTACTTGAAGCGACGCTCGATAGCCTCGATGTTCCGGCCAAGGACGTTCTTGTCTGGCTCGGTCCGGCGATTGGCCCGAAAGCCTTTGAAGTCGGCCCGGAAGTGCGGGAAGTCTTCATCAATCAACTGCCTGAAGCAGCAGAAGCGTTCGTACCGGGCGACAATGCCGGCAAGTTCATGGCGGATATCTATTTACTGGCGCGCCTACGTCTGGCCGCCCGAGGAGTTACAGCGGTTTACGGCGGCGGTTTCTGCACCGTGACCGATCCGCGCTTCTTCTCCTACCGTCGTGCGTCGCGCACCGGTCGCTTCGCCTCCCTCGTTTGGCTCACCCGCTAAACTCTCTGATCTGCATCAACTCTTTGACGCTTGAATCTCCCAGAATCGACCGCATCTACAGTGGTATCTGGCAGGTTTCTTTATTCAGGATGGTTTTTAGGTCCGGCCTGCTCAAAAGGAAGGTGACTTATGCGAATAGACCGTTTAACCAGCAAATTACAGTTGGCCTTGTCCGACGCCCAGTCGTTGGCAGTCGGCCACGATCATCCGGCGATTGAGCCGGCGCACTTGATGCAAGCCATGCTTGAACAGCAGGGTGGTTCGATCAAACCTCTGCTGATGCAGGTCGGCTTCGACGTCAACAGCTTGCGTAAAGAGCTGACCAAAGAGCTCGACCAATTACCGAAAATCCAGAACCCGACCGGCGACGTCAACATGTCGCAGGATTTGGCGCGCCTGCTCAATCAGGCCGACCGTCTGGCTCAGCAGAAAGGTGATCAGTTCATCTCCAGCGAACTGGTGCTGCTCGCGGCAATGGACGAGAACAGCAAGCTTGGCAAGTTGCTGCTCGGCCAGGGCGTGAGCAAGAAAGCCCTGGAAAACGCGATCAATAACCTGCGGGGCGGCGAGGCAGTGAATGACGCCAACCACGAAGAGTCGCGTCAGGCGCTGGATAAATACACTGTCGACCTGACCAAGCGCGCCGAAGACGGCAAGCTCGACCCAGTGATCGGCCGTGATGACGAAATTCGTCGCACCATTCAGGTTCTGCAACGCCGCACCAAGAACAACCCGGTGCTGATCGGTGAGCCTGGCGTGGGTAAAACCGCGATCGCCGAAGGTCTGGCGCAGCGCATCATCAACGGCGAAGTGCCGGACGGCCTTAAAGGCAAACGTCTGCTGTCGCTGGACATGGGCGCGCTGATCGCCGGTGCCAAGTATCGTGGTGAGTTCGAAGAGCGCCTGAAATCACTGCTCAACGAGCTGTCGAAGCAGGAAGGGCAGATCATTCTGTTCATCGACGAGCTGCACACCATGGTCGGCGCCGGTAAGGGCGAAGGCTCGATGGACGCCGGCAACATGCTCAAGCCTGCACTGGCGCGCGGCGAGTTGCACTGCGTCGGCGCGACCACGCTCAACGAGTATCGCCAATACATAGAGAAGGACGCGGCGCTCGAACGACGCTTCCAGAAAGTATTGGTGGATGAGCCGAGCGAAGAAGACACCATCGCGATCCTGCGCGGCCTTAAAGAGCGTTACGAGGTTCACCACAAGGTGGCGATCACCGACGGCGCGATCATCGCCGCGGCCAAGCTCAGCCATCGCTACATCACTGACCGGCAGTTGCCGGACAAGGCCATCGACCTGATCGACGAGGCCGCCAGCCGCATCCGCATGGAAATCGATTCGAAGCCGGAAGTGCTCGATCGTCTTGAGCGTCGGCTGATTCAGTTGAAGGTGGAATCCCAGGCGCTGAAGAAAGAAAGCGACGAAGCGGCGATGAAACGTCTGGAGAAACTCCAGGAAGAAATCGTCCGTCTGGAGCGCGAGTATTCCGATCTGGAAGAAATCTGGAACTCGGAGAAAGCCGAGGTGCAGGGTTCTGCACAGATTCAGCAGAAGATCGAACAGTCGCGTCAGGAACTGGAAGCGGCGCGCCGCAAAGGCGACCTGAACCGCATGGCCGAGTTGCAGTACGGGGTGATCCCGGATCTGGAGCGCAGCCTGCAAATGGTCGATCAGCACGGCAAAAGCGAGAACCAGTTGCTGCGCAGCAAGGTGACTGAAGAAGAGATCGCCGAAGTCGTGTCGAAGTGGACCGGCATTCCGGTGTCGAAAATGCTCGAAGGCGAGCGCGACAAACTGATGAAGATGGAAAGCTTGTTGCACAAACGGGTGATCGGTCAGGAAGAAGCCGTAGTTGCCGTGTCTAACGCAGTACGGCGTTCGCGCGCCGGGCTGTCCGACCCGAATCGTCCGAGCGGCTCGTTCATGTTCCTCGGCCCGACCGGTGTCGGTAAAACCGAACTGTGCAAGGCGCTCGCCGAATTCCTCTTTGATACGGAAGAGGCGATGGTGCGGATCGACATGTCCGAGTTCATGGAGAAACATTCCGTGGCTCGCCTGATCGGTGCGCCACCGGGATACGTCGGCTACGAAGAGGGCGGTTACCTGACCGAGGCGGTGCGTCGCAAGCCTTACTCGGTGATCCTGCTGGACGAGGTCGAGAAGGCGCACCCGGATGTGTTCAACATCCTGCTGCAAGTGCTTGAAGATGGTCGCCTGACCGACAGCCATGGCCGCACGGTGGACTTCCGCAATACGGTAATTGTCATGACCTCGAACCTCGGCTCTGTGCAGATTCAGGAACTGGTCGGTGATCGTGAAGCGCAGCGTGCTGCGGTGATGGATGCGCTGACGTCGCACTTCCGCCCGGAGTTCATCAACCGGGTCGACGAAGTGGTGATTTTCGAGCCTCTGGCGCGGGATCAGATCGCGGGCATTACCGAGATCCAGTTGGGCCGTCTGCGCAGCCGTCTGGCCGAGCGCGAGCTGAAGCTGGAACTGAGCCCGGAAGCGATGGACAAGCTGATCGCTGTCGGCTACGACCCGGTGTATGGCGCACGTCCTTTGAAACGGGCGATCCAGCGCTGGATCGAAAACCCGCTGGCGCAATTGATCCTCTCGGGTCATTTCATGCCTGGCGACACGGCAACCGGCGCGGTTGAGAACGACGAAATCGTTTTCAACTAAGTCCGAACACCAATGAAAATTGGCAGGCCCCACCTTGTGGGGCCTTTTTTTTCGTTAGGCTGTTGAACTCAAAGGAAAAGGCTTGTAAAGTGCGCCCCGCAGTCAGTCGCCAAGACGGTCTCAGCTCACTGAGTTGAAATCTGAAATAAGTTGCAAATCATTAACTTGAAAGCAATTTAGGGGGTTGACAGAGGTGTTCTAGGTTGTAGAATAGCGCGCCTCAGACACACGAACGCAGCGATGCGAGCGAGTGACTGGAAGCAGTAAGTTTCACCGTTGTAAATTGAAATATGTAGTTCCGTGATAGCTCAGTCGGTAGAGCAAATGACTGTTAATCATTGGGTCCCAGGTTCGAGTCCTGGTCACGGAGCCAATTTCAAGCCGGGGTATAGCGCAGTCCGGTAGCGCGCCTGCTTTGGGAGCAGGATGTCAGGAGTTCGAATCCCCTTACCCCGACCATTTTTGGGTCGTTAGCTCAGTTGGTAGAGCAGTTGGCTTTTAACCAATTGGTCGTAGGTTCGAATCCCACACGACCCACCATTTTTGAAACCAGTTAACGCTGGAATCGAATCTTAAGATCAGAGGCCAAAAGCCCTGATCGAAGAAGGCGACTGAAAGGTCGCCTTTTTTTTACCGGGGTATAGCGCAGTCCGGTAGCGCGCCTGCTTTGGGAGCAGGATGTCAGGAGTTCGAATCCCCTTACCCCGACCATATTAAAAATCCTCGTATCGAAAGATACGGGGATTTTTTTTGCCCGACGTTTACTGGCGGACAGCAGACGCAAAAAAGCCGCGTCTCCCGGAAGAGCGCGCGGCCTGGTTTTTCCTGGCAATCAGGCGCCGTCTTGATCTTTCAGATGTTCGAACAGCCCCTTGGGCATTTTCTTGCCATTGGCTTCGAAGTTGGCCTTCACATTGTTGTAGGCCTCCTGCTCATCGATAAAACCGTCATGGTTGGTGTCGATCTTGTCGAAGTCGGACTTCGGCGCCACTTTCAGAAACTCCGCCCGGGATACCTTGCCGTCGCCATCGCTGTCAGTCCTGGCCATCGACGCATCGCCACACTTGCCTTCGCCACATTTGCCTTCAGGGGTTTTTACCGAGGTTTCTGCAGAAGCGACCATGTAACCCTGGGCCAATGGTTGCGCGGCGAATACCGAGCCGGACAGCATCAGACCGCCAGCCAGCGCGGCGCCGATCAGGCCAATGGATTTTTTACCGAGAGTCGAAGTACGGGACATATACATTCTCCTGGGCTGCGCTGCGCAACCACACGTTAAGGACGATTGCCTGAGCAGGTGTTGCTCGGGTGTGACCATTAGGCGGTGGCGGTGTATCGCGACTGTGTCGCGCAGCGGGGGAGTTTGTAAGCGCAGGTTAGATATTACCGACGCAGATACATTACGAGACAGAATCACAAATCAAATGTAGGAGTGAGCCTGCTCGCGATAGCGGTGTGTCATTCAACAATGATGTCGACTGACACACCGCTATCGCGAGCAGGCTCACTCCTACAGGTCTTATATCAATGCAGCTTCAGGCGTGGCTCGGTGCCGCGACCAATCTTGCTGCCCAGCATCAGCATTGCCGTGCGGAACGGCCCGTACAGCGCCATCTGGTGCATGCGGTACAGCGACACGTAAAACATCCGTGCCAGCCAGCCTTCGAGCATCACGCTGCCGGTCAGGTTGCCCATCAAGTTACCCACAGCCGAGAAACGCGACAGCGAGATCAGCGAGCCGTAATCGGTGTACTTGTATTCCGGCAGGGTCTTGCCTTCGATGCGCAATTTCAGCGATTTGGCCAGCAAGGAGGCCTGTTGGTGCGCTGCTTGTGCACGCGGTGGCACGTTGCGATCGGTGCCCGGTTGTGGGCAGGCTGCGCAGTCGCCGAAAGCGAAGATGTTTTCGTCACGGGTGGTTTGCAGGGTCGGCAGCACTTGCAGTTGATTGATGCGATTGGTTTCCAGGCCATCGATGTCCTTGAGGAAACCCGGCGCACGGATACCGGCAGCCCAGACTTTCAGGCTGGCCTTGATCTCGTTGCCGTCGGCAGTGATCAAACTGTCTGCGGTCACTTCGCTGACCGATGCGTTGGTCATGACATTGACCCCGAGTTTCTCCAGGGTCTTGTGCACTGGCCCGCTGATGCGCTCGGGCAGGGCTGGCAACACCCGTGGGCCGGCTTCGATCAAGGTGATGTGCATGTTTTCCGGTTTGATCCGGTCCAGGCCATAAGCGGCCAGTTCATGCGCCGCGTTGTGCAGTTCTGCCGCCAACTCGACGCCTGTGGCGCCCGCGCCGACGATGGCCACGCTGATCTGCTCGATCACGTCGGTCTGGCCGGCATGTGCACGCAGATAGTGATTAAGCAGTTGCTGGTGGAAGCGCTCGGCCTGTTTGCGGGTATCGAGGAACAGGCAGTGTTGCGCCGCACCCTGAGTGCCGAAATCGTTGGTGGTGCTGCCGACGCTGATCACCAGCGAGTCGTATTGCACTTCACGCGCCGGGACGAGCTCGACGCCGTTTTCGTCGTAGGTCGCCGCTAGCTGGATTTTCTTCTGCGCACGATCAAGCCCGCTCATGCGCCCCAGCTGGAACTCGAAGTGGTTCCATTTCGCCTGGGCAACATAGTTGAGTTCGTCTTCGGAGGAGTTCAGCGATCCGGCGGCCACTTCGTGCAGTAAAGGCTTCCAGATGTGCGTCAGGTTGGCGTCGACCAGCATCACACTGGCCGTGCCGCGCTTGCCCAGAGTCTTACCCAGACGGGTAGCCAACTCCAGACCGCCGGCGCCGCCGCCGACAATAACAATACGATGGGACATAGGGATAACTCGCAAGGTTTTTAAAGGAAATCGGTGCGGTTACCCAAGCGAGCGCCAAGCAGCTCACAGCGTCAGGTAACTGATTAATCGGCTCAACAGGCCCAGACCAATGGTCACTGCCAGCACCAGCACGAGGAGCATCCACGGCCGGAAAGGCCGGCGCTCGACTCGATGTTGGGACAGTTGCAGGTACTCTTCGACATGTTTCTGGTCTTCGGGGTTCAGGCGGCTGGTCATAATTGCCTCGTCAGGTAGACGTTGCTGAATGGGCGCAAGCTACAGCGGTTTTTATCCGGGGTTGAACGGAGCATAGCCGCTGTCCGGAACCGGCTCGACGCTCACCCTGTCTTCGAGGCGAATGATCCCGCTTTGTAACACTCGCGCAGTAATTCCGCCATGCCCGCGCACGGCCTGAAAGGTGCCGGGGCCAAGGTTGTTCTGCAGGCGTGCGCAAGGCTGACACCAGCCCGTGGTTTCGAATATTGCCTGACCGATGCGAAAGCGCCGACCTTTCAGACTAAACAGATTGATACCGCTGATAACGAGATTGCGCCGCAGATCTTCAGGTTTCACCGGTTGATCGTCAGGGCGGCCCATCAATGCGTTGATCACCGCCAAGTGTTCGAACTGGATCAGCGTCACTTGACGCGCATTACGCACACCGGGGCGGGCGTGGTCGCCGGTCAGCCCTGCTTCCAGCCGCGCTTCCACCGCATCCAGTTCGATCATCGGCCCACGGGATTCGGGGCGCACGCCGATCCAGCGTACACATCCGGTCTGCGGCACATCCGCGATCAATTGCTGAAGTGGTGTCACAGGCTGATCCCGACATCGAAGACGATGCTGCGGCCAAGGTTGCTGCGCAGAAAGTCCGGCGCGTCCGGGTGAGCGAACAGCACGCGGGCGAAGGTCGGGCCGACGAGCGACAACGAGCGCCAGCCCTGACGCAGATACTCGGTGGGCGGCGGGAAGTGGCTGTTCAAGTCGAGCACTTCGCGCTTGAGGCTGGCGAAGGCGATGATGTCCAGTTCACCGAGATCCATGCCGCGCTCTTTGTAGTTGTGGGCTTTTTTGCGCAAGGTCGGTGCCAGTCGCATGAGGAATTCATTGGCCGGGATGCGCTTGGGCTTGGCTTCGCGGCGAACCAGTTGGCTGAGAGAAAACGCGCTGCGGCGGCGCTGCAACTCATCGCGCCATTCGTCATTGAGCCGACGCCCCTCGTCGAGGACGAAGAACACTTCGAAATTGGCTTCGCGAAACAGCACGTCCGGCGGTTCACCGGCCGGCGCGAATTCGTCGACGCGGTAGGGAATATTCAAGCCTTGCAGCAGGCGCTGGCAAACCCAACGCTCACGCTCCCATTTGCGGGCATTGGACAGGAACGCGTTGGCCTGCTCGGCCGCGATGGTCAGCAGGCGTAAATAATCTGAGTCATCCATAAGCCCAAGCTTAGCGTCCAAATGCGACAAGCTGAAAGCTTTGCTTGCACCGCCCGTTCACCTCGGCCTTGTAGGAGCTGCCGAAGGCTGCGATCTTTTGACTGTAAAAAGAACAAGATCAAAAGATCGCAGCCTGCGGCAGCTCCTATAGGGTAATGTCGATGGAGGGTGAGGGAGTCATGATTGGGGCTGAACTGCTTTCGACGGCAAGTCTGACATTCGGTTGGCTGATTTACTTGCCGGCGCTGCTCTGGGCGGTCTTGAGGGTGCCGTGGCTCGAATTGTTCAGTGACAGTCGTCGTCAACACCTGCTGTTCGGCACGGTGTTCGCGTTGTTTCTGCTGTGGCTGGTGCGCAGGGATTTCGACACCGGCGTGTCGTATCACTTTATCGGTATGACGGCGGTGACCTTGCTGCTGGACTGGCCCTTGGCGATTGTTGGCGGGCTGGTGGCGCAAATCGGTCTGGTGTTGCTCGGGCGCCAGGATCTCGCGGCGATGGGGGTCAACGGCTCATTGTTTATTTTGCTGCCCGTGCTGATCACCGAGTGCGTGGCGATTCTGGTCGAACGTGCGCAGCCGCGTAATCCCTTCGTTTATATTTTCTGTTCGGGGTTTCTGGCTGCCGCGCTGTCGGCGTTGTTTTGCCTGCTGCTGAGCCTGACGCTGCTCTGGTACGACGGTCTCTTCGCCATGCCGGAATGGCTCGAAGACTTCATCGGTTACCTGTGGCTGATCATTTTCCCCGAGGCGTTCATCAACGGCATGGTCATCAGCGCCCTGGTGGTGTTCTGCCCGGAATGGCTGGAGACCTTCAACCGCACCCGCTACCTTTCGGCGCCGTGGAAGGACGACGATCGGAAGTCTTGATCCACATCAAACCGGCCATCCACGGGAAATTTCATGCTCGCGCAAATCCCTTCAGGAGCAGCGGCATGAGTGTTTACGAGTGGGCGAGGCAGGAAACCCGGCAAAGTCTGGACATGGCGCAGGAGGTGGGGTTTGACCCCGGCTTGAGTTTGCGCGCTTTGCTCAGTGCGGTGGTGCAACAAAGCAAGGCCGTGCGCAACGCCGAAGACCTGGCCGACGAATTGCGCTTTCTCGCGGAAAACCTCGACGACGATCAGGACTACGGCTTTATGCGCCCCTGAACGGGATCAGTGACGCGGGTCGAAGTCCCCGGAAAACATTTCGTCCTCGGCATCCGGTGCGACTGGAATCTTGTGTTCTTCAGAGGCCCAGGCGCCGAGGTCGATCAGTTTGCAGCGCGCGGAGCAGAATGGACGAAATTCGCTTTCAGGCGTGAATTCCACGGGGGCGCCGCAGGTTGGGCATTCAACGGTGGGGATCTGGCTCATGCTTGGCCTCCGGATAAAGTCAGGTAAAACTGATGCAGACGCTCGACTTCGCTCTGCAGCCAAGCGAGGTCGCGGTCGTTGACCACCACATCGTCGGCACGGCTCACACGGTCTTCACGGCTTGATTGCGCCTTGAGGATTGCCTGAACCTGCTGCTCGCTGGTCTGGTCACGCTGCAAGGTGCGTTCGATCTGCAGTTGTTGCGGGGCATCGATGACCAGGATGCGCTGGGTCATCGCGTATTGCCCGGACTCGATCAACAGCGGCGAAACCAGAATCGCGTAAGGCGATTTTGCCAGCGCCAGATGATGGGCGATCTCTTCTGCGATCAACGGATGCAACAGGGCTTCGAGCCAGCGGCGCTCCTCTGCAATCTCGAAGATCAGTTTGCGCAAGGCCGCACGGTCGAGTGTGCCGTCAGCTTGTAACACGCCGGGGCCGAAATGTTCGGCAATCTTCGCCAGCGCCGGACGTCCCGGTTCGACCACCCAGCGCGCCGCATGATCGGCATCCACAACATGGATGCCAAGGTCGATGAAGTGCTGGGCCGCCGCGCTTTTGCCGCTGCCAATGCCGCCGGTCAGGCCGAGAATCCAGGGTTTTTCCACAAGGGTATTCATTTCAAACCGACAAACTGCCAATAGAAGTCGGTTATTTGACCACCCCAGAGCATGGCAATCCAGCCGGCAATTGCCAGATAGGGGCCGAAAGGGATTGGCGTGGAGGTTTCCTGCGCGCGCAAACGCAACAGAATCACCCCGATCACCGCGCCCACCAACGACGACAGCAGAATCGTCAGCGGCAGAATCTGCCAACCGCCCCAGGCGCCGAACAACGCCAGCAGCTTGAAATCGCCATGGCCCATGCCGTCCTTGCCGGTCAGCAACTTGAACAGCCAGAACACCGACCACAGCGCCATGTAACCGGCGACGGTGCCCCACAACGCGTCATGCAGCGGCACGAACAGCCCGAAACTGTTGACGATCAGACCCAGCCACAGCAACGGCAGCACCAGCACATCAGGCAGCAGTTGATGCTCGATGTCGATCAAGCTCATCGCCAGCAACCCCCAGCTGAGGAAGATCAGCAGAGCGGCCGGCCAGCCAAAACCGAAATGCCAGGCGATGAATGCCGAGAGCAAGCCGCAGGCCAGTTCGGTCAGTGGATAACGTTTGCTGATCGCTGCCGCGCAGGCTGAGCAACGTCCGCGCAGCGCCAGATAACTGAGCAGCGGAATGTTTTCCCACGCGCGAATTCGATGCGCGCAATGCGGACATTCGGAGTGCGGCAGCATCAGGTTGTAGGTGGGCAGCGGTGGTTCGGCAGGCAAGCCCAATACGTCGTGGGCCTGCTGACGCCAATCGCGCTCGAGCATTTTCGGCAGACGCCAGATCAACACGTTGAGGAAGCTGCCGACCACCAGGCCGAGCAGCAACGCGGTGCAAACAAAGGCCAGCGGATACAGGGCAAACAGTTCGTCGATAGGCATGTCAGATCGCTGAGCCGAGTTGGAAGATCGGCAAGTACATGGCCACGACCAGCCCGCCGACGATCACCCCCAGCACCACCATGATGAATGGCTCCATGAGGCTGGTGAGGTTGTCGACCATGTTATCCACTTCCTCTTCGTAAAACCCGGCGACCTTGTCGAGCATCTCGTCCAGCGCACCGGACTCTTCGCCGATCGCGGTCATCTGCACGGCCATATTGGGAAAGACCCCGGTGGAGCGCATGGAAAAATTCAGCTGCATACCGGTCGAGACGTCCTGACGAATCCGCAGCACCGCGCGTTTGAACACCACGTTGCCGGTGGCACCCGCAACCGAGTCGAGCGCCTCGACCAGCGGCACACCGGCGGCGAACGTTGTCGACAGGGTGCGGGCGAAGCGGGCGACGGCGGACTTGTACAGCAGCGTGCCGACCAGAGGCAGTTTCAGCAGCCAGGTGTCTTTGCGGTCGCGCAAGGCCTGAGATGTTTTCAGCGCATGACGGGTGCCGAAAATCGCCACCACCAATACGCCGAGGATCGCCCACCACCATTGCTGCATGAACGCCGACAGGCTGATGACCATCAGGGTGAAGGCGGGCAGCTCGGCGCCGAAACCGGAAAATACCGACTGGAATTGCGGCACCACTTTTACCAGCAGAATCCCGGTCACCACGGCCGCGACCAATAACACCGCCGTCGGGTAGGTCATGGCTTTCTTGATCTTGGCCTTCAGGCGTTCGCTTTTCTCCTTATAGGTCGCGACCCGCTCGAGCAGCGTGTCGAGGGCGCCGGACTGCTCGCCGGCATCGACCAGGTTGCAATACAACTCGTCGAAATATTGCGGCTTCTTGCGCAGGGCCGTGGCGAAGCTGTTACCGGCCGCGACTTCCTGTTTCACGTCGTCCACCAGTTTGCGCATGGCCGGGTTTTCGAAGCCTTCGCCAATGATGTCGAACGACTGCAACAGCGGCACGCCGGCCTTCATCATGGTCGCCATCTGGCGGGTGAACAGGGCGATGTCCTGCGCCTTGATGCGTTTGCCGAAACTCAGCAAAGAGGCGGACTTCTTGCGCACCTTGCCAGGGTTGATCCCCTGTTTGCGCAGCTGCGCCTTGATCAGTGCGGGGTTTTGCCCGCTCAGTTCCCCGGTGACCTTGCTGCCTTTGCGGTCCGTGCCTTCCCAGGCATAGATGCTGATTTTCGCTGCCTTGACCGCCATGTTCAGTCCTTGGTGACCCGGTTGATTTCTTCAAGGCTGGTGATGCCTTGCATGGCCTTGTGCAGCCCTGAGGTGCGCAGGTCGTCGAAGCCGTCGCGGCGCATCTGGCTGTCGATTTCCAGCGAGTTGCCTTCGGCCATGATCAGTCGTTGCAGCTCCGGTGTGTTTTTCACCACTTCATAAATCCCCACGCGACCCTTGTATCCGCCGTTGCAGTGATCGCAACCGAGCGGCTCGTAGATCGTGAAATGGCCGATGCGTTCCTCGGGGAAACCTTCCTTGAGCAGGGTTTCGCGAGGGATCTCGATGGCTTTCTTGCAGTGGCTGCATAACTTGCGCGCCAGACGCTGGGCGATGATCAGGCTGACCGACGTGGCGATGTTGAAACCGGGGATGCCCATATTGTGCAAACGGGTCAGGGTTTCCGCGGCGCTGTTGGTGTGCAGGGTCGACAGTACCAAGTGACCGGTCTGTGCCGCCTTGATGGCGATCTCGGCGGTTTCCAGGTCACGTATCTCGCCGACCATGATCACGTCCGGGTCCTGTCGCAGAAACGAGCGCAGGGCCTGGGCAAAGTCCAGCCCCTGCTTGGGATTGACGTTGACCTGGTTGATGCCTTCCATGTTGATCTCCACCGGGTCTTCGGCGGTGGAAATATTGATGTCGACGGTGTTGAGGATATTCAGGCCGGTGTACAGCGACACGGTCTTGCCCGAGCCGGTCGGGCCGGTGACCAGGATCATCCCTTGCGGTTGCTTGAGTGCAGCCATGTACAGGTCTTTCTGCGCCGGTTCATAGCCGAGGGCATCTATGCCGATCTGCGCGCTGGACGGGTCGAGAATCCGGATCACGACTTTTTCGCCCCACAGGGTCGGCAGCGTGTTGACCCGGAAATCGATCGACTTGCTCTTCGACAGGCGCATCTTGATCCGCCCGTCCTGCGGTTTGCGCCGTTCCGAGATATCGAGGCTGGCCATGACTTTCAGGCGCGCGGCAATGCGCCCGGCCAACTGGATCGGTGGCTTGGCCACTTCGCGCAGCATGCCGTCGGTGCGCACGCGCACTCGATAGTTCTTCTCGTAAGGTTCGAAGTGCAGGTCGGACGAGCCGCTCTTGATCGCGTCGAGCAGCATCTTGTGGACGAAACGCACCACCGGCGCATCGTCGGCGTCGAGTCCGGCAATGGCGTCCTGCTTGCTGTCGTCGATGGCTTCGACATCAAGGCCGTCGAGATCGACATCGGCCATGTCTTCGAGGCCACTGGCGTGGGTGTCGAAGAATTTTTCGATGGCTTCGGTGAGTTTGTCGTCCTCGACCAGAATGGCTTCGGTACTCAGCCCGGTGCTGAACTGGATGTCGTTGATCGCCTGATGGTTGCTCGGGTCGGAAATGCCCACGAACAGCTTGTTTCCGCGCCGCCACAAGGGCAGGGCGTGATGCTGGCGCACGAGTTTTTCGCTGACCAGTCCCTTGGGCTGGGTTTCCTTGTCCAGGCAATTGAGATCAAGGAACGCCATACCGAAATGCTCCGAGGCGATTTCCGCCACCTGCGAGCTCTTCACCAGTTTGTTCTGCACCAGATAACTGACCAGCGACAGCCGATTGCGCTGGGCCTGCTGCCAGGCCTGCTGGGCGCTTTTTTCCGTAAGCAGTTCGGCCTGCACCAATTGCTTGGCCAGACCGCTCAGAGCGATGTCATTCATGGGGATTCCGCACGCTAGCAGTTCATGACTTATAGCCTAGTCAAGTGACAGCGCCAAACACGTCAGGTGCAGGTGACAAAAAGTGTCAGATAGTGCGGTTGCAGGTTGTAGGAAACGGCGTTGCTTGCGCTTCCCGGCCAATGCACGGGGCCTGGACGGCGTTGGCATGGGCTGTGCTGATCCTTGTTCAGATCATGAGATTTCGACTCATGCATGGAGCGTGTCTATGAAAAAACAACAAGGTTTTACTCTGATCGAGCTGCTGATCGTTGTGGCGATCATCGGCATTCTGGCGACCATCGCCTTGCCGCAGTACTCCAAATATCAGGCGCGATCCAAGGTAACGGCGGGCCTGGCGGAAATTAGCGCACTGAAAGTGCCGTTCGAAGACACCATCAATCAAGGTACCAACCCGACGCTCGCTCTGGTCAAAGGGGATGCCGGCACCACCACATCCAACTGCGCGCTGACCGCTTCGGGCACTGCTGCCGATGGCGCGGGCACAATTGTTTGCACGATCGCCAATGCTCCGGCCCCTGTGCTGGGCAAAACCATTACGCTGACCCGTACCGCTGCCAACGGCTGGTCTTGCGGTACTACGGTATCCCCGGATTATTCGCCAAAAGGCTGCACCGCCAGCGGTACATGATCCGCGTTTTGGAGCTGAACCAAATGCCCCGCACTGCGGGGCATTTTTCATTGCCCGGCACTTCACAAAAGCTTCAATAATTTCAGCGTGTTAGGAACTTTCCAAAAAACCGCAACTTGCATGCGATTTAATCCGCAGTCATGCAAATTGCATGAATCCGAAAATTTGCGTTATTAGTAACTATTTGATTTATAACGATTTTATCTCTTTGAAAAAGTTGGCACAGCGTTCGCAATATCTACCGTAACCCTGCTGACAAGACACACAGCAGACTTTCCAGAAAAACAGGAGTTACTCGTATGAAGAAGTTCGCTATCACTGCCGCTGCTGCTACCGCGCTGACCCTGACCATGACCGGCGCTTTCGCACAAACCACCCAGGCTACCCAGGCTCCTATGACCCTGGCCGCCGGTGAAATGACCAAGGCTAAAGAAAGTACTTCCGATACCTGGATCACTACCAAAGTCAAAAGCGACCTGGTGACCGAAAAAGGCATTCCAGGCACCGACATCAAAGTAGAAACCAACAAAGGCGTTGTGTCGCTGTCGTCGACTGTAGCGATCACCGAAGCTCAGAAAACCACCGCAGTGAACATCACCAAGAAAATCAAAGGCGTCAAAGCGGTCTCCGCTGACGGCCTGAAAGCCGAGTAAGGCATGACTTCTCGCCTGGACCGGGAGAGGGCGCGACAGACGGGCCGAGCCATACGTCTGCCGCAACTTTAGAGTTCATGCGAACGGTTACACGGATGTAGCCATTACAGGCCCCGCCACTTGTGTCGGGGCTTGTTCTATTTCCTAGAAGCAAAAGATCGCAGCCTGCGGCAGCTCCTACAGGGAAACGCATTCCAATGTAGGAGCTGCCGCAGGCTGCGATCTTTTGCTCTTTCAGTTACCGCGTTTGCTGTTGATCTGCCGCAGTCGATTGCCTTCAAAGCGCAGGTATTGGTACATGCCGTTGTTAGGCCCGTACGTCCATTCCTCGACCTGAAACTCCTCGCGGCGATTGGCGCTGCGCTTGTAGCCCAATACATCACGCCCCACCGGTTCGCCGCACTTCTGCAGGACTTCGCTGGAACGGTCGCCGAGGCTGACCAACTGACTGCCACAGCGCAGGGTATCGGACGCCGATGCGTGACCGGCCGCGAGCGTCAGGGCCAGCGCAGCGATCCATTTGCTGTTCATCATTCGGCATCCAGATGCATTTGCGTCACCACCCGGCCATCGCTTTCGGCTTCACCAAGATTGGCGTCGATGAAATACACCCGGTCATCCGCGAGTTGGCCCTTGTCGACCAGATAATCCTTGATGCTGCTGGCGCGGTCCTGACCGAGCTGACGCAGCAGTACATCACTGCTGCTCCAGAACTGGATGATGCCTTCACGCATTTTTGCCGTACGTTCTTCCTTGCCCAGATCCTTCCATTCGGCCGGTGGCTGGGTTTTCAGACGGGTGCGATAAATGCCTTCGAGCAGCGGACCTTTCTCGCCGTCCGGCACTTGCAGCAAGGACGCTTGAGCCGGCACCTTGTCGCCACGGCGCTGGAGCATCTTGTAGTAGTTGTACTGGTATTCACGTTCCAGGCGTTGCTCGGCGAGCAACGGTCCGTCACTGCTTTTGGCGGCTGTGCCTTCGATTTCCAGGCGCAGGGCCGGACGCTCCTTCAGCGCTTGGGAGAGTTTCACCAGCGCCGCTTCAGCATCTTTGCTCAGGTCACTGGAGCCGGGCGCAAACGACACGGTGCCAAGGTCTTCCGAGCCGCCGCCACTGATCAGCCCGCCAATCATCTTGAAGGGTGCTGCAGCGGCTTTGACAATGAGGTTGCGCAGGGTCTGCCAGACAATCGGCATCACGCTAAACTGCGGATTGTTCAAGTCGCCGGTGACGGGCAATTCGATGGAGATCTTGCCGTCGACGTCCTTGAGCAAGGCGATCGCCAGTTTCAGCGGCAGGCTGACGGCGTCCGGGCTGTCGACTTTTTCGCCGAGTTGCAGTTGCTCGACCACCACTTTGTTCTCGGCCTTGAGCTGGCCCTTGGTGATCAGGTAATGCAGGTCGAGATTGAGCCGGCCCTTGCGGATCCGGTAACCGGCGAACTTGCCGGAGTAGGGGGTCAGGGTGGTCAGCTCGACGCGTTTGAAACTGGTGGCGATGTCGAGGCTGGCCATCGGGTCGAACGGATTGACCGCGCCCTTGATGGTCACTGGCGCATAACGGTCGACCTTGCCTTTGATGTCGACGCTGGCCGGTTTCGCCTGACGGCTGTCGATGGTGCCGATCTGACCGTTGAGTTGCTGCACGGCAGTGGCGAAGTTCGGTGTCAGGCTGAAGTCGGCGAAGTTGGCCGAGCCGTCATTGATCGCGATAGCGCCAATGTGAATGCCCAGCGGCTTGTCTTTGCTGGCTGGTTTGGCCGCGGCGGTTTTTGCGCCACCGTCGGCGGGCTGCGGGATCAGCAGGTCGTCGATGTTGGTGGTGCGATCGTCGTTGATCATGAAGCGCACATACGGCTGGAACAGATTGACCTTGTCGATCGACAGGCTGTCGCCGTGTTGATAGTTCAGGCCTTCGACCACCACTTGCTGCCACTTGAGGAAGTCGCGGGTTTTCAGGGTGTCGAGGGTGTGCAGTTGATCGATCTGTGCACGCCCGGTCACGCTGAGCGCCAACGGTGCGGTGCTCTTGAGATTGACCTTGAGGTCACTGCCGAGCATGCCGCTGCGCAGTTCCAGGCGAATGAACGGATTGATGTAGGACTGCGCGACACGCAGGTCGATGTCCTGGGTCTTGACGTTGAGCTGAGCGTTGACCGGTGCCAGATTGACCGTGCCGTCGGCGCTGATCTTGCCTTGCTTGCCCAGCCCGCTCTCGAGCTTGAGCTTGAAGGGCGAGCCGTTGAGGCTGTCGAAACCCTCCAGGTCGACGTTCAGCGGCGTGATATCCAGCGCCACCGGCGGATTCGCCGAGCGATCAGCCAAATGGACGGTGTAGTTGCGCAACTGCACGTCTTTGAGCAGTACCTGCCACGGTTTGCTCGGCGCTGTCGGTTCGGCTTTCGGCGAATCTGCGGCGGCCGGTGTACTGGCCGGTTCGGCAGCAGCTTTGGCGGCGGGTTTCGACGGTTGGCTGGCGAACAGTTTTTGCCAGTCCAGTTGGCCGTCGGCTTCCAGCGCGGCCCAGGTTTCGAGTTTCTGGCTGCGGATCTTGCCGACCACTACCTGCTGTTTGGCCAGGTCAACGCTGGTTTCGCTGACGTCGAGGCGTTCGAGTTTCGCCAGCTGGCGCCCGTCCGGAGCCTTGATCGCGAAAGGCGCGATGCTCACCGCGACGTTGTTCAGCAGCAGTTCGGTTTGTTTCGACAGATTGAGTTTGTATTCAGTGCTGAGGCTGATCACGCCGTCTTCGAGCACCAGCGGCACGGAGTCGCGCACGTAAGGCCAGAACGCTTTCATCTTGCCGTCGGTGACTTTCAGGGTGCCTTCGGAGGTGAACGGGATCAGGCTGAAATTACCGCTCCAGTCGATCCGCCCGCCCGCAGGGCCGATGGCGACCAGAGTCATGTCGGCGCTGTCTTCGGGCAAGGTGCTGAGGTTTTTCAGCTCGAAGCTCAAGTCGTCGTAGAGGAATTCGATGGGCTCGCTGGGACGCACATCCTGGAAGTGCACGACGCCGCCGGCGAGTTTGATGTTGTCGATGCGCAGCGGGAAGGGTTTGGCGTTCGGATCGGTCGGTGTCGGTTCGCTTGGCGGTACATTGAACAGGCCGAGCAGGTTGAGCTTGCCGTCTTTGGCGAAGAGAATTTCGCTCTTCGGTTTGTCCAGCTCGATGTCGGACAGGTGTAGCGCTTTTGTCCACAGGCTGTCGATTTGCAGGTTGGCGTAAAGGCGTTCGAAACCGACCTGCTCCTTGCCCGGCTCACCAATGACCAGACCCCACAGGGTGACCTCAAGGCTGAACGGGTTGAGCTCGATGCGCTGGATGTGTGCCGGCACCGTGGCGTAGTTAGCCAGTTGCTGGTTGGCCACGCGCAGGGCAATGCCCGGCAAAATCAGAAACCCCAGCAGGCTGTAAAGGGCCAGAGCAGTCAACAAGGCGCCTATTGCGCGAATCAATCCTTTGGGCATGTGCGGCTTCATCTGTCTGAATCGGAGTGCCTTGGAGTATGGCACGCGATTCTGGTTCCGAAGTACATCGCTTGGGTCAGGATTGTTCAGATTTGTCTGGAAATATGCACGACTGTGTAGGAGCTGCCGAAGGCTGCGATCTTTTGATCTTGTTTTAAAAAAGACAAAATCAAAAGATCGCAGCCTTCGGCAGCTCCTACAGGGATCTTCTTATAGCTGCAGGATCAGGGTTTTCAGTGGCGGTTGCTGATCCATGGATGGGAAGTCCGCACCCGGGGTCATCACACTCCACTCACGCACCGGGCGGCCAGCCTTTTCGGCGCAGCGCAGGACTTGTTCGCGCCAGTCGTCCATGCTGACTTTCGCCAGGTTGTTGCAGCAGATCAGCACGCCATTGTCGGCGGTGGTCAGCAGCGCTGGCTTGAGCAGGCTCTGATAGTCGCGCAGCAAGTCGACGGTGCCGAACGCGCTTTTGGCCCAGGCCGGAGGATCGAGCAGCACCAGATCGTATTGACGCTGATCGAGGCGTTGATAACTCGGCAGCTTCTGCCCGCGGCGCTGACTGATCGGCAGGCCGGCGAGTTGGCGGATCGCCGGGAAGTAATCGGACTGGATGAATTGCATCTCGGGCAATTGCGGGTTGAGCAGACCGTTCTCGCGACCGACCGCCAGGTTGCCTTCGGCGAAGTCCAGGTTGCACACCTCACGCGCGCCACCGGCTGCCGCACTGAGGCCAACGCCACAGGTGTAGGCGAACAGGTTGAGTACGCTTTTGCCTTTGGCGTGATCCTTGACCCAGCCGCGCGTGTTGCGCAGGTCGAGGAACAGCAACGGATCCTGTCCGGCGTGGCGTCCGCGCACGCGATAATTCAGGCCCCATTCGTGACCGACGAGATCGGCCAGCGCCGCGTCGTCGGCTTTATAGACGCTGTCTTCACGATCAATGCGCGAATTGCCACGGGAGCGGTCGTTGTAGACCAGCAGGGTTTCCAGGCCCAGGGTCTGGTTGACCATGCCGTGCAATTGCAGCAGTTCGTCACGCTCCAGCGTCTGGTGAAAGCTCTGCACCAGCAATTGCGGACCGTAGCGGTCGATGGTCAGACCGCCGGCGCCTTCCTGGCTGCCGTGGAACAGCCGATAGCAATCGGTGCCCTGGCGGTGCAGCTCGGCCAGCAAATCCTGGCGTTGATCGAGGGCGGCGCGCAGCGCCTGATTCAAGGAAGACATGCATGCGCCTTGCTGGAGAGAATGGGGGCGCGGGAGTTTATCAGCTTGGCGAGCGATCGAGTGGCTACCATCGCGAGCAGGCTCACTCCTACAAGGGAGTTATGTTGCATACGAATCTCCTGTAGGAGTGAGCCTGCTCGCGATGCTTTCAGGTGATCAAACCCATCCGGCGTTTGGCACGTTGCACCGAGCCATTGCGCATCGCCCAGCGCAGCATGGGCGCGCTGCGTTTGACGCTGGCGCGAATCAGTTGACGTTGCAACGAGCTCTGGCGGACATCAAGCATGTCGCTGGCCCAGTCCGGCAGCAGATCAATCCCCGCCTTCATCATCAGATCGCCAAACGGTCGCGCCAGAGCACTCGGCGCCGGCGCGGCCAATAACAGGCGCAAGACTTCACGGCTGCGGCCATCGCACAGCAACTGTGGGCGCATGCCTTGCAGATATTCGGCCACAGCCAGCCGCGACTTGGGCACATCGCGTGCGCCCAGACGTTCGGCGACCACGGCGATTTCCGCGTAGTAACGATCCTGATCCGAAACGGACAACTGCGGATTGCGATAACGTAAATGGGCGCCGAGAAAGTTGCTGACCTCGGCCACGTGCACCCACGTCAGCAGGTCCGGATCGCTCGCCGCATAAGGTCGGCCATCCGGCGCGGTGCCGACCACTTGCAGGTGAATGGTGCGGACTTTCTCGATCAACCAGTCGGCATCACGCCTGGAGCCAAACGTGGTGCCGGAGACAAACTGACTGGTGCGGCGCAAGCGTCCGAGCATGTCCTGGCGAAAGTTCGAATGATCCCAAACCCCAGCCAGCGCTAGTGGATGCAGGGCTTGCAGCAATAATGCGCTGATGCCGCCGATCAACATGCTGCTGAAATCGCCGTGCACCTGCCAACTGATCGAGTCGGGGCCGAACAGGCCGGGATCGCCCTTGGGATTTTCCAGGTCGAGTTGGCCGAGGGACAACCCGGTCAGGCTCATGAGTTGCTGTTCGATGCGACTGCGGATGAATTCCATGACCACTCTGTGAAGATGGGCGGGCGCGACCGGTTGGCCGCGCCCGAAGTGTTACTGATTGAGGCGCTTGTCGATCAAACCCTGCACCACACTCGGATCGGCCAGCGTCGAGGTGTCACCGAGGCTGTCGAGTTCGTTGCAGGCGATCTTGCGCAAGATGCGCCGCATGATCTTGCCTGAGCGGGTTTTCGGCAAGGCCGGCGCCCACTGGATCAGGTCCGGTTTGGCGAAGCTGCCGATTTCCTTGCTGACGTGGGCCAGCAGTTCCTTCTTCAGATCGTCATTCGGCTCGGCGCCATTCATGGGCGTGACGAAGGCGTAGATGCCCTGGCCTTTGACGTCGTGCGGGTAACCGACCACAGCGGCCTCGGCGATGCTGTCGTGCAGCACCAGCGCGCTTTCCACTTCGGCGGTGCCGATGCGATGGCCGGAGACGTTGATCACATCGTCGATGCGCCCTGTGATCCAGTAATCACCGTCCTCGTCGCGGCGCGCGCCGTCGCCAGTGAAGTAGTAACCGGGGTAGGGTTTGAAATAAGTGTCGACCATTCGCTGCGGGTCGCCGTAGACGCTACGGATCTGTGCCGGCCAACTCGACTTGATCGCTAGCACGCCGCTGCCAGCGCCTTTGATTTCCTTGCCTTGCTCGTCGAGCAGCACCGGTTGCACGCCAAACATTGGCTGGGTGGCGCAGCCCGGTTTGATCCGTTGGGCGCTGACCAGCGGGCTGAGCATGATGCCGCCGGTTTCGGTCTGCCACCAGGTATCGACAATCGGGCAGCGTTGTTCGCCGACCACATTGAAATACCATTCCCACGCTTCCGGGTTGATCGGCTCACCGACGCTGCCGAGTAATCTGAGGCTGGCGCGCGACGTTTCCTTCAACGGTTCGGCCCCTTCGCGCATCAACGCACGCAGGGCGGTGGGTGCGGTGTAGAAAATGTTGACCTTGTGTTTATCGATCACCTGCCAGAATCGTGAGCTGCTCGGGTAGCTCGGCACGCCTTCGAACATCAACGTGGTCGCGCCGTTTGCCAGCGGGCCGTAGACGATGTAGCTGTGGCCGGTAACCCAACCGACGTCGGCGGTGCACCAGAACACTTCGCCGTCGCGGTAATCGAGCACGTACTTGAAGGTCATCGCGGCTTGCAGCAAATAGCCGCCGGTGGTGTGCAGCACGCCTTTGGGTTTGCCGGTGCTGCCGGAGGTGTAGAGGATGAACAGCGGGTCTTCGGCATCCATCGGCTCCGGCGGGCAATCGTCGCTGACATCGCGCACGGCCTGGTGATACCAGAGGTCGCGGCCCTCGACCCAGTCGACCTTGCCTTGGCTGCGTTCGACCACCACCACGGTGCTGACGTCCGGGCAACTTAGCAGGGCTTTGTCGACGTTCTGTTTCAACGGCACGAACTTGCCGCCGCGCACGCCTTCGTCGGCGGTGATCACGGTGCGGCAGTCGGCATCGAGAATGCGGTCACGCAGGGAGTCCGGGGAGAATCCGCCAAACACCACTGAATGGATCGCGCCAATCCGCGAACAGGCGAGCATGGCGTACGCGGCTTCGGGGATCATCGGCATGTAGATGCACACCCGGTCGCCTTTCTTCACGCCACGGCTTTTCAGCACGTTGGCCAGCCGGCAGACATGGTGGTGGAGTTTTTTGTAAGTGATTTGCGCTGATTCCGCAGGGTCGTCGCCTTCCCAAAGGAGGGCGGTCTGCTCGCCGCGTTGTTCCAGGTGGCGGTCGATGCAATTGTAGCTGACGTTCAGTTTGCCCCCGGCAAACCAGGCGGCTTCACCGGTTTTCAGGTCGTAGCGCTGAACGGTCTGCCACGGCGTGCTCCAGTCGAGGAAGCGCGTGGCCTGTTCGGCCCAGAAGGTGCTGGGGTGTTCAATGGATTCGCGGTACAGGCGCTGATAGTCGTCCTGACTCAACTGAGCAGCCCGGCGGACGGCATCGGCTTTGGGGAACGTGCTGATATCGAACATGACGGTTCCTTATTCTTGTTGTGCGAAGAATAAAGATGCGCCGAGAGTGCAAAGGGTTCAAGCCGGATAGGTAACCTGATGACTGAGCCTGATAAATGCCCCCCTAAAACAACTGTAGGAGTGAGCCTGCTCGCGATAGCGGTGTGTCATTCAACATCAACGCTGACTGATACACCGCTATCGCGAGCAGGCTCACTCCTACAAAGGATCTCTGTGCCCAAAGGATTTGGGTTGAGCCAAAGCCTGTGGGCCGAGCCATCCAATCAACCGCGGTGACGACCGCGGAAGTAGTTGATCAGGCCCTGAGTGGACGGATCGTCAGCGTTGCTTTCATCGCTGCCGACCAGGCGGTTGTAGACGCCTTTGCCCAGTTCCTTGCCCAGTTCCACGCCCCACTGGTCGAAGGCGTTGATGCCCCAGACCACGCTTTGCACGAACACTTTGTGCTCATACATTGCCACCAGTGCGCCGAGACGACGCGGGCTGATGCGTTCAACCACCAGGGTGTTGCTCGGACGGTTGCCCGGGATCACCTTGTGCGGTGCGAGTTTGTGCACCTGCTCTTCGCTCATGCCCTTGTCGCGCAACTCTTGCTCGGCTTCCGGCAAGGTCTTGCCGAGCATCAGCGCCTGGCTCTGCGACAGACAGTTGGCGTACAGCCACTGGTGGTGGTCGGAGACCGGGTTGAAGCTGACGATCGGCACGATGAAGTCGGCCGGAATCAGTTGGGTACCTTGATGCAGCAACTGGTGGTAGGCGTGCTGACCGTTGCAGCCGACGCCGCCCCAGATCACCGGACCGGTATCGGTCGATACGGCGGTGCCGTCCTGACGCACGCTCTTGCCGTTGGATTCCATGTCCAGCTGTTGCAAGTGCTTGGTGATGTTGCGCAGGTAGTGGTCGTACGGCAGGATCGCGTGGCTTTGCGCGCCCCAGAAGTTGCCGTACCAGACACCGAGCAACGCCAGCAGCACCGGCATGTTCTGTTCGAACGGCGCGGTCTGGAAATGCTGGTCCATGGTGTAGGCACCGGACAGCAGTTCCTTGAAGTTGGACATGCCGATGGCCAGAGCAATTGGCAAACCGATCGCCGACCACAGCGAATAACGACCGCCAACCCAGTCCCACATCGGGAAGATGTTTTCTTCGCGGATACCGAACGCCACGGCAGCGGCGTTGTTGCTCGAAACGGCGATGAAGTGACGATACAGCTCGGCTTCCGAACCGCCCTGCGCCAGGTACCAGGCACGTGCGGCCTGAGCGTTTTTCAGGGTTTCGAGGGTGTTGAAGGACTTCGACGAAACGATGAACAGCGTAGTTTCGGCACGCAGTTTTTGCGTCAGTTCGTGGAACTCGCTGCCGTCGATGTTCGCCAGATAGTGGCAACGCACGCCTTTCTGCGCGTACGACAACAACGCTTCGGAGACCAGCTCAGGGCCGAGGAACGAGCCACCGATGCCGATATTGACCACGTCGGTGATCGGCTTCTCGGTGTAGCCACGCCACAGACCGTCATGAATGCGCCCGACCAGATCGGTGATCTGGTTGAGCACCTTGTGGACTTCCGGCATCACGTTGACGCCGTTGACCGACAGCTTGTCGCCCACCGGGCGGCGCAGGGCGGTGTGCAGCGCCGGGCGGCCTTCGGACGAGTTGACGATTTCGCCGTCGAACAGCGCTTTGATTGCGCCCTTCAGATCGACTTCATTGGCCAGACCCACCAGCAGATTGCGGGTCTCGGCGTTGATCAAATTCTTCGAATAATCGAGAAACAGTCCGCAACTGCTGAGGGTGAACTGATTGAAGCGCTGCGGATCGGCGTTGAAGGCTTCGCGCATGCTGAAATCCTGCATGGCTTGGCGGTGATCTTTCAACGCTTGCCAGGCGGGCAGAGCGGTAACGTCGTGAGGAGTGCGGTAGTACGCCATCGCTGCGGTTTTCCTTTTTACTTGAACGGCCTTTTGAACACTGAACAGCCACGACACGCCATGTTTGGGCGTGGGGCCAACTGTGTCGACACGATTTCTGGACACAGGGCGAATACAGTAAACCTCGCGCTGCGTTCTGTCTTGACTTTGTCTGACCAGATCCCTGTACTTTTTTAACATCGAGAGCGGGAACTGGCCGACCAACGGAGGGTGAGCGGGGCGATAACGCGATCAGGCGAGCTGAACCGGGATGGCATTGCTGGTATGGCTCAGCTCATTGCCCGGGGCCATGTAGAGCATGCGCGGCTTGAAATTGACCAGCTCCGCTTCGCTGTAGTGGGCGTAGGCGCAGATGATCACCCGGTCGCCGACCTTGGCCTTGTGCGCGGCGGCGCCGTTGACCGAGATCATCCGCGAGCCTTCTTCGCCACGGATTGCGTAGGTGGTGAAACGCTCGCCGTTGTCGACGTTGTAAATCTGGATCTGCTCGTATTCACGGATGCCAGACAAGTCCAGCCATTCGCCATCGATGGCGCACGAACCTTCGTAGTCGAGCACCGCATGAGTGACTTCGGCGCGGTGCAGTTTGGCCTTGAGCATGATCGCGTGCATGAGGGGTTTCCCGGGTTGGAATCGAACGGCGGGCAGTGTGCCCGAAGGCTTTGGGGCCGGCAATACAACGCAAAAGATCGCAGCCTGCGGCAGCTCCTACAGAGCGAATAGGTAGGAGCTGCCGCAGGCTGCGATCTTTTGATCTTGCCGTTAAACCGAGGTATCGAGATTCAGGTGCAGGTTGTCGATCAACCGTGTAGTGCCGAGGAACGCGGCCACCAGAATCACCAGGTCACGGTCTTCAGCCGTCGCCGGACGCAAGGTCAGGGCGTGACGGATTTCCAGGTAATCCGGACGCAGGCCAGCGGCTTCGAGTTGTTGCAACTGAGCGTTGATCAGCGCCGGGAAGTCGCGTTCGCCTTGCTTGATCGACTCGGCAATGTTGCTCAGCGAGCGATAGACCACCGGAGCCACCGCGCGTTGCTCCTCATTGAGGAAGCCGTTGCGCGACGACAGCGCCAGGCCGTCGGCAGCGCGTACGGTCGGCTCGCCAATGATCTGGATCGGCATGTTCAGGTCATGCACCAACGCGCGGATGACCGCCAGTTGCTGATAATCCTTCTGGCCGAAAATCGCCAGATCCGGCTGGACCATGTTGAACAGCTTGCTGACCACCGTCGCGACACCTTCGAAGTGCCCCGGACGACTGGCGCCGCAGAGGCCTTCGGACAGTTGCGGCACGCTGACCCGGGTCTGCCCGGCCATGCCGTCGGGGTACATTTCCTCGACCGTCGGCGCGAACAGCAGGGAGCAACCGGCTTCAAGAAGTTTTTCCTGATCGGCTGCGAGGGTACGAGGGTACTTGTCGAGGTCTTCGCCGGCGCCGAATTGCAGCGGGTTGACGAAAATACTCGCGACGACGAAGTCCACGCGTTGGGTGGCTTTGGTCACCAGCGCAACATGGCCGCTGTGCAGGTTGCCCATGGTCGGCACGAAGCCGATGCGCTTGCCTTCTTTGCGCGCGCGGGCGACGGCGGCGCGCAGTTCGCGTACGGTTTTTACGGTGTTCATGCAGAGAATCCGTGTTCGATACCAGGGAACGTGGTGGCTTTGACTTCGCTGACGTAAGCCTTCAGTGCGGACTGGATGCTGTCCTGGCCGTGCATGAAGTTCTTGACGAATTTTGGTACGCGGCCAGTGATCGACAGGCCGAGCATGTCGTGCAGTACCAGCACCTGACCGTCGGTGGCGTTACCGGCGCCGATGCCGATGACCGGGATCTTCACTGCCTGACTGATTTCTGCGGCCAGTTCGCTCGGTACGCATTCGAGCAGCAGCATCGCCGCGCCGGCCTGTTCCAGCGAGATCGCATCGGCACGCATCTGCCGCGCCTGGTTCTCGTTGCGGCCCTGCACTTTATAGCCGCCGAGAATGTTCACCGCTTGCGGGGTCAGGCCCATGTGCGCGCAGACCGGCACACCGCGTTCGGCGAGCAGACGGATCGACTCGGCCAGCCACAACTGACCTTCGACCTTGATCATGTGCGCGCCGGCCTGCATCAGCATGGCGCTGTTGCTCATGGTTTGTTCGAGGGTGGCGTTGGCCATGAAGGGCAGGTCGGCGAGGATCAGCGCGTCGGTGTTGCCGCGTTTGACGCTGGCGGTGTGGTAGGCCATTTCTGCGGTGGTCACCGGCAAAGTGCTGTCATGACCTTGCAGGACCATGCCGAGGGAGTCGCCCACCAGCAGCACTTCGACACCAGCTTCGTTGCAGGCTTGGGCGAAGGTCGCGTCATAGCAAGTCAGCATGGTGATCTTTTCACCTTTCTGCTTGAGGCTCTGGAGCGTGGTCAGGGTGATGGCTGGCATGTAAAAAATCCTCGTTCAGGCGCTCTGGAAACTACTGCGAGTAACGCGCGTGATTCTTCATCTACTCAGGCGCACGCTCTTTTGTCGTGCTTATAAGGCCTGGATTGCGCCCGTATGTGCCGGGTTGGCGGCAGCGGGACGCCTATAGTCGTGATGAGCCAACAGGAAGTCAATTGCGTGTGTTACCGCAATGTTACGAGGGGAGTGTTACCGGCGTTACTGATGCGATTCAGCGGCACGACGGGCCTGATTCGAGGGCTTTTTGTCCGACAAAAATCCTGGGTGAGGAATAAACCAATGTGGGAGCGAGCCTGCTCGCGAAGGCGGCGGATCAGTCAACATGGTGTTGAATGACACACCGCTTTCGCGAGCAGGCTCGCTCCCACAGGGGATTGCAATCAATCTGTCGGGAGGCGTTCGAGGCCGACGAACGGGCAGGCGGCCAGCAGGTCGGGAAGGCTGCGGCCGTCGGGCAGGCGCAGCTCCGGCGGAGCCAGTTCGGCGAGGGGATAGAGCACGAAGGCGCGTTCCTGAATCTGGTAATGCGGGACTTTCAGGCGTGGCTCGTCGATCAGTCGATCGCCGAACAGCAGAATGTCCAGATCCAGTGTGCGCGGACCCCAGCGCTCAAGACGTTCGCGGCCCTGATCATTCTCGATCGCCTGCAACGCATCGAGCAGTTGCAGAGGGGCGAGCGCGCTGTCGAGCGCGGCAACCGCGTTGGTGTAACGCGGTTGGCCGGGCAACAACGAATCGCTTTGATAGAAGGCGGAAACACCGGCGAGGGTCGTCTGCGGCAATTGCCCCAGCGCCTCGACGGCGCTGCGCAATTGTTCGGCAGGGTCAGCGAGGTTGCTGCCCATGCCGATGTAGATGCGTTCCATGCGTTACTCGCCGGTCGAAGCGCTCGGGGCGCCGGCGCGTTTGCGCTTGGAACCGCCACTGCGGCGACGTTTGCGCGGAGCACCGCTGCCGCCCTCGTCCTTGCCGCTGAGGTCGCGGATCATGTCGCGACGCTCACTTTCGTTGGCGTCCTGATAGTCCGTCCACCATTCGCCGAGGCCATCAGTCTCCTCGCCAGCGCTTTCACGCAGCAGCAGGAAGTCGTAACCGGCGCGGAAACGCGGATTGTCCAGCAACAGGTCGGCACGTTTGCCGCTGCGACGTGGCAGGCGCTCCTGCATGTCCCAGATCTCGCGGATCGGCATGGTGAAGCGCTTCGGAATCGCGATACGCTGGCACTGTTCAGCAATCAACTCGTGCGCGCCTTCCTGCATCGCCGGAATCGGCGGCATGCCCCGTTCCTGCAAGCGCAACACGCGGGCCGGCAGGGCAGGCCACAACAGCGCGGCAAACAGGAACGCCGGGGTCACCGGTTTGTTCTGCTTGATGCGCAGGTCGGTGTTGGTCAGCGCTTCGCTGATCAGCGTGTGGGTGTATTCCGGGTTGTGTTCCAGTGCATCGGCACTGGCCGGGAACAGCGGCGCAAACAGTTGCAGATCGACGAGCATTTCGAAGGTGATCGCGCCGTGCCCCGAGAGGAACAGCTTGAGTACTTCTTCGAACAGACGCGCCGAAGGGATCTCGCGCAGCATCGGTGCCAGTTCACGGATCGGCTGCACAGTGTGCTTTTCGATGCCGAAGTTGAGCTTGGCGGCAAAACGCACGGCGCGCAGCATGCGTACCGGGTCTTCCTGGTAACGCTGCTTCGGATCGCCGATCAAGCGGATCAGGTGATTGCGGATGTCGTGTACGCCATTGGCGTAATCGAGGATGCGCTCGCTGACCGGATCGTAATACAGGGCGTTGATGGTGAAATCGCGGCGTTGCGCGTCTTCTTCCAGGGTGCCGTAAACGTTGTCGCGCAGAATCCGCCCGCTCTCGTTACGCGAAGACTGGTTGCTGTCTTCGTCGTCTTCGTTTTGCGGGTGATTGGCGCGGAAGGTCGCGACTTCGATGATTTCGCGACCGAAGTGGATATGCACCAGTTTGAAGCGACGGCCGATGATCCGCGCATTGCGGAATTCGGCACGGACTTGCTCGGGTGTGGCGCTGGTGGCGACGTCGAAATCCTTGGGCGTGATGCCCAGCAGCATGTCACGCACGCAACCGCCGACCAGATAAGCCTGGTAACCGGCACCTTGCAGACGTTCGACGATATTCACCGCATAGCGGCTGAACTGCGTTTTCTGCAGCGAATGTTGGCCGCTGTTGAGCACTTCAGGGGTGCTGCGGATGTGTTGCGTACGACGCACGGGAGTTCGGAATGACTGGAACAACTTCTTCAGCATGGGATGCACTGTTTGAAGGAATGTTCGGCCATACCAAAGAATGACCGCATGATGGGCGCAGATTCTAGCATTTAGTCGGGGGATGGTGTAGGACACGGCAGATTTGAGCTGTAAGCCGCAAGCAGCAAGGGTCGAGCAAGGGAAATTCGAAGGATTTTGCCGGGAGGGAGAAACCACAAGGGGAGCCGAAGCTCCCCAAGAAGTAGTTGCGTGCTCTTTTTATTATTGATTCGGGCTTCTTGTTTTTGTTGAGTGCCCTCGCCATGAAGCTTTACCTTCATGACCCTCCCAATCGGGAGCCAAGAGCAAACGGATTGCTTTGGTCGCTGAATTGCAGTGATCTTACGATCCAACCAGTACAGGCTCTGTCTTAGGACAGTTTTTGTTGTTCTCGGCCTGGTCGTGGGGCAAGCCCCAAATACAACGCCTCTCCAAAAGAATCAGTTAGCTGCGCCTCTCGCCGTCTTGTTTTTATTGTGCGTGAGTCGATTCGTCTTATTTTTATTGTCTTGTGCATTGCTTGTTATTGTTCTTGTACCAAACATATAGCAGGGGTCGTGCCAACTTTTGCGAAACCCAGTAAAACAAAGGGTTAGGTCGATATAACCGTTTTCTCGGGGCGAAAAAAAGCCGGGGTTTCGTTACCGATAACCCCGGCTTCTGTTACGTGAATCGACTGAGGTAACAGTTTTTTCACATCTTCAAGCGTTACCCGCACACTCGACAGGTAACGTTCAGCTCTCGCTGGCGACCCCGGTCTTGCGCCGTGGGATGCCCAGGCGCTGACGGCGTTCCCACAGACATTTGCGGCTGACACCCAGTTTGCGCGCCAGTTCGGTCTCGGTCATGTGGTCCTGATGTTCGAGGACGAAGTGCTGGAAGTAGTCTTCCAGCGACAGGTCTTCGGTCGGCTCATGGCTGCTGCTGGCGTTACCCGCCGTTTGTGGCGGCAGACCGATGAACTCGTCGTCTTCCAGATCGCTCAGCTCGATGTCGATGCCCAGCAGCTCGGCCGAGATTTCCGGGCTTTCGCTGAGAATCACCGCGCGCTCGACGGCGTTCTCCAGCTCACGCACGTTACCTGGCCAGGAATAATGACGGATGGCCTGTTCGGCATCCGCAGCAAATTTCAGGTCGGTACGGTTGATGCGTGCGCTCTGGCGAGCGAGGAAAGCCGTGGCAATTTCGTTGACGTCGGCACCGCGCTCGCGCAGCGCAGGCAGTTTCAGGGCGATCACGTGCAGGCGGTAATAAAGGTCTTCACGGAACTGGCCGATTTTCGCCAGGCTTTTCAGGTCCCGGTGGGTGGCCGCAATCAGGCGCACATCGACTTTCTGCGATTGCACTGAACCAACCCGGCGAATTTCGCCTTCCTGCAACACGCGCAGCAGGCGGGCCTGAGCTTCCAGTGGCAGTTCGCCGATTTCGTCGAGGAACAAGGTGCCGCCATCCGCCGCTTCGACCAGACCCGCGCGCCCGGCGCTGGCGCCAGTGAACGCGCCTTTTTCGTGGCCGAACAGTTCGGATTCGATCAGGCTTTCCGGGATGGCCGCGCAGTTCACCGAGATCATCGGCGCCTTGGCGCGTTTCGACAGATTGTGCAGGGCACGGGCCACCAGTTCCTTACCGGTACCGGACTCGCCCTGGATCAACACATTGGAATCGGTCGGTGCGACTTTGCGGATCTTGCTGTACAGGTCCTGCATGGGTGGACAGGAACCGATGATGCCGATCTCGCCGTTACTGTTGTCGACGGCGGATTTGCCGCTGCCATTGGCCGATTTGCTGGCAACCGCTTCGCCGGCAGCCGGAGCCGACTGGCGATCACGCAGGATCCGTGCAACGGCCTGAAGCATTTCATCGTGGTCGAAAGGCTTGGCGATGTAGTCCACCGCGCCCATCTTCATCGAGTCGACCGCTGAACGCAGACTGGCGTAACTGGTCATGATCAGCACCGGCGTGCCCTGGCCGAGCTTGATCAGCTCGGTGCCCGGAGCGCCCGGCAAACGCAGATCGCTGACGATCAGATCGAACGTAGGAATGGTGAAGCGTTCTTGTGCTTCCTGCACTGAACCGGCTTCGCTGACCTGGTACTGGTTACGTTCCAGCAGGCGGCGCAAGGCGGAGCGGATAATTGTTTCGTCTTCGACGATCAAAATGTGCGGCATTGATTCGATACTCTCGACGGTCTCAGTTCACAGCGGACGTCGCTTCGACATGACGCGGTAAGGTCACCCGGATACGGGTGCCGCGTTGGCTTTGTACATCAGCCGGGCTGTCGATGGTGATTTGTCCATAATGCTCTTCAACGATGGAATAGACCAGTGCAAGGCCCAGACCGGTGCCTTCGCCAGGATCCTTGGTGGTGAAGAAGGGTTCGAACAATCTGTCCATGATGTTCTTCGGAATACCGCTGCCTTCGTCTTCAACGATCAGATCGACCGTGTGTTCGCCGGCTTCGCTCTTGACCCGTACCGCACTGTGCGGCGGCGAGGCGTCGCGGGCGTTGGAGAGCAGATTGATCAAGACCTGGGCGAGTCGCTGCGGATCGCCTTCGACCCAGTGATCGGGATCGCAGAGGTTGTAGAACTGCACTTCGAAATTGCGCCGGTTCAGCGCCAGCAGCCCGATGGCATCCTGGGCCACTTCGGCCAGACAGACGGGCTCGTCACTGTGCTGATGGCTGCCCGCGTGGGCAAAACTCATCAGCGACTGAACGATGCGCGATATGCGTTTGGTCTGTTCGAGAATCTGGCCGCTGATTTCCGTCAGCTCGTCGTCTTCTTCGCGCTCTTCGCGCAGGTTTTGCGCCAGACAGGCGATGCCGGTGACCGGGTTGCCGATTTCATGAGCTACGCCCGCCGCAAGTCGACCGATGCTGGCCAGACGTTCGGAGTGCACCAGTTTGTCTTCGAGCATCTGCGTTTCGGTCAAATCCTCGACCAGTAACACCAGACCGCTGTTACCCGGTGCCAACGGCTCATCGATCGCCGCTTTGTGCAGGTTGAGCCAGCGCGTCTGGCCGTCGAGGGCCAAGTGTTGTTTGTGCAAATGCTCGTCGGGCAGATTGATGAAGCCTTGCAGCAATTCTTTCCACGGCTCGCCAATGGTGCTCAGGCGCGAACCGACCACGCGTTGCGCGGCGATGCCGGTGAGTTCTTCCATGGCCTTGTTCCACATCAGGATCTCTTGATCCTTGGCCAGCGAGCAGACGCCCATCGGCAGTTCCTGCAAGGTCTGGCGGTGGTAACGGCGCAGGGCATCGAGTTCGGCAGCCAGTCCTGTGAGGCGCGAGTGGTAATCCTCGAGGCGGCTTTCGATGAAGTGGATGTCTTCGGTCACATAGTTTTCACCGCCAGCCTTGTACGGCAGGAAGGTTTCGACCATGTCCTGCGCCACGCTCGGGCCCATCAGGCCTGAGAGGTTGGCTTCGATGCGGTCGCGCAAACGGCGCAGGGCATACGGGCGGCGCTCGTCGAAGGGCAGATAAAGGTCGCGCAGTGCTTGCTCGACTTCTTTCTGCGCCGCCTTGGCGCCCAGCGGTTTGGCCAGTTGTGTGGCGAATTCCTGCGGCGAGGCGGCGTGCAGTTCGCGACGTTGCGGGCGACGGACGTTATCTACCGCGCAGGCCTCGGCGGCACTGGCCTCTTCCGGGCTGGCATTGGTGAACAGCGAGATCAGCGTGAACATCAAGACGTTGGCGGCGAGCGAGGCGATTGCGGCCATGTGCCAACTGGTGTCGTCGAGCACGTAAATCATGTTCAGCAGCGGGATGTAGAACCCCTGCAGATTGCCGACCAGCGGCAACAACATGGTCACCACCCAGACCAGAATCCCCGCCAGCAGACCGGCGATAAAGCCGCGACGGTTGGCGGTCGGCCAGTACAACACCGACAACACCCCAGGGAGGAATTGCAGGGTCGCCACAAATGCGACGATGCCGAGGTTGGCCAGATCCTGCTCGGCGCCGAGCATCAGATAGAAACCGAAGCCGGCCATGATGATCGCGACGATCAGTGCGCGGCGCGTCCACTTCAGCCAGCGGTAGATGTTGCCTTCGGCCGGCGGCTGATAAAGCGGCAGCACCAGATGGTTCAGCGCCATTCCCGATAGCGCCAGCGTGGTGACGATAATCAAGCCGCTGGCTGCCGATAAACCGCCGACATAGGCGAGCAATGCCAGCGGTTTACTGTTAGCGGCAATACCGATACCGAGGGTGAAATATTCCGGGTTGGTCGTGGCGCCGAGCTTGAGGCCGGCCCAGAGAATCAGTGGCACTGCCAGGCTCATCAGCAGCAGGAACAGCGGCAAACCCCAACTTGCGCTGACCAGCGAGCGCGGGTTGAGGTTTTCGGTAAACGTCATGTGATACATGTGCGGCATCACGATCGCCGAAGCGAAGAACACCAACAGCAGCGTGCGCCACGGGCCTTCCTGCAATGGCGTGTGCAGCGCAGCAAGGGCGGTCTGGTTTTGCAGCAGCCACACCTCAAGTTGCTGCGGGCCGTCGAACACGCCGTACAAGGCATAGAGGCCGACGCCGCCGAGGGCGACCAGTTTGATCACCGACTCAAAGGCAATCGCGAACACCAGGCCTTCGTGTTTCTCGCGAGTTGCGATGTGGCGGGAGCCAAAGAAAATCGTGAACAGGATGATCAGCGCACAGAACGCCAGCGCCACGCGGCTCTGCACCGGTTCGCCGGTGAGAATGCCGATGGAGTCGGCCACCGCTTGAATCTGCAAGGCCAGCAACGGCAACACGCCAATCAGCATGAAGATCGTGGTCAGAGCGCCGGCCCAGGTACTGCGGAAACGAAAGGCAAACAGATCCGCCAGCGACGACAGTTGATAGGTGCGGGTGATCTTCAGAATTGGATAGAGCAGCACCGGCGCCAATAGAAACGCGCCGGACACACCGAGGTAACTGGAGAGAAAACCGTAGCCGTACTGATACGCCAGGCCGACCGTGCCGTAGAACGCCCACGCACTGGCGTAAACCCCCAGCGACAGGGTGTAGGTCAGCGGGTGACGAATGATCGCGCGCGGGATCATGCCCCGTTCGCTGACCCAGGCAACGCCGAACAGCGTCGCCAGGTACGCGGCGCTGATCAGGATCATCTGGGTCAGACTAAAGCTCATCGGCATCTTTTTGGCTCTGCAGGATGAAGGTCACGACTATGAGGATCAGCCAAAGCAGATAGGGGCGATACCAGGCGCCCGTAGCGTCGATCCACCAATCCATGATGGCGGGGGAAAACAGGTAGATCCCCACGACTAAAAGCAGGACCAAGCGATAGATGTACATCCCGGCCTCTCTTTTTTATGCGCGTGCCCGAAAACGTGCGGCGATGGTAACGGATGGGCGCGCGACTGCAAGTGTCGTCATAGCAGTTGCGCCTCGGGCAGGGTCAGTGTGCGCGGGATCTTGCTGGCATCCCAGTGCGCGCTGCCCCAGTTGAGCAACTCTTGAGGTGAGGCGTGGGCCAGTTCGGCGCCAGGGTTTTGCCCCAGAGCGCGCAAGGCTCGTAGTAACAACGGTGTGGCCTGATCGGCTTCAAGCGGCGGCGAACGGTAGGACTTGCCGAGTTTGTTGCCGTCCGGCTGGGTAATCAGCGGCAAGTGCAGGTATCGCGGCTGGCGCATGCCGAGCAGTTCTTGTAGGTAGAGCTGGCGCGGTGTCGAGTCGAGCAGGTCGGCGCCACGGACGATATCGGTAATGCCTTGCCAGGCATCGTCGAGCACCACGGCCAATTGATAGGCGTAGAGGCCGTCGCGCCGGCGGATGACGAAATCGCCGACGTCGCGACCGAGGTGTTGACGGTACTCGCCCTGCACGCGGTCGATGAAGTGGTATTCCAGCTCCGGCACGCGCAGGCGGATTGCCGCGTCTTGTTGATCGTGGCCGGCATTGCGGCACAGGCCAGGATAAATGCCGTTGTACGCTTCGAGCTGTTTGCGCGAGCAGGTGCACGCGTAGGCCAGGCCATGATTGAACAGGCTGTTGAGCACGTCGGCGTAAGCGTCATGCCGATCGCTCTGGCGCACCATGTCGCCATCCCATTCGAAGCCATAGCTTTCCAGCGCCTTGAGGATCGCGGCTTGCGCTCCGGGTTCTTCACGGGGCGGATCGAGATCTTCCATGCGCACCAGCCAGCGACCGCCGACCGAACGGGCGTCGAGGTAGGAGGCGAGGGCGGCAACCAGCGAACCGAAGTGCAGGTGGCCACTGGGGGTTGGGGCGAAGCGGCCGATGTAGGCGGGGGATGTCTTGGCAGTCATGGAAACGAAGCTACTTTTCAGGCTATACGCAGGTCAACCTGTGGGAGCGAGCCTGCTCGCGAAAGCGTGGTGTCAGACGATCAAATGTTGAATGACACAGCGCTTTCGCGAGCAGGCTCGCTCCCACAAGAGCCAATGGCAAACGTCAGAAACAAAAACGGAGCGTTCGCACGCTCCGTTTTTCGTTCAGGTCGAGGTTACTTGCCGACCTGCTTTTCCTTGATTTCCGCCAGGGTCTTGCAGTCGACGCACATGTCGGCCGTAGGGCGTGCTTCGAGGCGCTTTACACCGATCTCGACGCCGCACGAATCACACCAACCGTACTCTTCGTCTTCGATCAGTTGCAGCGTCTTGTCGATTTTCTTGATCAGCTTGCGCTCGCGGTCGCGGGCGCGCAGCTCAAGGGCGAACTCTTCTTCCTGGCTGGCACGATCGGCCGGGTCAGGGAAGTTGGCTGCTTCGTCCTTCATGTGGTCAACGGTGCGGTCGACTTCCTGCATCAACTCCTGTTTCCACTTGTTCAGGACCTTGGTGAAGTGCGCGCGCATCGGGGCGCCCATGTACTCTTCACCTTTCGCCGGAACATAAGGTTCGAAACCGCTGATCGTCTGATTCTGCTGTTGCTTTGCTTGGGTGGGCATGAAATGGACCGCCTCTACTCTTGTAATCCATTGCGCAGGATTGCTCCATCACCGACACCTGCCGGCCCTGCGGCTGCAAGCGGGCGAACTTACCAGATCAATTCGGCCTGCGCTACTCCCGGATGTCGAGGCCCCGGCGGGTGGCGCTTGCAAATGTTTGGCAAGCCGTGTCTGGTGGTGTTGAAGACCTGTTCAATCACTGATTTTAGTCAATCCTGGAGCGTACGCTCGTATCGTTACAGTCCAGCGTTCTTGAGGCTGTGACCGCTGCGGGTTCTCGCTCGTTCCGGCAGATGGGTAGAATCGTCTCTTTTTTCCCGTCGAAGGAAAGCCAATGGCTCAGCCCTACAGTGCGCGCAGTCGTGCGATCGAACCGTTCCATGTGATGGCGCTGCTGGCGCGGGCCAATGAATTGCAGGCCGAAGGCCACGATGTGATCCATCTGGAAATCGGCGAGCCGGACTTCACTACGGCCGAGCCGATCATCCGTGCCGGGCAAGCGGCGCTGACGGCAGGCAAGACGCGTTACACCGCCGCGCGCGGCATTCCCGAGCTGCGCGAAGCCATTGCCGGGTTTTATCAATCGCGATATGGCCTGAACATCGATCCACGGCGGATTCTGATCACCCCGGGCGGCTCCGGCGCGCTGCTGCTGGCCAGCGCTTTGCTGGTCGATCCCGGCAAACACTGGCTGCTGGCGGATCCGGGTTACCCGTGCAACCGGCACTTCCTGCGCCTGGTCGAAGGCGCGGCGCAGCTTGTTCCTGTGGGGCCGGACGTGCGTTATCAACTGACCCCGGATCTGGTTGCGCGACATTGGGATCACGACAGCGTCGGCGCACTGGTCGCATCGCCGGCCAATCCGACCGGTACGATCCTGACCCGCGATGAGCTGGCCGGGTTATCCACAGCCATCAAGGCCCGACACGGACATCTGGTGGTGGATGAGATCTATCACGGCCTGACTTACGGCACTGACGCCGCCAGCGTGCTGGAAGTCGATGACAGCGCTTTTGTGTTGAACAGTTTCTCAAAATACTTCGGCATGACCGGCTGGCGTCTTGGTTGGCTGGTAGCGCCTGATGCCGCAGTCAGCGAGCTGGAAAAACTCGCGCAAAACCTCTACATCAGTGCCCCGAGCATGGCGCAATACGCGGCACTGGCCTGCTTCGAAGCAGACACCATCGCCATTCTGGAAGAGCGCCGCGCCGAGTTCGGCCGTCGTCGCGACTTCCTGCTGCCGGCATTGCGCGAGCTCGGTTTCAACATCGCCGTTGAACCTGAAGGCGCCTTCTACCTTTACGCCGATATCAGCCAGTTCGGCGGCGATGCCTTCGCGTTCTGCCGGCATTTCCTCGAAACCGAGCATGTCGCGTTTACCCCGGGACTCGACTTCGGTCGCTATCAGGCCAGCCACCATGTGCGGTTTGCCTACACGCAAAACCTCCCTCGCTTACAGGAAGCGGTGGAGCGCATCGCGCGTGGCCTGAATAGCTGGCACGGCTGATGCGCTTTTATCCTCCTCTTGAAGAAGCGCGACTGATTCGTCGTTACAAGCGTTTTCTCGCCGATATCGAAACCGTTAGCGGCGAGTTGTTGACTATTCACTGCCCAAACACTGGCTCGATGCTCAACTGTCAGGTCGAGGGCGGGCAGGTCTGGTTCAGTCGCTCCAATGACCCCAAGCGCAAGTTGCCCGGCACTTGGGAAGTCGGCGAAACCCCGCAAGGGCGGCTGTTTTGTGTGAACACCGGGCGCGCCAACGGCTTGGTCGAAGAGGCCTTGCAGGCTGGCGTGATCACCGAATTAAACGGGTTTACCGCGTTGAAGCGTGAAGTCGCTTACGGTCAGGAAAAAAGCCGTATCGATTTCCGCCTCGAATACCCAAGCGGCCCGGCTTATGTCGAAGTGAAGAGCGTCACCTTGGGCTTCGATGGTACGGCCGTGGCGGCGTTTCCCGATGCGGTGACCCAGCGTGGCGCCAAGCATCTGCGTGAGCTGGCGCATCTGGCGCGTGACGGTATTCGGGCGGTGCAGTTGTATTGCGTCAATCTGAGCGGGATCGAAGCGGTGCGTCCTGCGAGGGAAATCGATTCGGCCTACGCAGACGCACTGCTTGAGGCGGTCGCTTGCGGCGTCGAGGTGCTAGCGTACGGCGTGCGCTTGAGCCATGAAGAGATGGTCATCGACCGGCGCCTCGACGTGTTGCTCAACGGTTAAACATCGATCCACAGGCCTTGCGCGTCTTCGCGGCACGGGATGGCGGTGAGGGCTTGCCCGGCGCAAGGCCCGGCAACGCATTCACCGTCCTCGATCAGAAACAGGGCGCCGTGGGTGGCGCACTGGATCAGGCTGTTGCTCGGGTCGAGAAACTGGTCGGGTTGCCATTCCAGTCCCACCCCACGGTGTGGACAGCGGTTGAGGTAGACATAGGCCTGGCCGCTGCGGCGCACGGCGAACAGCTTGTTGCCGTCGATCTCGAAACCACGGCTTTTCGCTTCAGCCAGATCGGCGCCTGCGCAGAGAAACTTCATGACTATCCTCTAGTGTCGGCTCGTGTCTGGATATGTCCGAGCTTGACGTTTAAATGCAAACAATTATCAAATGGCGGCCTTCGTCCGCAGGGCGGCTGGCAGATGTCGAGGATACTTGGCCTGTCATCCCGATGCCCGGGAAAAACCTTGTTCAAGGAAGCTGTGTATGCGCCTGAGTACCCGCGTTGCTGTGCTGTGTGTCGCACTTTTGCTCAGCCACCAGGCTGCAGCGGCTGATTTGCCGCAACGCTGGGTCAGTGCCGGCGGCGCATTGTCAGAGTGGGTCAGCGCCTTGGGTGGCGAGTCGAAACTGGTCGGCGTCGACACCACCAGCCAGCATCCGCAGTCATTGAAGGCGCTGCCGAGCATTGGTTATCAGCGCAGCCTTTCCGCTGAGGGCATTCTCAGTCTGCGCCCGGACATCCTGATCGGCACCGAAGAAATGGGTCCGCCCCCAGTGCTTGCGCAGGTAAAAGCGGCGAAGGTTCAGGTCGAGTTGTTCTCGGCCCAGCCGGATCTGCCGACGCTGGAGAAGAATGTCACTCATCTGGGCCAGTTGCTGGGCGCCAAGCCACAGGCTGCGCAACTGCTGCAAAGTTATCAACAGCAACTCGATGCGCAGAAGTCGCGTGTCGCGCAAGCTCAGGTCAAACAGAAAGCGCCGGGCGTGTTGCTGTTGCTCGGTCATGCCGGTGGCAAGCCTTTGATCGCGGGCAAGGACACGGCCGCCGACTGGCTGCTGCAACAGGCCGGCGGACACAATCTCGCCACCCACACCGGCTATAAGCCGTTTTCCGTGGAGTCCCTCGCCAGCCTCGATCCTGAGGTGCTGGTATTCGCTGACCGTGCGTTGACCGGTGAGGCGGCGAAAGCTGCGCTGTTCAAGGAAAACCCGATTCTCAATTCAAGCCGCGCCGCCAAGACCGGGCGCGTGCTGGAGCTGGACCCGACGCTGCTGGTCGGTGGCCTCGGTCCGCGTCTGCCGACAGCGCTGAAAACCCTGTCTGACGGTTTCTATCCGGCCAAGAGCGGCCAATGACCACATTGGTAAAACCCCGTGGCTTGTTCATCGGCCTGACGCTCCTGTGTTTGCTGGCGATCTGGCTGTCACTGGCGTTGGGGCCGGTCAGCCTGCCGTTGCTCGATACGTTGCGCGCGGGATTGCGCATGCTCGGTGTGCCACTGGCGCCAGAGGGTCTGGAGCAGGCTGAGCTGATTCTCGGGCAGATTCGTCTGCCGCGTACTTTGCTCGGGCTGGCGGTCGGCGGTGTGTTGGCCTTGTCTGGCGTGGCGATGCAAGGCCTGTTTCGTAATCCGCTGGCGGATCCGGGGCTGGTCGGTGTTTCCAGCGGTGCGGCGTTGGGTGCGGCGATTGCGATTGTCGGCGGATCGTTTTTTGGTGGTTTGCCGGAATGGTTCGGGCCCTATCTGTTGTCGGTCTGCGCGTTTCTCGGCGGCCTCGGGGTGACGGCGCTGGTCTATCGACTCGGTCGACGCAACGGCCAGACCAACGTCGCGACCATGTTGCTGGCGGGGATTGCCCTGACGGCGCTGGCCAGCTCAGCGGTGGGGCTGTTCACTTATCTGGCGGATGACGCGACGTTACGCACGCTGACGTTCTGGAACCTGGGCAGCCTCAATGGCGCCAGTTATGCGCGGTTGTGGCCATTGTTGATCATCAGTGCTGGCGTGGCGCTGTGGTTACCGCGTCGGGCCAAGGCACTGAATGCCTTGCTGCTCGGTGAGTCGGAGGCCGGGCACCTGGGCATCGACGTCGAGCGGCTCAAGCGTGAATTGGTGTTCTGCACCGCGCTGGGTGTCGGCGCGGCGGTGGCAGCGGCGGGCATGATCGGTTTCGTTGGCCTGGTGGTGCCGCATCTGGTGCGTTTGCTGGCCGGTCCTGATCATCGGGTGTTGCTGCCGGCATCGGTGCTGGCCGGGGCGAGCCTGTTGCTGCTCGCCGATCTGGTCGCGCGTCTGGCGCTGGCGCCGGCGGAGTTACCGATCGGTATTGTCACGGCATTTATCGGTGCACCGTTCTTTCTTTATCTGCTGCTGCGAGGGCGTGCCTGATGTTGCGTACGCACAATCTGCAGATCCAGCGTGGGCGCAAAACGGTACTCAGTGGCGTCACCCTGCAACTTGAGCCGGGCGAGGTGCTGGGCGTGTTGGGGCCGAACGGTGCTGGCAAAAGCACGTTGCTCGGGGCGCTGTGCGGTGAACTGAGCGCCAGCGAGGGCGAGGTCTCGCTCGACGGCGAGGCGCTGAATCACTGGACGGGCACACAACGCGCTCAACGTCTGGCGGTACTGCCGCAGGTGTCGACCCTGGACTTCGCCTTTCGCGTTGAAGAAGTCGTCGGCATGGGCCGCTTGCCGTATCAAAGCGGCCGGGTGCGCGATGAGGAAATTGTCGCCGCAGCACTGACCGCGGCGGATGCCGGGCATCTGAGCGGCCGCAGTTATCTGGCGTTGTCCGGCGGCGAGCGCCAGCGTGTGCATCTGGCGCGGGTGCTGGCACAGCTCTGGCCGGGTCAGGCCGGGCAAACCCTGTTGCTGGATGAACCGACGTCGATGCTCGACCCGCTGCATCAGCACACAACCTTGCAGGCCGTGCGCGAGTTTGCCGATCGCGGGGCGGCGGTGCTGGTGATCCTGCATGATTTGAATCTGGCGGCGCGTTATTGTGATCGGGTGTTGCTGCTTGAGGGTGGGCGTCCGGTGGCGCTGGATACCCCCGAGCAAGTCTTGCGGCCGGACTCGCTGAAAGCGGTGTTCGGTCTTGAAGTATTGGTGCAGCCGCACCCGGAGCGTGGGCATCCGCTGATCATCGCCCGTTGATTTCCCCGTCGAGGTGAGTGCATGCGTGGGCTGTGGCTGTTGGCGTTGGTGGTGCTTGCGGGGTGTCAGCACGTTGTTGCGCCGCCGCCCGTCAATGGCGAGATTCGCGATTTGCGCAGTGGTCAGTTGCTGACGGCGCAGGAACTGATCGACCGGCTCGCTGCGCCTGAACGGCTGATCATTGGCGAGCAGCACGACAACGCCGATCATCACGCCGTGCAGTTATGGTTATTGCAGTCGCTGGGTGAAAGGCGACCGCAGGGCAGCCTGTCGCTGGAAATGCTCACGCCGGATCAGCAACCCAACGTCGATGCCCAGCGCCAGTCGGCCTCGCCCGCCGCTGATCTTCCTGCGGCATTGGCCTGGCAGGACGGTTGGGACTGGAACCTCTATGGGCCAATCGTCCGTTTCGCCCTTGCACAACCTTATCCACTGCTGGCGGCCAATCTGGATGACGGCGAAATCCGCGCCGTTTACCGCAAGCCGCCTGGGTTAAGTGGTGAGCGCAGTAACGCCGATTCGGTGAAGACGACGTTACTGGAACAAATCAGCGATTCCCACTGTGGTCTGCTGCCCAAGTCGCAAATGCCGGCAATGCTCGCCGTTCAGCAACAGCGCGATCGGCGTATGGCACAGCGTTTGTTGGCTGCGCCGACGCCAGCCATGTTGCTGGCCGGCGCTTGGCATGCGCGCAAGGATGTCGGGGTGCCGGTGCACTTGCTGGATTTGGGCGCTGCTCAGGCACCCACAGTGTTGATGCTGGCGGAGCAGGGCAGCGAGATGACGGCGGCGATGGCCGATTACGTCTGGTACACACCCGCGACGCCGAAGCAGGATTACTGCAAGCAGATGCGCAAACAATTCGGCAAATGACTTTTCCACAGGCAAAAAAAGACCCGGTAAAAAACCGGGTCAAATAACCGTGATTAGCCTGATGAGGAGATAATCTGAGAGTCCGAACCAAGGGCTTTTCAGAATATCGACTGATCTCGCGACCAGTTGTGATAATCATAGCGATTCTCATTACCGAGTCAACCACTGATTCTGGATTTATTTGATTTAGTCTGTGGAATGGCCGGAACGCCCCGAAAACAAAGGGCTGCGCGCTAGCCCTTGGCGGTCGTCAATTGAGTGATCTGTTTGTTGAGCTGGCCGATACGCCGCGCCATGCTCTCGATCAGGCTGTGCGCGATCTTCGGATTTGAGCGAGTCATGCTCAAAAATTGATCGCCGGGAATCAGCATTACCGTGCTCGGCTCGCGAGTGATTACCGTGGCGTTGCGCGGCTCGCCAGTGAATACCGCCATGGCGCCGAAAATCTCGTCCTTGGGCACATCGCCAACCTTTTGCCCATCGACAAATGCCTCGGCATGCCCGTCGATGATCACAAACACATGATCGGCGGCGTCCCCCTGCTGGATCAGTACCTCTCCCGCCTCGACCCGCTTGAAGCCGTTGGTGCTGCGAAACTCTCGCGGCTTCAGTTCCGCCACGGCGTGGGCGAGGATCGCCATTTGCCCCAGCAGGTATTCAAGGAATTGATCCGCTCGGGAAGAATCAGCAAACAGGTGCTGGAAAAACTGATTGCGCCGGTAGGGTTGCAAGCGCAATGGCCCGTCACTGCACAAGCGGCAGTCACCCCAATCATCACCCTGCTGGAGGCCGATCAAATCACCTTCCTGCCAATAAAACAGTGGCCGCGCGCCGATGCAGCCGTTGATCACGCCTTCGCTGAGCAGAAACAATTGGTCGTCTGGCAACTGCGCGAGCAGATCATCCGTTGCCTGCAGTTCGACAGTCGGCCCGCACGGCGCCAGGCCTTCGAGCCATTGCCCAGGCAAACTCTGCAAACGATTGATCAGTGCGTCGGCGTGCGCCGATTGTTCCCCCAGTAAATACATGGCGGTCAGCGCCCGTTCAGTTCTTGTGTCGCGAGGAAATGGCTTCGAGCTGTTTGTTCAGGGCGTCCTTGCGTTCGGCGGGGATGTCGTTCCAGTGCACATCCATCAACGCGCCCTCAATCGCATAAAGCAACACCTTCGATGCGCGAAACCCTCGGGTACGCACGGCCCGGTAGGCGTCCACCGCGCCCAGGCGACGCAAGTCCGAGGCGCTGTGGATGCCCACGGCATGCAGCCATTGCGCCGACGTCTTGCCAAGATTCTTCAGGTGTTGCAGTTCATCATTCATCAAGCCTCCTTGCGACGGCCGAATGGTGCGTGGGCGAGCTTCTCAGGAGTGTAGCCATCAGTAGGAAAAGCGTGGTTGTTTGGTCGGATTCAACGCAAACGCTTCTAAGAAAGGGGCTGCGAACGCAAAAAGGAGGGAGGAAATGCGGAAACAAATGTGGGAGCGGGCTTGCTCGCGAAGGCGTCCGATCAGCCGCCAGAGGTGTCGACTGACACTACGCCTTCGCGAGCAAGCCCGCTCCCACAGGGGAAAGGTGTCGTGTCAGAGAGAGTTGAAAGTATCAGCGAGTGCGATAACGCAGGCGCGTACCGAAATTCATCGACATCAGAATCTCGTCGGCACTCAGCTCCGGCGGGAAGTACGCACCGGAAATCTGTGCGTGCGCGAGGCTTGCACCTTCCAGCGATGCATTGCGGAAATCGATGCCACGCAGATCGGCAGATCGGAAGTACGCGTCCCGGAAATCCACGCCATCGGCGTTCAGTTCACGCAGATCCAGACCACGAAAATCGCCGCCGACCATGTCGATCGGGCCATCCTGTGGGCGCTCTTTGTTGAAACCTGTGATGTCGTCTTTGTGCAGCAAGGCATATAGCGGGGTGTCGAGAAGTTTCGGCTGGCTCATGTCATATCACCGTTGGTTTTATGACGCCAGTATAGTGCCACTATTTGACGGCCGTGAAGCAAGCGAGGGCTTCACGGCCGAAATAGTTTCTTACAGGCCTGGCAGGCGCTGACGGATCTGCGCGACCACGGTGTCCAGCGTGCCGGATTCATTGGTCTGCACGCGTTTGCTGCGCAGAATTTCTTCCGGCGTCAGCGCTTCGCGATTGGCCTGTTGTGCTTCGATCACGGCCAGGGTGGCGTCGGACGGATCCTGTTTATCGGCCTGACGAATCGCCAGCCAGCTCTCGATCACCGCTTGCGGCGCATTGCAGTCAAGAATCAGGAAAGGCGTGCCGGTGGCTTCAGCGATTTTCGCTGCGCTGTCACGCTGCTCGCGTTTGAGATAAGTCGCATCGATCACCACCGGGAAACCGGCGTGCAGGATCACTTCAGCGATTTCGTGCAGGCGGGCGTAGGTCGCAACGCTGGCATCAGCGCTATAAATGCCGGCCTGCACATCGTTGGCAACGGTCTGCTCGCCGAACAGGCGCTTGCGTTCAACGTCGGAACGCAGGCGAATCGCGCCCAGCGCTTCGACCAAGCGCATGGCCACGCGGCTCTTGCCGACAGCGGAAACACCGTGGGTGATAGCCATGAAGCGCGAAGGAATGGTGCTGTAGCTTTCCGCCAGGTTGGCGTAGTTGCGGTACTGGCGCAGGGTGGTTGCGCGCTGCACCGGGGTCGCGTCTGCCGGCATGCTGAACAGCGCAACCTTGGCGCGAACCAGTGCGCGGTAGGCTTTATAGAAGTTCAGCACCTCCAGGCCTTGATAGTCGCCGGTCAGCTCCAGGTACTGGCTGATCAAACGACGCGCGAGGGATTTCAGGCCACGGTCTTCGAGGTCCATCGCGAGGAAACCGGTGTCGGCCCAGACGTCAGTGAAGCGGAACGGTTCGTTGAATTCGATGCAGTCGAAGATCACCACTTTACCGTCAATGACGGTGGCGTTGCCCAAGTGGATGTCGCCGTGGCACTCACGGGTAAAGCCTTCGGTCTTGCGTTGAGCGAACAGTGGTTTTAGACGCTCGAAGCTGCTTTCGGCCCAGGCCTTCAGTGCGTTGAGTTGCAGCAGATCGTTCTTGTCGCTGAGGAATGGCAGGATCTGCTCGAAGTTTTGCGAAACTGGCGCCATCACGCTGTCCGGGGTGCCAGCGTCGTGTTCGGCTGGGACTTTGGGTGCAGTGAGGTGGAAGCGGGCGATCTGCTCGGCCATTTCGTCGATGTGCTGGGTGGTCAGCTCGCCATTCGCTTGCAGGGTGCTAAGCATCCCGGTCTGTGGGAACTGGCGCATTTTCAGCACGTATTCGATGGCCGGGCCGTCGCCGTTCAGTTGCGGTGCCTCGACGCTGCCGGTGACGGGCAACACTTCGAGATACAAATCGTCGGTCAGGCGTTGGTTCAGGCGCAGCTCTTCAGCGCAAAAATGTGCGCGCGCGTCGAGACCGGTGAAGTCGAGGAAGCCGAAATTCACTGGCTTCTTCACTTTATAGGCAAAGGGACCGGTGAGGATCACCCAGGAAATATGGGTTTCGATGACCTGGAACCCTTCGACAGGGTGCGGATAGAGGGCCGGGTTTTGCAGGGCAGCGATCAGTGATTGGCTCACGGGCGATCCTTCAGAGACGGGGGAAATTCGAGGCGGCCATTATGGCCGCTCGCCAGCCTTACGCAAACCTCGGAGCGCTCCTGTTGAGTGTGAATAAAGTGCGTATAATCCGCCGCCATGACTCGAACCCGATCTCCCCGTACCAAGAAAAAACCACCTTCCAAGGGCCTGAGCCCGTGGTTGAGCTGGGCCATTAAACTCAGTCTGGTCGGCCTTGTGGTGCTGGCCGGCTTCGCCGTTTACCTCGATGCCGTGGTGCAGGAGAAGTTCTCCGGCAAGCGCTGGACCATCCCGGCCAAGGTCTACGCGCGCCCGCTCGAGCTGTTCGTCGGACAAAAGCTCAGCAAGGAAGATTTCCTCACCGAACTCGATGCCCTTGGCTATCGCCGCGAAGCCGTGAGCAACGGCCCCGGCGCCGCAGCCGTCAGCGGCAATACTGTCGACTTGAACACCCGTGGCTTCCAGTTCTATGAAGGTCTGGAGAAACCGCAACCGGTGCGCGTGCGTTTCTCCGGCGATTATGTGGCTGAACTGTCGGCGACCAACGGTTCGAAATTGTCCGTGGTCCGTCTCGAGCCGCTGATGATCGGCGGGATTTATCCGAAGAACCTGGAAGACCGAATCCTGATCAAGATCGACCAAGTGCCGCCGTACCTGCTCGAAACCCTGGTCGCTGTGGAAGATCGCGATTTCTACAGCCATTGGGGTGTGTCGCCGAAATCGATTGCCCGGGCAGTCTGGGTCAACACTTCTGGCGGCAAGATGACTCAGGGCGGCAGTACGCTGACCCAGCAGTTGGTGAAAAACTTCTACCTGACCAGCGAACGCAGCCTGACCCGCAAGCTCACTGAAGCGATGATGGCGCTGTTGCTGGAACTGCATTACGACAAGAAGGAAATCCTTGAGGCGTACCTCAATGAAGTCTTTGTCGGTCAGGACGGCCAGCGCGCGGTGCACGGTTTCGGCTTGGCCAGCCAGTTCTTCTTCGGTCAGCCGTTGTCCGAACTGAAGTTGCATCAAGTTGCGCTGTTGGTCGGCATGGTCAAAGGCCCGTCCTATTACAATCCGCGTCGCAACCCCGAGCGTGCACTGGAACGTCGTAACCTGGTGCTCGACGTGCTTGAGCAACAAGGCGTTGCGACTGCCGAGCAAGTGGCCGCTGCGAAGAACATGCCGCTGGGCGTGACCACTCGCGGCAAACTGGCCGACAGCTCGTTCCCGGGCTTTATCGATCTGGTCAAACGTCAGCTGCGTGAAGATTATCGCGACGAAGACTTGACCGAAGAAGGCCTGCGCATCTTCACCAGTTTCGATCCGATCCTGCAGATGAAAGCCGAGGCGTCGGTCAACGATACCTTCAAGCGTCTGTCGGGGCGCAAGGGTTCCGATGACGTCGAAGCGGCAATGGTCGTGACCAATCCGGAAACCGGCGAAGTGCAGGCGATGATCGGCAGCCGTCAGGCCAGTTACGCCGGGTTCAACCGGGCACTGGATGCCGTGCGGCCGGTCGGCTCGTTGATCAAGCCCGCGGTTTATCTGACGGCGCTGGAAAAACCGAGTCAGTACACGCTGACCAGTTGGCTGTCGGACGATCCGTTGTCGGTCAAAGGCGCGAACGGCCAGGTGTGGAAACCGCAGAACTATGACCGTCGCTCCCACGGCACCGTGTTCCTTTATCAGGGGCTGGCGCATTCCTACAACCTGTCGACCTCGCGTCTTGGCCTGGAAGTCGGCGTGCCGAACGTGCTCAAGACCTTGAGTCGGCTGGGCGTGACGCGTGAGTTTCCGGCGTTCCCGTCGATGTTGCTCGGTGCGGGCGGCATGACTCCTATCGAAGTCGCGACCATGTACCAGACGCTGGCCAACGGCGGTTTCAATACGCCGATGCGCGGAATTCGCAGCGTGCTGACCGCCGAGGGTGAGCCGCTCAAGCGTTATCCGTTCCAGATTGAACAGCGCTTCGACCCTGCGTCTATCTACCTGATCCAGAACGCCATGCAGCGCGTGATGCGTGAAGGCACCGGCAGCTCGGTTTACAACGTGTTGCCCAAGACTCTGACGCTGGCCGGCAAGACCGGTACCAGTAACGATTCCCGCGACAGCTGGTTTGCCGGTTTCAGCCAGGATCTGCTGGCAGTGGTGTGGCTGGGGCGCGACGACAACGGCAAGACGCCGTTCACCGGTGCGACCGGTGCGCTGCAGGTCTGGACCAGTTTCATGCGCAAGGCCGATCCGCTGCCGCTGGACATGCCGCAGCCGGATAACGTCGTACAGGCGTGGGTCGATTCGCGTACCGGGCAGGGCTCCGATGCCAACTGCCCCGGAGCGGTGCAGATGCCGTATATTCGCGGCAGCGAACCGCCACCCGGCGCCTCGTGTGCAGGTGAAACACCTGCCTCCGGCGAATCGGTGATGGATTGGGTCAAGGGCTGGATGAATTAAGCAAAGAGGGTTTCAAGTGAACAAGTGGTTGATTCCAGCGGTGACCGCCGTGGCTTTGCTCAGCGGCTGCTCTACCGTACAGCATGGTTCGATTCCGGTGGTTGACTCCGGGACTGCGGTGTCCAACAGCGAGCGCATTTCGGCCAATGGCGGTTTCCGTCAAACGACCGTGAAACGTCCTGTGCAGGGCCAGACTCAGGCGATCCCGCAAGGCGATACCGGTGTGGTGGTGATGGTGCCGGGTGGTGGCGCCGCCGTGTCGACGCCGATCAGCTCTTCGCCAATCGTGCCGGGTCCGGCGTCCGGTGGGATCACGTCGGGGCCGTACACGCCTTCGCCGGTAGAGTCGGCTCCGGTCAATTCCGGAAGCTACAGCATGCCTTCGACGCCGAGCGGGATTCCATCGGCCAGCAGTGGCGGTGGCTTGTCGGCCGACGAGCAACTGGATGGTCCGGTGCTCGCCTTGCTGACCACCGCTCAACAGCAACAGGCCGGCGGCGATCTCAATGGTGCGTCCTCCAGCCTGGAGCGTGCGCAACGGGTCGCTCCGCGTGAGCCGCAAGTCCTTTATCGCCTGGCGCAAGTGCGCATGGCCCAGGGCGATGCGCCGCAAGCTGAACAGTTCGCCCGTCGTGCGTTGACCATGGCTAATGGCCGTCCGGACTTGCAGGCCAACTTGTGGGAAATCATCGCTCAGTCCCGTGAGAAACAAGGTGATTCCGCCGGCGCCGCTCAGGCCCGTCAGAAGGCCAAGGTTTCGCTGTGATGGATGCCCGTTTCCCGAAAATCGCCGATCAGCTGTTGCTGATCGAGCGTGAACTGCGCACGCAGGGCTGGTGGGATGAGGTTTCGCCGTCGGTCGAGGCGCTGAGCAGTGTTGAGCCGTTTTCGGTCGATACGCTGGACTTCGAACAGTGGCTGCAATGGATTTTCCTGCCGCGGATGAAGATGATCCTCGAACAGGACCTGCCATTGCCGAACGCTTCGGGTATTCAGGAAATGGCTGAAATGGTCTTCGCCCAGCGCAACCTGCAGGGCAAGGATCGTCAGCTTCAGGTACTGCTCAAAGAGTTCGACCTGCTGATCACCGCCTCGCGCTAAACCGATCCTTTGCGGGCTGGCACCGCCTCAATCCTTTTTACGGCGGGCAGCGGATAACTGTAGGAGCTGCCGAAGGCTGCGATCTTTTGATCCTGTTTTTAAAGCAAGATCAACAGATCGCAGCCTTCGGCAGCTCCTACATTGGTGTCTACTCGCAATTCTGTGCGATCTGTTTCTGCGCCTCGACGATGCGCTCCTGACGCTGCGCATCATCCAGCCGGCGTAACTGTCCCTCTACTTCCTCCCTCAATCGCGGATTGTTCTGCAATTGCGCAAGGTTGGTCCGTGCCTGCTCGCAAAACTGCTTGAGCTGCGTCTGTTGATCAGCCACCTGTTTCTTCACCTTGTCATCGATAGCCTTCTGATCACCGAGCGCACCGCTGCCCGGCATTGCCGCAGGTTTCGGCGGGGGCGAGGAGGGCGTCTGCACGGTAGTGGATGATTGGCCCGCTGGTGGCTGCGCATCGAAGTGCGTGACCCCTTGGGCATCGACCCATTTGTAGATTTGAGCGGCCATGCACCATGGGCTGAGGCCGATCAGCAGAGTGAGAAGGAGCGTTCGCATGCTGATTCCTTGGCAAAATTGCGCAATTGACACTAACAGAGTAGCGGTTTTCAGGTTTTTTCTTGCGTTCTCATGTGCTTACCCACAATTAACCACACAGACGACTTGACTTGGAGAGGGCGAAACAGAAGAATCCAAAGTCCGCTGTAGAGGGACTGCCAGAAGCAGACCCACTCGGTAGATCATGAGGCGCACATCCGCGCCGACCTGTTACACCCGCAACGCGTTACCTCGCGCTGGGTGGGAAAGGCCCGCAACACTTGGGACGATCCCAATACTTGCTCAGTCAGTGCTGACGTAGTCGGCGACCACCGTCGCTCATGCTCTGCCGAGAAGTAAACCTATTAAGACCCGCCCCTTTTTTGTGGACGGTATTCTGGCGTTTTAGAGGTGAACAACGTGGAGCTTTTATCTGGCGGTGAGATGCTCGTCCGCTTTTTGCGTGACGAAGGCGTCAAATATATCTACGGGTACCCGGGTGGTGCTCTCCTGCATGTTTACGATGCCCTGTTCAAAGAACCGGAAGTGAATCACATCCTGGTTCGTCACGAACAAGCGGCAACCCATATGGCTGACGGCTATGCCCGTGCCACCGGTAAAGCCGGCGTGGTATTGGTGACTTCCGGTCCAGGCGCCACAAACGCCATCACCGGTATTGCCACGGCCTATATGGACTCGATTCCAATGGTGATCATTTCCGGTCAGGTGCCAAGCACCATGGTCGGCACCGACGCGTTCCAGGAAACCGACATGATCGGTATTTCCCGGCCGATCGTGAAGCACAGCTTCATGATCAAACACGCTTCGGAAATCCCGGAAGTCATGAAGAAGGCCTTCTACCTGGCGCAATCCGGTCGTCCGGGCCCGGTCGTGGTCGATATCCCGAAAGACATGACCAACCCGGCCGAGAAGTTCGAATACATCTTCCCGAAGAAAGCCAAGCTGCGTTCCTACAGCCCGGCCGTTCGCGGTCACTCCGGACAAATTCGCAAGGCGGCAGAAATGCTCCTGGCGGCCAAGCGCCCGGTCATGTACTCCGGTGGCGGCGTGATTCTCGGCAACGGTTCCGCACCGCTGACCGAACTGGCGAAAATGCTCAACCTGCCAGTGACCAACACCTTGATGGGCCTCGGCGGTTTCCCTGGTACTGATCGTCAGTTCATCGGCATGCTCGGCATGCACGGCAGCTACACCGCCAACCTGGCGATGCACCACGCTGACGTGATCCTGGCGGTCGGCGCGCGTTTTGACGATCGCGTGATCAATGGCCCGGCGAAGTTCTGCCCTAACGCCAAGATCATTCACATCGACATCGACCCGGCTTCGATTTCCAAGACCATCAAGGCCGACGTGCCTATCGTTGGTCCGGTTGAGAGCGTCCTGACCGAAATGGTCGCGATCCTCAAGGAAATCGGCGAGACCCCGAACAAGGAGTCCGTGGCCAGTTGGTGGAAGCAGGTTGATGAATGGCGTGGTGATCGCGGCCTGTTCCCTTACGAAAAGGGCGACGGCAGCGTGATCAAGCCGCAGACCGTGATCGAAACCCTCTGCGAAGTGACCAAGGGCGATGCCTACATCACTTCCGACGTGGGCCAGCATCAGATGTTCGCTGCGCAGTACTACACGTTCAACAAGCCGAATCGCTGGATCAACTCCGGTGGCCTGGGCACCATGGGCTTCGGTTTCCCGGCGGCCATGGGTATCAAGTTGAGCTTCCCGGATGACGACGTTGCCTGCGTCACCGGCGAAGGCAGTATCCAGATGAACATCCAGGAACTGTCGACCTGCCTGCAATATGGCTTGCCAGTGAAAATCGTCATCTTGAACAACGGTGTTCTGGGGATGGTTCGTCAGTGGCAGGACATGAGCTACGGCAGCCGTCACTCGCACTCCTACATGGAATCGCTGCCTGACTTCGTCAAGCTGGCTGAAGCCTACGGCCACGTCGGCGTACGCATCACCGAATCGAAAGATCTGAAGTCGAAGATGGCAGAAGCGTTCGCCATGAAGGATCGCCTGGTGATCATCGACGTTTCGGTCGACACCAGCGAGCACGTCTATCCGATGCAGATCAAAGACGGCTCGATGCGCGACATGTGGCTGAGCAAGACGGAGCGTACTTAATCATGCGGCACATTATTTCCTTGCTTCTGGAAAACGAACCCGGCGCTTTGTCTCGCGTAGTCGGCCTGTTCTCGCAGCGCAACTACAACATCGAAAGCCTGACCGTGGCCCCGACCGAAGACCCGACCCTGTCGCGTCTGACGCTGACCACCGTTGGCCACGATGAAGTCATCGAGCAGATCACCAAAAACCTGAACAAGCTGATCGAAGTGGTCAAGCTGGTGGACCTGTCGGAAAGCGCTCACATCGAGCGCGAACTGATGCTGGTCAAGGTCAAGGCCACTGGCGCCCAGCGCGCCGAGATCAAACGCACCACCGATATTTACCGTGGACAGATCGTCGATGTCAGTGCCAGCGTGTATACCGTTCAATTGACCGGTACCAGCGACAAGCTCGACAGCTTCATTCAGTCCATCGGCACCGCATCGATTCTGGAAACCGTCCGCAGCGGCGTGACCGGCATTGCCCGCGGCGACAAAGTACTCAGCATCTAAACCAAATTAGTGAATGGCCTGAACGGCCTGGATATATAGGGGAATTTCATGAAAGTTTATTACGAAAAAGACTGCGACCTGTCGATCATCCAGGGCAAGAAAGTTGCCATCATCGGTTACGGTTCCCAGGGCCACGCCCAAGCGTGCAACCTGAAAGACTCCGGCGTTGACGTTACTGTTGGTCTGCGTAAAGGTTCGGCCACCGTTGCCAAAGCTGAAGCTCACGGCCTGAAAGTGACTGACGTTGCTTCCGCCGTTGCTGCTGCCGACCTGGTCATGATCCTGACTCCGGACGAGTTCCAGTCTGCTCTGTACAAGAACGAAATCGAGCCGAACATCAAGAAAGGCGCCACCCTGGCCTTCTCCCACGGCTTCGCGATCCACTACAACCAGGTTGTTCCGCGTGCCGACCTCGACGTGATCATGATCGCGCCGAAAGCTCCGGGCCACACCGTACGTTCCGAGTTCGTCAAGGGCGGCGGTATCCCTGACCTGATCGCGATCTACCAGGACGCCTCGGGCAACGCCAAAAACGTTGCACTGTCCTACGCTGCTGGCGTTGGTGGCGGTCGTACCGGCATCATCGAAACCACCTTCAAGGACGAGACTGAAACCGACCTGTTCGGCGAACAAGCCGTTCTGTGCGGCGGTACCGTTGAACTGGTTAAAGCCGGTTTCGAAACCCTGGTTGAAGCTGGCTACGCGCCGGAAATGGCCTACTTCGAATGCCTGCACGAACTGAAGCTGATCGTTGACCTCATGTACGAAGGCGGTATCGCCAACATGAACTACTCGATCTCCAACAACGCCGAATACGGGGAGTACGTGACTGGCCCGGAAGTGATCAACGCCGAGTCCCGTCAGGCCATGCGCAACGCCCTGAAACGTATTCAGGACGGCGAATACGCCAAAATGTTCATCAGCGAAGGCGCAACCGGCTACCCTTCGATGACCGCCAAGCGTCGTAACAACGCCGCTCACGGTATCGAAATCATCGGCGAGCAACTGCGCTCCATGATGCCGTGGATCGGTGCCAACAAGATCGTCGACAAAGCCAAAAACTAAGTCGTCATTCTTGTAGGGAAAACGCGGCCTCGGCCGCGTTTTTTCGTTTGAGCTGGTGGTTCTGGTATAAAGCTGCAGCGTTTGTGGCCGAACTGTCGTCCTCAGGCACCTGTCGAAATTTCTCCAAACCGTTGCAAGGTAATGTCCATGAGCGAACGTCCCGAAGAGCCGAACAAGGCTTCTGACGCCGAAAGCCTGCTGCCCATCGATGAACACATCGAAGAAGGGCACGACGCAGAAGGTCGTAAAGTCCGGCATCGTGGTATCTATCTGCTGCCGAATCTGTTCACCACTGCGAACCTGTTCGCAGGGTTTTATTCCATCATCAACTCGATGAGCGCCCAGGCTGCCCTGAGTGCTGGCGACTCGGCGAACGCGAGCAAGTATTTCGCGTTTGCCGCGATCGCGATTTTCGTCGCCATGGTGCTCGACGGCCTCGACGGTCGTGTGGCGCGCATGACCAATACGCAGAGTGCCTTCGGCGCCGAGTACGATTCCCTGTCTGACATGGTCGCGTTCGGTGTTGCGCCGGCGTTGCTGGCGTTCGGTTGGGCATTGGGCGACATGGGCAAGGTCGGCTGGATGGTCGCCTTCATCTATGTGGCGGGGGCGGCGTTGCGTCTGGCGCGCTTCAATACACAGGTTGGCACGGCTGATAAACGCTACTTCATCGGTCTGGCCAGTCCGGCGGCTGCCGGTGTGGTCGCGGGTATTGTCTGGGCGTTCAGCGATTACGGCATTCAGGGTTCGAAGATGTCGTTTCTGGTCGCACTGATGGTCGCGGCTGCCGGCATGCTGATGGTCAGCAACATCAAGTACAACAGCTTCAAAGAGCTGGACTTGAAGGGCCGTGTACCGTTCGTAGCGATTCTCGCCGTTGTGCTGGTGTTTGCCGTGGTGTTCAGTGACCCACCGCGCATTCTGCTGTTGGTGTTCCTCGCCTACGCAGCTTCCGGTCCGGTGCAGTACCTGTTGCATCTTCGTCGGCACAAAAAAGCCGAGTGATGTAATTTCACGCATACTCCGCAGTCTATGGGTGCATCTGTCCTCCAAAGCTGCGGAGTTGTCATGCTGATCAAAATCCCCAAAGCGTCTGACTGCCATGAGTCGGATGTCACGCCTGAAAATATCTATCTCTCTCGCCGCCAATTGTTGGGGGCTACTGCTGCCGGTATTGCCGTCAGTAGCCTGCCGCGCTGGGCCAGTGCCGAGGATGCCGCCCGATACGCCGATGTCGAGCCCGGCAAAGCGCCTGCCTGGTTTGACGAGAAGCTGTCGTCTACCCAGTGGGGGGCGGTCAATGTCAAGGATGAGGCGATCACGCCTTATAAAGATGCAACCCACTACAACAACTTCTATGAGTTCGGTACCGACAAGGGTGATCCGGCGGCGAATGCTGGTTCGCTGAAAACTGAACCGTGGAGTGTGGTGGTAGACGGGGAGGTGGATAAGCCAGGGCGATATGCGCTGGAAGACTTTATTAAACCGTATCAGCTGGAAGAGCGTATCTATCGCCTGCGCTGTGTAGAAGCGTGGTCGATGGTCATTCCGTGGATCGGCTTTCCAATCTCGGCGCTGCTCAAGCAAGTTGGGCCGAACGCCAATGCAAAGTACATCCGCTTTGAGACTCTGCAGGATCCCAAAACCATGCCGGGGCAGCGCTCTGGGTTCGCCTTGATCGACTGGCCCTATGTAGAAGGCTTGCGTCTGGATGAGGCGATGAATCCGTTGGCAATTCTGGCGGTGGGTATGTATGGCCGCGAGTTGCCGAATCAGAACGGTGCGCCGCTGCGTTTGGTAGTGCCTTGGAAGTATGGCTTCAAGAGCGTCAAATCCATCGTGCGTATCAGTCTGGTCAGCGAGCAGCCGAAAACCACTTGGCAGAGCATCGCGGCGGATGAGTATGGGTTTTACGCGAATGTGAATCCAACGGTTGATCACCCACGCTGGACGCAGGCGCGGGAGAGACGGTTGCCGAACAGCCTGTTTAAACCGAACGTGCGCGATACGCAGATGTTCAATGGCTACTCGGATGAAGTCGCTTCTTTATATACAGGGCTCGATCTGCGGAAGAACTATTGATGCGGTATCCGTTCTGGCGTATAGGCGTTTTCATCGCGGCGGCAATCTGGCCGATGCTCTGGCTGTATCAGGCGCTTGAGGATTTGCTTGGGCCCGATCCCGGCAAAGTGTTGGTGGATCGGCTGGGCTTGGGAACATTGGTGTTGTTGTTGATTACCCTGAGCATGACGCCTATGCAGAAGCTGACCGGGTGGGCGGGGTGGATTGCCGTACGCCGGCAGTTGGGGCTTTGGTGTTTCGCCTATGTGGTGCTGCACCTGTGCAGCTATATGGCGTTTATCCTTGGTTTCGATTGGTCGCAGTTGGCAGTCGAGTTGCGCAAGCGGCCATACATAATAGTAGGGGCGTTGGGTTTTCTTGGCTTGTTGGCGTTGGCGGTGACGTCCAATCGCTACAG